>NZ_JBVJQR010000003.1:0-509692 GCF_055608425.1 Kitasatospora sp. NPDC036934 | reverse complement strand
CCTCAAACGCGCCCAACACCGCGACTGGCCACCACCGCTCCCGGCCGTCATCACGATCACCAGCAGAGCCGCCACAACCTAAGTCACCGGCATTGCAGCTAGGCCCTGTCCGACAGGACCGTGCCCGCGCCGTCCGGATTGTCGGTGGGCTGTGCGAGGGTGACGTCATGCTGGCGATCACGGTGCAGACGAACGACGCGCGGCACCTCAGGGTGACCGCGGACGAACTGGCGGGGCTGGTCCGGCGCATCGGCGCCGGGGCCGACACCTTCCTCGTCGTGCAGCGGATACCGGACCTGCCGGACGTGTACATCCAGGTCTGGCACAAGGCCGGCGGCGACTACACCCTGGAGCACCGCGACGGCTCCGCCGCCCGGCACTTCGAGGTGCGGGTGGACGGGCCGGAGACGGTGCTCACGGCGATGACGGCCTGGGCACGGCAGGAGCCGGGCTGGGGTGACGCCCTGGCGTGGGAGCGGCTGGACTTCGGCCCGGCCGCCGAGCCGGTGCCCGCGCCGGTGCTGGAGCCCGAGGAACGGCAGCAGCTGGAGGAGCAGCTGCGGCTGACCCTCGCCTGCGGCTACACCGACCGCGCCGGGCTCGCCGAGCACGCCGAGGAGTACCTGGTCTCCGGCGAGCGCCGCCCGCTCTCCCCGGCCCAGGCCGAGCAACTCGCCGACCGGCTCTGGCTGGAGCGGATCGGCGAGCAGAGCGGCTGGATCGGCGAGACCGACCCGGAACGCCTCGCCCGCGCGTTCGCCGCTCTGGAGGCGGCCGGCATCACCGCCCGGGAGGACTTCACCTGCTGCCGCTCCTGCGGTGAGGCGGAGATCGGCGCGGCCGGGCGGCCGGAGGCCCGGGGCTTCGTCTACTTCCACTCCCAGTGCACCGAGTCGGCTGCCGCCGGCCACGGCCTGTCCCTGCTCTACGGCGGCTTCGACGGCTCCCCGGCGACCACCACGGCCATCGGCGAGGAGGTGGTCACCGCCCTGGCGGCCGTCGGCCTCCCGACGCTCTGGAGCGGCGACCCCTCCGACACGATCGAGATACGCCCCCTGCTCTGGCGCCGCCGCCTGGTCGGCTGAGCCCGGGGAGCCGGGGAGCCGGGGGGGTCAGGGCACCAGCAGCCGGAGGGCCTCGCGGTGGACCGCCACGTCGACGGGGAGGGCGGTGATGAACTCGCCGTCCGCGTAGGCGGTGATGCCGGGGGACTCGATCCGCAGCGACTCGGTGCGCAGGGTGGTGACCTCCGGGTGGGTGATGTGGGTGCCCTTGAAGAGGGTGGGGAAGAAGCGGGCGATCCGCAGCCGGGGCATGGCGTCGACGAGGGTGACGTCCAGCAGTCCGTCGTCGGGCAGGGCGGCCGGGCAGATCAACATGCCGCCGCCGTAGCTGCGGGTGTTGCCGACGGCGGCGAGGGTGAGGTCGCGTTCGACGACGGTGCCGTCGGCGAGGGTGAGCCGGAACGGCAGCGGGCGCAGGTTGGCGAACTCGGCGAGGATGGCGAGGTTGTAGCGCATCCGGCCGCGGGGCCAGCGCAGCCGGTTGGCGCGGTCGCTGACCAGCGAGTCGAAACCGCTGGCGAGGACGGAGCCGTACCAGCGGACGGCGCCGTCCGGGCCGGTGATCCGGCCGAGGTCGACGCCGCGGGTGCGGCCGGCGGCGATGACCTCGGCGGCGGCCTCGGGGGAGTCGATCGGCAGGCCGTACTCGCGGGCGTGGTCGTTGCCGGTGCCGGCCGGGATCAGGCCGAGCGGGACGGCCGTGCCGGCGAGGGCCTGGAGGGTCAGGTTGACCATGCCGTCGCCGCCGACCACGACCACCGCGTCGGCCCCGCCGGCCGCCGCCTCGCGGGCGAGGCGGACGGCGTCGTCGGCGGACTGCCCGGCCTGCGGCTCGACCTCGACGCCGAGTGCGCGCAGCCGGGCGACGGCCCGGTGGGCGGCGGGTTCGGCGTGGCCGATGCCCGCCGCCGGGTTGGTGAGAACGGTGACCCTGCGGATGACGGTTCTCGGGCCGGTCACGGGATCAGCTTCCCGGGGTTGAGGATGCCCGCCGGGTCGAGTTCGGCCTTGACGGCGCGCAGGATGCGCACACCGAGGTCGCCGATCTCCTCGGTCATCCAGGGCCGGTGGTCGGCGCCGACGGCGTGGTGGTGGCTGATGGTGCCGCCGCTGCGCACGATGGCGTCGCCGGCGGCCCGCTTGGCGGTGCCCCACTGGGTGAGCGGGTCCTCGCCGAGGGCGGCGACGACGGTGAAGTAGAGCGAGGCGCCGGTCGGGTAGACGTGCGAGATGTGGCAGAGCACGAGCGCGCCGGGCAGGGCAGTGGTGAGCGCCTCGGTGACGGCGGTGCGCAGTTCGGCCAGCCGGCCCCACTCGGCCGCCGTCTCCAGGGTCTCGCACAGCGCGCCGGCGCTGAGCAGCGAGTCGCGCAGGTAGGGGGCGTTGAACCGGCCGTGCTCCCAGGCCCGGGCGGGCGGCTCGCCGAGCGAGGTTCCGCCGGCGGCGAGCAGTACCTCGCGGGTGAGGTCGTGCCGGGCGGCGACCTGTTCGGCGGTGCCCTCGAAGACGGTGACGGCCAGGCAGCCGGTGACGGTGGGGGCGCCGCCGATCTGCTCGGTCGTGGCGAGGTTGACCATGGTCTCGGCCTCGTCGGAGAGCCGGATCACCGTCGGGCCGGTGCCCTGCTGCTCGACGGCGCGCAGCGCGGCCGTCCCGGTGGCGAAGTCGGGGAAGCTCCACGCCTCGTAGGCCTTGACGGCGGGCAGCGGGTGGACCCGCAGGCGCACGGCGGTGATCACGCCGAGGGTGCCCTCGGAGCCGAGGAACAGCTGGCGCAGGTCGGGCCCGGCGGCGGAGGCGGGGGCCCGGCCGAGGTCGAGCGTCCCGGCGGGGGTGACCACGCGCAGGCCCCGGACCATCTCGTCGAAGCGCCCGTACCCGGCCGAGTCCTGGCCCGAGGAGCGGGTGGCGGCGAAGCCGCCGATGGTGGCGTAGCGGAAGCTCTGCGGGTAGTGGCCGAGCTCCCAGCCGTGTTCGGCGAGCAGCGCCTCCGCCGCGGGACCGGTGAGACCGGCGCCGAGGACGGCCTCGCCGGAGGTCTCGTCGAGGGCGAGCAGCTGGTCGAGGCGGCGCAGGTCGAGCGAGATGACAGCCTGGAAGGGGCCGCGCTCGGGGTCGAGCCCGCCGACGACGCTGGTGCCGCCGCCGAACGGGACGACGGCGATCCGGCGTTCGGCGCAGACGGCGAGGACGGCGGCGATCTCGGCCTCGTCGCCGGGCAGCACGACGGCGTCGGGGGCGTCCTGGGCCTCGCGGCTGCGGCGGCGCAGCAGGTCGGGGGTGGACTTACCGCCGGCCCGGGGCAGCCGGTCGGCGTCGGCGGCGCTGACGTGGGTCTCACCGACGGCGTCGGCCAGGGCCTTGAGGTCCTCGGCGGTGATCCGGGACGGACGCAGGACGACCTCGGCGGCGCTCGGCCCGGGGACGGCGTCGCCGGTGACGCCGAGGGCGGCGGCGAGCAGTCCCTTGATGTCCGCGGACAGTTCCTTGGCGAGGGCCGGGTCGCCCCAGGCGTTCCACTTCATCGGGGGGAGGGGCAGGGCGGCGTCGGCCGGTCCCGCTTGCGTCTCAGGTGCCATGCGTTACAGTTTCACACATCATGTCAAGTAGTAACGCCACGGCCGGAGAGCCGGTCAAGGCTGCGAAGCCCCGCAGCGCCGAGCCGCACGGCGCCGAGCCGCGCAGCACCGATGACGCGATCCTGGACGCCGCCGCCGACCTGGTCGTGCACCTCGGCGTGCGCCGCACCCAGCTGGCGGAGATCGCCCGCCGCGCCGGGGTCAGCCGCCCGACCGTCTACCGGCGCTGGCCGGACGTCCAGGCGGTGATCGGGGCGCTGCTCACCCGCGAGATCCTGGCCACCCTGGAGCGCGCCTCGTTGGCGGTGGACGGCCGGGAGGCCTTCGTGGACCGGGTGGTGGAGGTCGCCGTCCGGCTGCGCGACCACCCGGTGCTCGGCGCGCTGCTCCACTCCGACGACTCCGACCTGCTGCTCCAGTACGTCGTCGAGCGCCTCGGCGCCAGCCAGCGCGGCCTGCTGGAGGCGCTGCGCTCCGGCATCGAGCGGGGCCAGGCCGACGGCTCCGTCCGGGCCGGCGAGCCGACCGAACTGGCCGCCATGGTCCTGCTGATCGCCCAGTCCACCGTCCAGTCGCACCGCATGGTGGCCTCCCTGCTACCGGAGGCGGCCTGGCGGCGCGAACTGGCCCGAGCGCTGAACGGATACCTCGCACCATGACGCCCGAGGCCGGCCCGTACGCGGGAACCGCCCAGTTGAACGCCGTCCGCCGGCTGCGCCAGCTCGACGCGCTCGCCGACGATCCGCACATCGACCTGCTGGTGATCGGCGGCGGGGTGACCGGCGCCGGGGTGGCGCTGGACGCCGCCGCGCGCGGCCTGCGGACGGTACTCGTGGAGTCCCGCGACCTCGCCTTCGGCACCAGCCGCTGGAGTTCCAAGCTGGTGCACGGCGGCCTGCGCTACCTCGCCTCCGGGCGGGTCAAGGTGGCCCGGGAGAGCGCCGTCGAGCGCGGTGTGCTGATGACCCGCACCGCCCCGCACCTGGTCCGCGCGCTGCCCCAACTGGTGCCGTTGCTGCCCGACTTGCTGCGCCCGGGGCAGGCCTCGCTGATCCGCGCGGGCTTCCACGCGGGCGACGCCCTGCGGCTGAGCGCCGGCACGCCGGGCGCCCTGCTGCCGCGGATGCGCCGGATCGACGCGGCCCGGACCAGGCAACTGGCGCCGGCCGTCCGGACCGCCGGACTGCGCGGCGCCCTGGTCGCCCACGACGGCCAACTCGTCGACGACGCGCGGCTGGTGGTCGCCCTGGCGCGCACCGCCGCGCAGTACGGGGCGAGCGTGCTGACCCGGGTGCGGGCCGAGTCCGTCACCGGGACGTCGGCCCGGCTGGTCGACGCGCTGAGCGGGCAGACGCTGACCGTCACCGCGGGCGCGGTGATCAACGCCACCGGGGTGTGGGCCGGCGAGGTGGACACCTCGATCAAGCTGCGTCCCAGCCGCGGCACCCACCTGCTGGTGGACGCCGCGGTCCTGGGCCACCCGGCGGCCGCGCTCACCGTGCCGGTGCCCGGCTCCACCAGCCGCTTCGTGTTCGCGCTGCCGCAGCAGCTCGGCCGGGTCGCGATCGGCCTGACCGACGAGGACGCCCCCGGCCCCGTCCCGGACGAGCCGCAGCCCACCGAGGCCGAGCTGACCTTCCTCCTCGACACCGTCAACGCCGCCCTGGCCACCGCGCTGACCAGGGCGGACGTCCGCGGCGCCTACGCCGGGCTGCGCCCGTTGATCGACACCGGGGGCGGCAGCACCGCCGACATCTCCCGGGAGCACGCGGTGCTGGAGTCCCCGTCCGGGGTGGTCACCGTGGTCGGCGGCAAGCTCACCACCTACCGGCGGATGGCCGAGGACGCGGTGGACGCCGCCGTCCGGCTGCGCGGCCTGCCCGCCCGTACCTGCTGGACGGCCCGGCTGCCGCTGGTCGGTGCCCCCGGCCACCGGGACAGCCGCCCGCTGCCGATCCAGGGGGTGCCCGCCTCGTTGGTCGCCCGGCACGGCGGCCTGTCCCACGAGGTGCTGGCGGCGGGGGAGTCGGTGCCGGTGGCGGAGGGCATCGACGTGACCCGCGCGGAGGTCGCGTACGCGATCACCCACGAGGGCGCCCTGGACGCCGCCGACGTGCTGGACCGGCGGACCAGGATCGGGCTGGTGGCGGAGGACGCCGAGCGGGCCCGGAAGGCGGTCGAGGAGATCCTCGGGGACACCGCCGCGCGGTAGCGGGGCCGCCCCGGCTGCGGACGGAAGTGCGCCCGGGGGCCTCAGCGGGCGGTGAGTTCCGGCATCGGGTGCTCGGCGCCCGCGAACTCCAGCACGCAGGCCAGCGGGTGCTCCGCCCGGCCGGTCCGGTCCAGCCGGACGGCCAGCGGCCGTGGCGGCTCCTCGGCGAGCTGCCCGGACAGTGTCAGCGGGTAGCCGCCGTGGCCGTGGGTGCGGTGGAAGGCGCACTCCTTGCCGTCCACCAGCAGCTCGGTCTCGGTGATCCAGCCGGAGCGGACGTTGACGGTGACCGAGTGACCGTCCTGGTCGAGGTGGAAGCTGTACCGCTGGCGCATGGGAACCTCCCGCGGGGGCCTCGGAACGGGGACGGCCAGGGATCCACCGCCAGTGTATGAGGGCCGTACCCTCCCGGCGCCCCGGCCGGTACGGTGGCCGGGGCGCGGAGGGATCACGGCCGGGGGCGATCGGTTCCCTCCCCGGCCCCTGAGAAATCCCCGGGGCGGGGCCAGCCCGCAGGCGGATTCTCGTGATCTCTACAGTGTTGTAGATTCGTCCGCAGGGAGAGATCCGAGGAGGGCATTGTGGGAGTTTCGCTGGCCAAGGGCGGCAACGTCTCGCTGAGCAAGGAGGCGCCCGGTCTGAGCGCCGTGATCGTGGGTCTCGGCTGGGCCGTCCGCACCACCACCGGGGCCGACTACGACCTGGACGCCAGTGCGCTGCTCTGCAACGCGCTCGGCAAGGTCGTCTCGGACCAGCACTTCGTCTTCTTCAACAACCTCCGCAGCCCCGAGGGTTCGGTCGAGCACAGCGGCGACAACCTGACCGGTGGCGGCGACGGCGACGACGAGCAGATCAAGGTCGACCTGGACCGGGTGCCGGCCGACGTCGCCAAGGTGGTCTTCCCGGTGTCGATCTACGACGCCGACGCCCGGCTGCAGAACTTCGGGCAGGTCCGCAACGCCTTCATCCGGATCGTCAACCAGGCCAACGGCCAGGAGATCGCCCGCTACGATCTCACCGAGGACGCCTCCACCGAGACCGCGATGGTCTTCGGTGAGCTGTACCGCAACGGCGCCGAGTGGAAGTTCCGCGCGATAGGCCAGGGTTACGCCTCCGGTCTGCGTGGCATCGCCACCGACTACGGCGTCAACGTCTGATCCCTCCCCGAGGGTTGCGCCCGGGCGGGCCGGCTCAGCCGGCCCGCCCGGCGGCATGTCCGGAGGCGTGTCCGAGTGCGTGGCCGCCGAAGCCCGCGCCGGGGGCGAGCTGGCCCCGCCACCAGGCGTCCATCGCCGGTTCGTCCATCGCCGACCAGTCCGGCGCCGCGGTCACCTGCGCCCGGCCCAGCGTGCGGCCCAGGTCCACCAACTCCAGCCCGGCGGCGGTCCGTTCACGGTCGTACGCGGCCAGCAGCGGCGCCCAGGAGCCACCGCCCAGCCGCAGCCCGGCTTGCTCGAAGGCGTACGCGTCCTGTAGCGCCTTCACCGCGCCGCTGGTGTTGTGCGGGCGGACGATGGTCGCCGCGTCCCCGCCGATGAGCAGCCGTCCGGCCGTGCGGTGCGGGGCCGCCAGGTCGTAGACCGGCTGCAGCAGGGTCCGCTCGGGCGGAGTCAGCGCGATCACCCCGGCCCAGTACGGCGGCAGCTGCCGCTCGGCGAACTCCCGCATCCCGTCCAGCTGTTCTCCGGTGAGGGCGCCGGCCGCGACGGCGGTCGGGCCGTCCAGGCGCAGCCAGTCCGGGGTGGGCGCGTAGAAGACCCAGTTCACCTGGGTGCGTCCGGGGGTGAGCCCGGGGATCCGGTAGAGCACCACCTGGCCGCCGCCGTAGCAGACGGTGGCGCACTCCTCCTCCGGCCAGGCCGCGCCGCCGCCGGGCAGCCCGTCCAGCAGTGCGGAGTCGTAGCTGCCGCGCCAGCAGACGTACCCGGCGTACTCGGGCTCGGCCTGCGGGCAGACGGCGGCGCGCACCACGGAGCGGTAGCCGTCCGCACCGATCACCAGGTCGTACGGGGTGCGGGTGCCGTCGGCCTGCTCCGTCCAGGCGCCGTCCGGGTCGCCGCCGACCGCCGTCACGGTGGTGCCCAGCCGGTACTCCACCGCCGCCGGGGCCTTCTCGCGCAAGGCCTGCCAGAGCACCGCCCAGTGGTGGGAGTGGAACGGGAAGGGCTGCGCCCAGAGCAGCCGCCCGCGCCCGTACGGGCCGTCGCCCTCGCCGGCCGGCCCCCGGGTGACCCAGCGGCGCACGGTGAGCCGGTGGCGGCGGGTGTCCGGGGCGAGGTGGCCGGCGTCGACCAGTTCGGCGAAGCGGTCGTTGTGGGTGCAGATCCCCAGGCCGCGGTCCTCCAGCCGGCCCGGGCTGCGTTCCAGCACCACGACCCGCTCCGCACCGAGCCGGGCGGCCGCCCCGGCGAAGGCGCTTCCGGCGATGCTGCCGCCGACCACGACCACCGAGCCACCCCGCACGGTCGTCCCCTCTCCCGGGTCCCTGTTGCGTCTGCTGCGTGCCCCCGCGTGCCCCTGCGTGCCCGCGCATCTCGGCGTGTCCGGCGCTCTCGGCGTCCGTGCCGTCGGCGCGCGACGGCGGGTTCCGACAGGCGACGGCACGACGATACGCCGCCCGGCCGCGGTGTGCCGGGGCTTCTCCGACGGCCCTATGCAACTAGTTGCATAGCGCGTCGACCGTCGCCTACTCTGCGGTAACCATCCCCACTGGCCGCCCCCTCAGGAGACGTCGATGAGCTCGACCCCCGGCAGCAGCCGCTACCCGCACCTGCTCAGCCCGCTCGACCTGGGCTTCACCACCCTCCCCAACCGGGTGGTCATGGGCTCGATGCACGTCGGCCTGGAGGAGGCCCCCGGCGGCTACCAGCGGATGGCCGCCTTCTACGCCGAGCGCGCCCGCGGCGGCGTCGGCCTGATCGTCACCGGCGGCATCGCCCCCAACGAGGCCGGGCGCCCCTGGGAGGGCGGCGCCATGCTGACCACCGAGGCGGAGGCCGACGAGCACCGGGTGGTCACCGACGCCGTGCACGCCGCAGGCGGCAAGATCGCCCTGCAGATCCTGCACTTCGGCCGCTACGCCTACCACCGCGACCTGGTCGCCCCCAGCGCCCTCCAGGCCCCGATCAGCCCCTTCGTGCCCAACGAGCTCACCACCGAACAGGTCGAGCAGACCATCGAGGACTTCGCCCGCTGCGCCGAACTCGCCCGCCGGGCCGGCTACGACGGCGTCGAGATCATGGGCTCCGAGGGCTACCTGATCAACGAGTTCATCGTCGCCGCCACCAACCACCGCCAGGACGAGTGGGGCGGCGACTACGAGCGGCGGACGCGCTTCCCGGTGGAGATCGTCCGCCGGGTCCGCGAGCGGGTCGGCGAGGACTTCATCATCGTCTACCGGCTCTCCATGCTCGACCTCGTCCCCGGCGGCTCCACCCTCGACGAGGTGGTCCAGCTCGCCCAGGCCGTCGAGGCCGCCGGCGCGAGCATCATCAACACCGGCATCGGCTGGCACGAGGCCCGCATCCCCACCATCGCCACCTCGGTGCCGCGCGGCGCCTTCGCCTGGGTCACCCGGCGGGTGATGGGCCGGGTCGGCATCCCGCTGGTCACCACCAACCGCATCAACACCCCCGAGATCGCCGAGCAGTTGCTCGCCGACGGCTGCGCCGACCTGGTCTCGATGGCCCGCCCGCTGCTCGCCGACGCCGACTTCGTCGCCAAGGCGCGCGAGGACCGCGCCGACGCCATCAACACCTGCATCGGCTGCAACCAGGCCTGCCTGGACCACACCTTCAACCTCCAGATCACCTCCTGCCTGGTCAACCCGCGCGCCTGCCACGAGACCGAACTCGTCCTCGCCCCCACCAAGGTGCGCAAGTCCATCGGGGTCGTCGGCGCCGGCCCGGCCGGCCTCGCCTTCGCCGTCTCCGCCGCCGAACGCGGCCACACCGTCACGCTCTACGACGCCGCCGACACCATCGGCGGCCAGCTGAACATCGCCCGGCGGATCCCCGGCAAGGAGGAGTTCACCGAGACGCTGCGCTACTACCGCACCCGGCTGGCAGAGTTGGGCGTCACCCAGCGCCTCGGCGCCGTCCTGACCGCCGAACAGCTCGCCGCGGCCGAGCACGACGAGATCGTCCTCGCCACCGGCGTCACGCCCCGGACTCCCGCCGACATCCCCGGAATCGACCACCCCAGCGTGCTCGGCTACCTCGACGTGCTGCGCGACGGCGCGCCGGTCGGCGAGCGGGTCGCCATCCTCGGCGCGGGCGGGATCGGCTTCGACGTGGCCGAGTTCCTCACCGACCAGGGCGACCAGGCCAGCCTCAACCCGCCCGTGTTCCAGGCGAAGTGGGGCATCGACCCGGAGTACCGCGAGCGCGGCGGCCTGCGCGCCCCCGAGCGGCCGAAGCCCCCGCGCAGCGTCCACCTGCTGCAGCGCAAGACCGGCAAGGTCGGCGCCGGACTCGGCAAGACCACCGGCTGGATCCACCGCACCGAACTCAAGCACCGCGGCGTGGTGATGGTCGCCGGCGCCACGTACGACCTCATCGACGACGCCGGACTGCACTACACCGTCGACGGCGAACGCCAACTGCTGCCCGTGGACACCGTGGTGCTCTGTACCGGCCAGGAACCGCGCCGCGACCTCGCGGACGCGCTGCGCGAGCGCGGCCTGTCCGTGCACGTCATCGGCGGCGCGGACGTGGCCGCCGAACTGGACGCCAAGCGGGCCATCAAGCAGGGCACCGAACTGGCCGCGGCCATCTGACGTCGGGCAGTCGGGGGGCTACCCGGTGCGCCGGGTAGCCCGCTGACCTGCGAGGACGCCTGCCCGCGCGCCCCGCCCCGGCCCCGGTGGGACACTGGTTGCCTGTCCCTGCCCGACCACTCGACCGGGGGCCAGCATGTCCCTCCCGAGGCCACTCCACGCCCTCACCACCGCGGCCCTGGTCGCGGCGGCCGCCCTGGGCCCCGCGGGCACCGCAGGTGCCGTCGGCGGCGCGGCCGTACCGCCGCTACCGTCCGCCGACCAGCTGAAGTCGGCGCTGCTCACCGCGAACGACCTCGGCCCGGGCTACGCCGAGGCGCCCGCCACCCCCAGCCCCGGCCCGAGCGCCAACCCGACCCCCGTCACCGGCTGCGACGCGCTCAACGCCCTCATCAACATGCACGCCACTGCCCCCGATCCGGCGACCCCGCGCGCCGAAACCGAACTGGACGGCCCCGACGGCAACCCGATGGTCACCGAGGCCCTCGCCGCCGAGGACTCCGGCAAGCTCACCGCCGACGTCAACACCGTCGCCGACGCGCTGAAGACCTGCCACACCATCACCTTCGGCTCCGCCATCGGGGAGACGGTGACCTTCACCGTCACCCCCGTCACCCTCGGAGACCGCCCCGACGCCCCCGCCGCCCGCCTCGACGGCACCCTCGCCGGCGTCCAGCTCAACGCCTTCGTCGGCGTCGAACGCTTCGGCACCGTCGGCCTCGCCTACGGCTACTTCCAACGCCAGGGCGCCGACCCCCAGGCCGCCGCCATGCAGTACCGCAGCGCGGTCGCCAAGATCGAACGCACCCTCGGCACCACCGCCGGCAGCACCACCCCACCCACCGCCACCGCCACTGCCACCCAGGGCATGTCGGTCTGACCACCCCGGGACACCCAGCGGCCCCCGTCGAGCACACCGCTCGACGGGGGCCGCTGCGCGGTCGATTAGTACCAGCCGGTCCGGTGGACACCGTTGCTGCCGTGGGAGCTGGCCTGCGACTGGATGCCCGCGTCGTTGTCCATCGCGGACCAGATCGCGCCGCCCGAGTACGTGAAGGTGGAGTAGTCGGCGTCCTGGCCCGGGTGGTTCTGGATCGACACGGACTCACCGGCGACCGCGTTCCTGTCCCGCGCCCAGGCGGCCCGGCAGGACGGGCTGTAGCGCAGCTCCAGCGGACCGTCGGTGGAGACGGTGATGGCGTCGTTGGCACAGGTGGTGGTGGCCGGGTCCAGCCCGGTGCAGCTGCTCGCGTAGCAGCTGGTGGCGGCGGAGGCCGGGCCGGCCGCGAGCATCGCCCCGGACACAGCCAGGGCCAGGGTGGCGCCGATCGTGGCGGCCTTTCGGGTGATGGAACGCATGGAGTCCTCCGGGCGGTACGGGAGCGATGGATCAGCGCTCCCACTCTCGGGCTCCGAGTCACCGTCCCTCCACCGTCCCGGCTTCCCAGGGACGTCCCCCGCCCGTCCCGGGAAGCGGGGCGGCCGCACCCCCGTGGCGTCCGCCCCCGTACCGGCCTCCCCGTTTCCGGCCTCACGGCAGGAACTTGACCTCCGGGAACTTCGGGGACGGGCCGTCCAGGAGGGCGCCGCGGCGGTGCCGGAGGTGGCGGTCGAAGAAGGCGAGCGGGTAGGCCTGCTGGATGCGGGCCGAGCTGTCGGGGGGGCAGGGTGCCGACCTGCTGCTGGATCTGCTGCTCGGGGATGCCGAGCAGCTTGCCGACCTGGGGAAGCAGGACGGCGGCGTCCTCGTAGGAGCCGTGGACGACGCCGTCGGCCTGGATGTTGAGCCGCCAGCCGTGCAGGTGGTTCCAGAAGGTGACGGCGTCCGGGTTGCGGTCGCGGCCGAACTCGGCGGTCATCATCATGAACGGCCGGTCGAGGTCGGTGATGGTGATCGCCGCCATCGGGCCGTCGATGGCGAAGCCGGCCCGGACCCGGCGGTCGGCCATGATGACGGCGGCGGTGGCCGAACCGCCCTTGGACCAGCCGAACATGCCGACGTCGAGCGGGTCGGGGGCGCCGAGCAGGCCCTCGGGGAGAGTCTTGCCGTCGACGTCGGGGTTGTGTCCGGCGGCGAGTTCCTCGACGCAGTCCAGCACGAAGCGGGCGTCGGCGGCGCAGTCGTTCGGGCCGATCCGGGGGGCGCCCTCGATCCACGGGGTGAGCACGCGGCCGTCGGGGAACTCGGTGAAGGCGTCCCAGGTGTGGTCGACGGTGACCACGACGTAGCCGTGGCTGGCGAGTTCCTGGACGATGACGGTGTTGACGGCCCGGTGGGCGTGGGCACCGTGCGAGTAGACGATGACGGGCAGCCGGTGGCCGGGGCGGTGGACGGGCGCGCCAAGGCGGGCCGCGGTGAGCGGGGCAAGGGTGAGCGGGAGCCGGTAGCCGGCGTCGTCCAGGAAGGCCTTCAGGGCGCCGTCGCTCAGCCAGGGGGCGAGCGGGAGTTCGTCGGCCTTCCGGGCCGGGTACCAGACGGCGGCCATCAGCTCGCGGTACCGGCCGGCGCCGGCGAACGGGTCCGGCCGGGAGGTGTCGCGCAGGTGCAGGGCGACGGTGCCGACGCGGTGCGGGCCGGTGGGCTCGGGCAGGGTGAGCCGGCTCGGCGTGGGAGCGGGTGCCGGGGTGGGGGCGTCCGCCCGGGCGGTGGAGGCCAGGCCGAGCGGGGCGGCGGCGCCCAGGGCCACTGCGGTGCCCAGTACGCGACGGCGGGTCAGTCCGGTGGGGCCGGTGAACGGCGTGGTGTCCATGGCGAGGACGCTGTCACGCGCTGCCGGACGGCGGCATCGGCCCACCGATTGATCTCCCGCCCGCCCGCATCGGCCCACGGGTTTACATCCCCGGGCTGATGCGGCGTCAGGCATGGAAGCGACAGAGTGGGAAGTCGGCCGGGCCGACTTCCCACTCCTGGTGTTCCGCTTGTTCCGTGCGCGTTGTTCCGTGCGCGCCGGAGGTCCGGTCAGTTGAAGACCAGGACGTCGGTGCGCATCGGCAGCGAGCTGCCCCAGTCGATGTTGATCTTGAAGGTGACGACCCCGTTGCCCGGGGCGATGCTCGACACCTGGAAGGCGGCGGCGCCGACGAACCGGTGCCCGTTGGAGTCGATCTCGGAGGCGGTGATGACGACGGTCGAGTCGATCCCGATGACGTTCCACGGGATCTGGAGGTTGAAGGTCCCGTGCGACGGGGTCCAGGTCCACCAGGCCCGGTACACGGAGCCGACGTTGCCGCCGATCGCCGCGAGGTCCTGGCCGTGGCCGGTGGGCTCGGAGTGGCCCGCGATCTGCGGGATCTCGGAGGTGGAGGATTCGGCTGCGGTCATGGCGTCACTCCTTGCGCCGGGAGAGCCTCATGAGCTCTCCGGATGCTCCGAGTGTCGGTCCGTGTGCATACCGTAGGCAATCACTCGTGCGAGTGAACAGCGGCGCGTCCCCGGCGTGTCAGCGCCCGTTCCGCCTGCCCGCGTGCGCCGGTCCCGTTTCCGGCTCATTGCCTTGTCGGCCCGGTTTCTGGTTACGCCGGCTCGTACGTCGTCCGGCGGACCAGGGCGCGGGCCTGGGGGCCGTCCATCGGGTGGGCGAAGAGGTAGCCCTGGCCCAGGGGGCAGCCCATGGCGGCGAGCAGGTCGCGCTGGTCGGGGTGTTCGATGCCCTCGGCGATGACCTGGACGCCGAGGGTGTCGGCGATCCGGGTGATGCCCTCGACCAGGGCGTACTGCTGGGGGGAGAGGCCGAGGCCGTCGATGAAGGACTTGTCGATCTTCAGCAGGGAGATGGGGAACTCCCGCAGGTACGACAGCGAGGAGTAGCCGGTGCCGAAGTCGTCGATGGCGAGGCCGATGCCGAGGTCGCCGAGGGTGGCCATGTCGGCGCGCAGGCGGTCGTCGCGGCGCATCAGGACGGATTCGGTGAGTTCCAGGACGAGGGTGCGCGGGTCGATGCCGGAGGTGTCCAGGGCGTGGCGCACCACGTCGACGAAGCCGGCGTCGCGGAACTGGCGGGCGGAGACGTTGACGTTGACCCGCAGTGGGGGGCGGCCGGTGGCGGTGCGGGCGGCGGAGCTGGCGGCGTGCCAGGCGGCGGCCTCCTCGGCGGCGCGTTCCAGGACCCAGGCGCCGAGCGGGACGATCTGGCCGCTCTCCTCGGCGAGCGAGATGAACTCGTCGGGGAGCACCATGCCGCGCCGGTCGTGGGGCCAGCGGACGAGGGCTTCGAAGGCGACCAGGTCGCCGGTGCGCAGGTCGACGATCGGCTGGTAGTACAGCTGGAAGGCCGATTCGGCGATGGCGGAGTCCAGGTTCTCGTTCATCTCGTGCCGCTCGACCATCCCGGCCTGCAGGGCCGGCCGGTAGTGGCACCACTGGCGGCGGCCGGCTGCCTTCGCCGAGTAGAGCGCGAGGTCGGCGTGGGCGAGCAGTTCGGTGGAGTCCACGCTGTCCTCGGTGGTCGCGACGCCGATGCTGGCGCTGACCCGGACGGCGCCCGCGCTGAGCTTGAACGGTTCGGCGAACACTGAGAGCACGCCGGCCGCGATGGTGTCCACGTCGCCGGGGCAGTAGGCGTCCTCGACCAGGACGGCGAACTCGTCGCCGCCGAGCCGGGCTGCGGTGTCGGAGCTGCGCAGCGCGGTGGAGATCCGCAGCGAGACGGCGACCAGCAGTTCGTCGCCGACCGCGTGGCCCTGGGTGTCGTTGACCACCTTGAAGTCGTCCAGGTCGATGAACAGCACCCCGGTGACGGCCCCGCTGCGCTCGCCTCGGGAGAGCGCGTGGCCGACCCGGTCCTGGAACAGCACCCGGTTGGCGAGGCCGGTCAGCGAGTCGTGGAAGGCCCGGTGGGTCAGCTCGCGCTCCATCTGGCGCTGCTCGGTGACGTCGCGCAGGGTGAGCACCAGGCCGCCGACCGTCGGGTCGTCACGAAGGTCGGTGTAGCGGACCTCGGCCTCGATCGGGGTGTGGTCCAGGCGCAGCAGCCGCCAGTGCTCGCGCGGCTGGTCGCCGCGGGGCGGCTCGCCGGGGTCACGCATCCGGGCCAGCGCCTTGCCGACCTCCCGGCTGTCCTCGGGCGGGACGAGGTCGGTCAGCAGGGTGCCGTCCAGGCTTGGGTGGCCGAGCACCCGCTGGGCGGAGGAGGAGGCGTAGCGGATGCCGTCGTCGGCGTCGAGGATCAGGATGACGTCGCTGGCGTTCTGCACCAGGGTGCGGAAGTACAGCTCGCTGTTGCGCCGGGTGACCTCCTGGCTCAGCATCACGCGTTCGACGGCCAGCGCCGCCTGGGCGGCCAGGATCTCCAGCGAGCCCCAGAGGCTGGTGAGTTCCTGCTCGGTGCCGGTGACGACGAGCGAGCCGATCAGCGGGTCGCCGGAGGGGCGTTCGGCCAGCATGAGCGGGCAGACCAGGGCGGCGGGCATGCCGCCGAGCTGGCCGGGCAGGTCGACGGAGCCGGCGGGCAGCAGCCGGGTCTCGCGGTGGGCGGCGAGGCCGGCGAGGACCTCGTCCTCCTGCAGGGTGGGGAGGTGCGGAGTGGGGCGGTGCGGGGAGGCGCCCCCGGGGCCGCTGAGGCTCTTGGCCGGCTCCCCGGCCGGGCCTCCACCGTCCGTACGGTCGCCGGCCCGCCGGACGTGCAGCACCCCGGACTCCGCCACCGCCAGCAGGGCGACGTGCCCGCGCTCGGCCGGCATCAGGGTGGAGGCGGCGGCCTGGACGGCGTCCGCGACCTCCGCCACCGTGACGGCCGCGGTCAGCCGGGCGCCCGCCTGGCGCAGGGCCCGTTCCCGGGCCACCGCCTGCCGGCGGGCGACCACGACGACGGCCAGCCGGGCCAGCACCAGCAGGTACAGCAGGGCGGAGAAGGCGCCGATCACGCCGGCGTTGCTGGTGCTCCCGTCCAGCGAATCGATGATCAGCATGCCGGGCGCGATCAGCGAGGCGAGGGTCAGCAGGACGAGCCGGCCGGCCGAGAGGTCGGGCTGCTGGGTGGGGACGGGTCTGGTCAGTTCGACCATCGAGGGGTGCAGCGCGGCCGCACCCCAGGCGGTGTAGAACGCGGCCCAGCCGAGTTCCACGCCGGTGCCGATCCGCCAGTGCCCGTGCAGCTGGATCAGCCCGTAGAGGATGTCGGAGGTGAGCAGGCCGAGGGCGCCGACGGTGAGCAGTTGCAGCGAGCGGGAGTTGCCGCCGCGCGGGGTCAACAGCCGTAGCAGCAGGGCGAGGACGACCACGTCGCCGAGCGGGTAGGCGATCGAGACGGCCTTCTGCACCCAGGTGAGGTCCGGGTTCCGGGCGTACGGGAGGATCAGGTAGATCCAGGCGAGCAGTGCCAGGCCGAGCGTGATGATCAGGGCGTCCAGTAGCCCGGCGCGGTCCTGGCGGGCGGTGCGCCAGCGGATGAAGCCGAGCAGCCCGGCCGCGTACAGCAGGAACTGGGCGAGGTAGAAGCCGTCGGCGACGGACGGGAACGGGTTGTCCAGGTGCAGGATGTCGAGTTGCAGGGCCTGCACCGCCTCGCCGGTGGTGAAGCTGAGGTTGGCGAGTGCCAGCAGGTACCAGAACAGCGGGTGACGGGGTCGGTTGAGCCGGACGCCGACCACGACGGCGGCGACGCCGCCCAGGCCCATGCCCGTCCACCAGATGATCCGGAGGCCGGGGTCGGCGAAGTAGATGCCGGTGAACAGCACCATCCAGAGCAGGTAACAGACCATCAGGCGTTGTCGCCGGCGAGTCAACGAGGCTACCTCCTCCGCGGCACCACCCCGCCGGTCGGGCGGGGGAGTTCGGGCGAGGGCGGAACTGGTGTACGGGCCCCGCGGCCGGTTCGGCCCACGGGAGAGTGACGTCCGGCGGTCCGTGCGACGGACGTTGTCGGTGTCCCCTGAGTGCGTATAGTCGGAAATGTCGCACCTCCCAGCATTCTGCCGCTCAAGCACGAGGTCAAGCCGGTGGACGACGCAGCCGACAGCGCACTGGGCGCACGCACGGATGTGAACTCCGGGCGTCACGCCGTGGTAGCCAACGACGACGGTCAGTACGGGCTCTGGCCCGTGGAGCCCGGGGACCTGCCACTGCCCGCCGGGTGGCGGCAAGTTTACGGGCCGGCCGGGCGGGCCCGGTGCCGGGCCTGGGTGGAGCGGAACGCGTCCGCCCCGGCAGGGGGGTCCGCGCGCGCGGGGTCCGGCCGCGCCGGGTTCGTCCGTGCGGAGTATGCCCGCGCCGGGTTCGCGGAGACCGTGCACGGGCTGTTCCGGGCCCGGGCCGCCCACGACCCGACGGCGATCGCGGTGGTGGGGGAGGAGGCCACACTGAGCTACCGCGAACTGGACGCGCGCAGCGACCGGCTGGCCGCCGAACTGCGCGCCCGGGGGGTGGGGCCGGAGCAGGTGGTGCCGGTCTGCCTGGGGCGCGGGGTGGAGCTGGTGGTGGCCTGGCTGGGGGTGCTCAAGGCGGGCGGTGCGTTCCTGCCACTGGATCCGGCGCATCCGGAGCGGCGGCTCGCGGGGCTGGTGGCGGACAGCGGGGCGCGGGTGGCGGTCACGGACGGTCGCGGGTTCGACGGGGTGGAGCGGGTGGCGCCGGACGTCGCTGGAGCGGCACCGGACGTCCCCGGAGCGGCGCCGCCGGTGCCGGACGAAGCCGCCACGCCCGACGACCTCGCCTACCTGATCTACACCTCCGGCACCACCGGCCGCCCCAAGGGCGTCCCCGTCACGCACCGTTCGCTGGTGTTCACCCTCGACCGGGTCATCCACGCCTACCGCCTCGCTCCCGGCGAGCGGGTGCTCCAGCTGGCCGCGCTAGGTGCCGACACCGCGCTGGAGCAGGTGTTCTCGGCGCTGCTCGCCGGAGCGACGGTGGTGCTCGGCGGCCGCGACACCTGGGCGCCCACCGAGTTGGTCCACCGGCTGCCCCGGCTCGGCCTGGCCGTCGCCGACTTCACGCCCGCCTACTGGCACCACGTGCTGGACCTGCTGCCGCCCGGCGGCCCGGCCCCGGACGGGCTGCGGCTGGTGGTGGTCGGCGGGGACGTGGTGCACGCCGACGACTGCCGGGCCTGCGCGGACCGGCTGCCGGGCGTGCGGCTGCTCAACGCGTACGGGGTGACCGAGGCCGCCGTCACCTCCCTGCACGGCGAGGTCACCCCGGAGCTGCTGGACTCCCCGACCGCGCCGGTGCCGATCGGGCGGCCGCTGCCGGGGGTGCGGGTGCACGTGCTGGACGAGCGGCTGCGACCGGTGCGGCCCGGCGAGCGGGGCGAGATACACCTCGGCGGGCCCGGCCTCGCCCGCGGCTACTGGCGGCAGGCCGGGCTCACCGCCGAATCGTTCCGGCCCGATCCGTACGCGCCGCTGCCCGGCGAGCGGATGTACCGCACCGGGGACGCCGGGCGCTGGCGGACGGACGGGCAGTTGGAGATCCTCGGGCGCTTCGACGACCAGGTGAAGGTGCGCGGGCACCGGGTCGACCCGGCCGAAGTGGAGGCGGTGCTGGCCGCCCACCCGGCGGTGCGGCAGGCCCGGGTCGCGGCCGACGGCAGCGCGCCGGACGGCAGCCGGGTGCTCACCGCGTACTACACGCTCGGCGACCGGGCGGTGCCCCCCGAGGGGCTGCGGGGGTTCCTCGCGGAGCGGCTTCCGGAGTACCTCGTCCCGGCGGAGTTCGTGCCGCTGGAGGCCATGCCGCTCACGGCTGCGGGGAAGATCGACCGGCGCTCGCTGCCGCACGCCCCGGTCCGGACGGCGGGCCCGGCCTCTGCCCCGGCCGCCGTTGCTGCCGCCGCTGCCGGACCGAGCGCCGTGGAGGCCGCCGTCGGCCACCTCTGGGCGGAGCTGCTCGGCGCCGAACTCGTCGGTCCCGAGGACGACTTCTTCGCCCTCGGCGGCACCTCGCTGCTCGCCATGGAGATGCTCGCCCGGGCCCGGATGATGTTCGGCCTGGACGTCGGCCACGTCCGCACCCTCACCCGGGCGCTGCTGCGCTCGCCCGTCCTGCGCGACTTCACCGCCGCCCTACAGGCCGCCCGGGCCGGCGCCGCCCCGGGGGAGGCCGCCGTCGACTGGCACGCCGAGGCCCGACTCACCGAACCCGTCGGCCAGTCCTGGAGCCCGGCGCCGTCCCGGGCCGAGCCCGCCGAGATCCTGCTCACCGGCGCCACCGGCTTCTGCGGCGCCCACCTGCTGCACGTGCTGCTCGCCACCACCCGGGCGCGGATCCACTGCCTGGTCCGCGCGCCGGACGAGGAACACGCGCTGGAACGGCTACGCGCCACCCAACAGCGTTTCCTGCGGCACGACTTGGCGGACCACCGGGTGGTGCCGCTGGTCGGGGACCTCGCCGCCGAGCGGCTCGGGCTGGCGGAGCGCCGCTTCGACTGGCTGGCCGGGCACCTGGACGCGGTCTACCACCTCGGCGGGCTGGTCAACTTCCTCTACCCGTACCACCAGTTGCGCGCGCCCAACGTCGGCGGCACCCGGGAGTTGATCCGGCTCGCCGGGCACAGCCGGGGCGTGCCCGTGCACTACCTTTCCACCCTCGCCGTGCTGGCCGGGTTCGGCGCGGCCGGTGTCCGGGAGGTCACCGAACGCACCCCGCTCGCCCACCCCGAGCGGCTCGGCGTCGGCTACGTGGAGAGCAAGTGGGTCGCCGAGCAGCTGCTGCACAACGCGGCGGCGGGCGGGCTGCCGGTGACCGTGCTGCGCACCAACGACGTCACCGGGGACCTCGCGGCCGGGGTGATGAACACCGGGACCGAACTCTGCGCGCTGATCAAGTACTTTGCAGACAGCGGCAGTTACCCGGACGTCCAGCTGCCGCTGGACTTCGTGCCCGCCGACCGGTTCGCCCGCGCGGTCGCCCACATCGCCGCGCACGCACCCGCCGACGGCGAGGTCTATCACCTCACCTCGCCGGATCCGGCCGGGCTCCCCGAGCTGGCCGACCGGCTCCGGGCGCGCGGTCACCGGATCGACCGACTCCCGTACCACGACTGGGTGCGGCGGCTGGTCCGGTTCGCCGCCGGGCACCCGAACCACCCGATCACGCCGTTCGTCCCACTGTTCGTCGACCGGGCGCCCGGATCCGAACTGTCCATCAGCGAGCTGTACTTCCAGTCGGTGTTCCCGCGTTTCGACCGGCTCAACGCGGAGGCGGCGCTGGACGGCAGCGGGGTCGAACTGCCCGCCGTGGACGGCGCCCTGCTGGACCACTACCTGGCCCGGCTGGCCGACGAAGGGTTCCTGCGACCGTGACCGCGACGGCCTTCGACGCGCTGGACCTCGGACTCGCCCCCGCCGACGGCCCGGTGGCCTTCGGCGGAGCGCTCGGACCGGAGGAGCTGTCTGCGGCCTACCGGCGCGGGCTGTTCCCGCTGCCCGCGGCCGACGATTACGCGGGCGCCTACAACGAGGCGCTGTACGGGGATGCGGCGGAGGCGGGGGAGGTGGCCCTGCTGCCGGGCGGGGCGGACCCGTACGCGCTGGCCTGGTGGTCGCCGGACCCGCGCCCGGTGCTGCGGCCCGGCGCGGTCCGGCTGCCCCGCCGGCTCGCCCGGCGGCTGCGGGGTGCGGTCGAGTGGTGGACGACCGCGGACCAGGCCTTCGGCGAGGTCCTCACGGCCTGTGCCGATGGGCGCCAACCGGCTTGGCTCACAGAAGAGTTGATAGAAGCACTGGTCGAGCTGAATGCGCGGGGAACGGCCCACAGCGTCGAGGTGTGGGAGGACGGGGAGCTGATCGGCGGGGTCTTCGGGGTGGCCGTGGGGCCGGTGCTGAGCCTGGACTCGATGTTCCACCGGCGGCCGGACGCCGCCCGGGTCGCCGTCGCCGACCTCGGGGCCCGGTTCGCCACCGCGGGCGGGCGGCTGCTCGACGCCCAGTGGGACGGGCCGTACGTGCGCAGCCTCGGCGCGGTGCCGATGGAGCGCTCCCGCTACCTCGGCGAGCTCTCGGCGGCGGTGACGACGGACCCGCTGCCGGGTGATCGGCTGCCCGTGGCACGGCTATGCTGACCTGGGCCTTTCGCTCGGAGTGAGCTGTCTTCGACAAACTTATTCCTCGTCAGTAACATGACGCCGCGTGTTCAAACCCTCGATAGGCAGGGCCGCGCCCGCAGCCCTGCTCACCCTCATCCTCGCCGGAACGGCCGCGTGCGGGCCCACCGGCTCCGGCAGCACCGCCCCGCAGGCCGCCGTCGAACCGGCCGCCGCCACCAGCACCGCCGACACCGGCGCGACCACCGCCGGGGGCAGCCCGGCGGGCGGCGCGCCCGCCTCCGGCGCCCCGCGCGCCCGGGCCGGCACCCCCGCCTCCGGCCGTCCGACCCCGGTCGGCGGCAGCAGCGGCAACGTCACGGTCGCCCCGGCCGACGACCAGCAGGCCGCCATCGGCAGCCCCGGCAAGGACGGCGGCGCGGTCACGGCCGCGACCAAGGCGCTCCAACTCACCGCGTACGACCCGGGGAAGGGCACGGCCGTCCTGACGGCCTCGGGCCCGGGTACCGCGCCGACGGCGGCCCCGAGCGCCTCTCCGACCGCCGTCCCGAGCGCCGCGCCGACCACTGTTCCGAGCGCCGTCCCGGGCGCGACCGCGACCGCCGCCGCCGTCCAGCCCGGCCAGCTGATCGCCAGCCCGCCCACCGCCGCCGCACCGCAGGGCGCACTGGTCGCCGTCACCGGCGTCAACCCGGGCACGGGCAGCACCGTCAACCTGACCACCCGCCCGGCCACCCTCTCCGAACTCCTCGGCGGCACCGAGGCGGACGGCCAGGTGCCGATCGACGTGCACGGCATCAAGGTGACCCCGCTGGTCAAGGACCTCAAGGCCACCGCCGGCATCGACGGCAACGGCGTGAAGGCCGACGCCTCCGGCACCCTGGAGGTCGACGTCAAGGCCCCGGTCCCGCTGCCCCAGGGCGCGAGCCTGGACGCCTCCGGCTCCCTCCAGCTGCACCCGGCCGTCCACTTCGCCTACCACGGCGCCCAGGCCGGCAGCCCGCGCACCGCCTCCGTCGGCTTCGACCTGGGCGCCCAGGCGCACTGGAAGGTCACCGGCGACGTCGCCCGCAACACCGGCGCGGCCCCGGTCCGCGTCCCCTTCGCCAAGCTGCAGGCCAGCCCGGTGCTGACGGTCGCGGGCCTGCCCGTGGTGGTCAACCTCGGCCTCACCTGCTACCTGGAGGTAAGCGCCGACGGCCAGGTCCACCTGGAGACCGAGCAGGACGCCACCGGCACCTGGGCCGTGCGCGCCGACTACACCGGCGGCAAGGGCTGGACCCCGACCACCAGCGCGGACACCAAGGTCTCCCCGGTGCACGTCCGCCTCGGCGGCAAGGCCTCGGTGCGGGCCGCCCTCGGCGTCGAGGCCAGCGTCGGCCTGTACGACACCGTCGGCGTCGAGGCCACCGTCGCCCCCTACCTGAGCGCCAAGGCCGACGGCTCCCTCGCCGTCGATCTCCCCGGCAACACGCCGCAGCTCCAGGGAAGTTGGGCCCTGGTCGGCGGCGTCGACCTGAACGGCGCACTGACCGCCCACCTGAAGGTCTTCGGCACCCCGATCATCGAGGGCAAGCTCCCCCTCCCGCCCTTCCACAAGGAATGGCCGCTCCTCACCGGCTCGGCCACCCTCCCGGCCGCCCCGAAGCCCACCAAGAGCTGACCCCACCGGGAAGACCCCGACCGATCCGCTCGGCCGGGGTCTTCCCTTTGCCCGCCTCCGGCTTGCATGCTGGTGCCCGCGGGCAGCCTGACGGGGTGGGGATGGGCGGGCAGGGCGAGACGCACAACGAGATCAGCCACAACGAGGTCAGCAATTCGACGATCCGCAGCCTGATCCAGGCGAACAGGGTCGTTCAGGTGATCGTCAAAGGGCCGCTGGTGGTGCTGACGGTGGTGATGGCCCTGGTCACGGCCGGGGCGACGTACCTGGTGCTGAAGGCCGGCGGGGACACCGGGCCGCAGCTCAGCGCGCGCTACGAACTGGGCGACCCGGCCGTCGACATCCCGACGATCGTGCCCGGCACGCTCTCGCCGACCGACTTCCCGGCCTCGGTCACCGACTGCGTGCCCGCCCGGGCGTGGCTGCACGGGCGGGGCGGCGTCGACGTGGGCGCCTCCCGGCTGGTGGTCGAGGCGGCCGGCGGCAAGGGGCACGTCGTCGCCATCGAGTCGCTGCGGGCCGTGGTCGTCGCGACCGCTCCGGATCCGCTGACCGGTACGACCGCCCACTGCCACCACGAAGGAGTCGGGAGCAAGGTGGACCTCGGCGTCGACCTGGACTCCCCTGGTCGCGAGGCCTTGATCGGGTCGAACGACGGAAGCCTGTCCTACGCGCCGTTCTTCAGCGGCAAGTACCTCTATCTGGAGGACCAGAAGCCCGAGTTGATCAACCTGTCCGTCATCTCGGCCCGGAAGACCTACGACTACGTCCTCGCTGTCGAGGGCACGGTGGACGGCAAGCGCCGGACGTGGACGCTGAAGGACGGTGACCGGCCGTTCCGGGTCACCGGATCCAGTGACGACTACGGGGTCGACCTGCGCAGCGCCGGCCACAGCTGGGCGACCGACTACCGGCGGCGCATCGGTGGGCCGGCCCGCTGCAATCCGTGCCAGAACGACGACCACAGCATCATTCCGGGCACCACGGTGCCCGGTGCGCCCACCGACCCGGCGCCGGACCCGACGGCCGCTACCGCGACCCGGCCGGGCACCCAGCCGGCGCCGCCGGCCCTGGCCCCCGACGACGCGGAGTCCGTCGCGCTCGCCTGGGCGGTCACGGCCAACAGCTCCGACGTCAAGCGGGACGGCACCGAACCGGCTGTGCTGCCCAGGCTGCGGAAGTACCTGACCCCGGCCTTCGCCGCCTCGACCGCCACGACCGGAGGTCTGCCGGGAGCCGGTCGCACGGCTTGGCCTGCGGAGGCGATCCGGCACCAGGCGAGGTCGGAGGTGACCGGCGTCCTGGTCACCCCGACCGATCCGCACGCCGGTCCTGACACGCTTCGGCAGGAGGTCGTGAAGGTGCACGCCAGTGTCGGGGTCAGCTACCACGCGGACGACGGATGGTCCTGGTCCGGCGACGGCCCGTACGACGGGGACCTGGTGCTCCGGCGCCAGTCCGGTGGCGGCTACCTGGTGGACGCCTTCCAACCCGGATGGAGTCAACGTCCTTAGCCCTTCGTGCCGGTGGGCCGGGGTGGGGCGGGACGGTGGGTCAGTCCTCGATCGCCTGGTAGAGGGTGGTCCAGAAGTCGTGGATCAGCCGCGCCGAGTTCGGCACGGACATCCCGGTCTGGGTGAGCAGGAGGCCGACCAGGCCGTGCTGCGGATCGGCGTAGGTCGAGGTGCCGCTGCCGCCGTCCCAGCCGAACTGGCCGATGGGGGCGTAGTCGCCGCGGTAGGTGCGGACCGCCATGCCGAAGCCCCACCCGCCGTGCTGGCCCTGGCCGTAGGAGCGGTGGACGTTGTCGCCTGCCAGGGCGCGGCGGGCGGCGGTCTGCTCGGGCGTCATGCGGTTGGTGGTCATCAGCCGGACGGCGGGCCGGGACAGGATCCGCTCGCCCGCGTGGGTGCCGTGGTTCAGCAGCATCCGGAAGTAGGCGTGGTAGTCGTCGACGGTGGAGGCCAGCCCGCCACCGCCGCCGGGGAACGCCGGGGGCTTGCTCCAGCGCCCGGTCGCGGGCTCGTCCCACACGGTGAACGCCCCGGTCTGCGGGTCGGGGGCGTAGAGGGGCGGCAGCCGGTCGATCTTGTCGGCGGGCACGTGGAAGCCGGTGTCGGCCATGCCCAGCGGGTCGAAGATCCGCTCGCGCAGGAAGGACTCGAACGGCTGCCCCGTGACCCGTGCGACGAGCGCGCCGAGGAGGTCGCTGGCGATGTGGTACTGCCACTGCTCGCCGGGCTGGTGCATCAGTGGAAGGGCGCCGAGGCGGCGGAGCCACTCGTCCGGTTCGGGCATCGGCGTCGGCAGGTCGGGGGTGAGCCCTTGCTCGAAGACCGCGTTCATGATCGGGGTGCCCAGCGAGGTCAGATCCATGCCGAGCCCGAAGGTGCTGGTCAGTACGTCCCGTACGGTGATCGGCCGCTTGGCCGGCACGGTGTCGTCCAACGGGCCGTCGATCCGCTTCAGTACCCGCCGGTCGGCGAGCTCCGGCAGCCACTGCTCCACCGGGTCGTCCAGCCGCAGCTCGCACTCGTCCAGCAGGACCATCGCGGCCGCCACCGAGACCGGCTTGGACGTCGAGGCCATCCGGAAGATCGTGTCCCGGCCCATCGGCGCACCGCCGTCGTGGCTCATCGTCCCGACCGCTTCGACGTGCGTCTCGTCGCCGCGGCCGACCAGGGCGACGACCCCCGGGATCCGACCGGAGTCCACGTGCCGCGTCAGCACGTCGCGCACCTTGCGCAGGCCTGCCTCGGTGAAGCCGCCGTTGCTGGTTCCCATTCTGGATCTCCCCCTGAGTGAGTGTTCGGGAATCTCTGAACGCTTTCGAAGCTACATTGCGTTCAGTGAATCGTCAACGCCGATGGGGTGCTCTAAACCCTTTTTGCTACTGGGAAGTTGGCTATGTATTGCAATGACTATGGTGCTGAATGCAATGGGCGGCGCGGGCAGAACATTGCAATGGGCTGGAGGTGAACGCATACTGCCGACTGTGGAGTGCGCGGATCGGATCGGAAGGGGAGGGGCCGAGGCGATGCCCGGAGACAGGCTTACCGGCGAGGACCGTCGGCTGATCGCGGAGGGGCTGGCGGAGGGGCTCGGTTTCGCCGGGATCGGCCGACGGCTCGGGCGGCCCGCCTCGACCGTCATGCGGGAGGTCGCCCGCAACGGCGGGGCCGGGGGGTACCGGGCGAACCGGGCCGAGGAGGCCGCCCGGCACCGTGCGCGGCGCCGGAGGCGGGACCGGCCCCTGGCGCCGGGCGTTCCCGAGGGCGGCGACGGCGGCGAAGGCGGCGGCGACGGGCGGGACCCCGGGGAGGTGCAGGAGTTCACGGCGTTCTTCACGCTCCTGCTCGAACAGCAGGGGCTGCCCAGGATGGCCGCCAGGGTGCTGGTCTGCCTGTACGTCACCGATTCGGGTGCCGTCACCGCCGCCGACCTGGTCCGGCGGCTGCGGGTCAGCCCGGCGTCCGTCTCCTCCGCCGTCGGCTTCCTCGAACAACAGGGCATGGTCCGGCGCGAGCGGACGCCCGGTGAGCGCCGTGAGCGCTACGTCATGGACGACGACATCTGGCGGCGCTCCACCCTCGCCGCGCTGCGGATGAACGACGCTCTGATCACGGCCTCACGGCGCGGCGAGGCGGTCCTCGGCGCCGCGACTCCGGCGGGCGCCCGCTTCGGGGCCTCCGCGGAGTTCCTCCTGATCATGGGCGAGGCCCTCCGGCAGGCGATGGACCGGTGGCAGCGGCGAACGGCCTCCGACGAGCCGAGCGGGACCTCCGGCGAGGCGGACGGGATCGCCGGCTGACCGGCCGGGACCGGCCCGGGCCCGGTCAGATCCAGTTCCGGTCGCGGGCCGCCAGGGCGGCCTGGAAGCGGTTCGGTGCGTCGAGCCGGCGCATCAGGGCCGCCACGTGGCCGCGGTAGGTGCGCAGCGACATGTCCAGGGCGCGGGCGCCGGCCTCGTCCTTGTCGACGCGGGCCATGGTCCGCAGAACCGCCCGTTCGATCTCGTTCGGCGGTTCCTCGCCGACGCCGCAGGACCGCTCCCAGTGGTGCTCGAACAGGGACAGCAGGTGTGACAGCAGGCCGGGGTGGCGGATGATCAGGGCACCCCTGGTGATGTCGTGGGGGTGGGTGGCCACCAGGGCGGTTCTTCGGTCGAAGATCACCATGCGTTCCAGTGGGTCGGCCGTGCCGCGCACCTGGGCGCCCTGCTCGGCGAGTTCGGCGGCGAAGCGGTTGATCCGCCGGCTGTCGAGTGCGCTGTGGTGCAGGATGGTCCGCATCCGCAGTCCGCGCCGCAGGTACTTCAGGTCGGAGCTGCGGACGGAGTCGAGGGCGGCGGCGATGATCGGCCCCGGGTGGGTGGTCAGCCGCTCCTCGCGGGCGAAGAACGACAGCTCGTCCACGCACGCGACCACTTGGTCGATCCCTTCGACCTGCTGCAGGTCGCGGGCCGGCCCCCGCTGCCCGGCGTGCTGGTCCTCCAGCAGGCGGTCCACCAGGTGGCGTGTGGAGACGACCTGCCGGATCTCGTCCTGGAGCCCGTCGAGCCGGCGGCGGGCCAGTCCTTCGACGGCTGCCCGCGGGTCGACGCCGGTGAACGCGGACCGGCCGTCCGAGGCGGTCAGCAGGCCCAGCTCGAGGAGCCGGGCGACGGCGGCCCTGGTGCTGTCCTGGTCGAGTCCGCAGCCGAGCGAGATCGCCGGGAGCCCGATGCGGGGTGAGCGCAGGACCAGCCGGTAGACCGATTCCTCCTGCTTGTCCACGCCCAGTACCGCCAATGCGTTGCCTTCCATGCGACCCCCGGAGACGTCGAAGTGAAAGCGACGGCCCGGGTCGGGCCGCCGCTCGACAGAGATCGTGCAACGGCTGCCGGGGGCTCCCCAGGGGTCCTCCGCCCCGACCGGGCGGGACCAACGTCCCATGGCTGCAGGAAGTTGCGCCCGGCAGGTGCAGGCAGTGGCGCCGGGAACGGGGTCCGGGCCCGCCCGGGCGCCAGTAGGTTTGTTCGTGTCCGCAGCGACAAAGCCGCTGCCAATCCGTGCAGTTGCCCGTCCCGGGGGCCGGTCCGGGAGTGAGTCGCCGGGGCGGGAGGGGGTTCCGGCGGCCTGCGGCCTCGGGGGTGAACCCCGGCTCTCCGGGCTGGCCCGACCGGCCATAGGTCAGGCCTATGGGCTGATAGGTCGACCGCCCCTACCGATGGCGGCCCGTGCTGCGAAGGGTGGACGGACAAAGCCATCGATCCGTTCGAAACCGGGACCAAGGGTCCTGGAGCTCACACAGGAGAAAGAGCCGGCAGTGAAGTGGAAATGTGCAAGGCGTACGGCAGCCGCCGTGCTGGCGACCGGAGTTCTGACGGGCGGCGGGCTCGCGCCGTCGGTGGCCGCCGCGGCGGACGGCGGCGCCGGTGGTACCGGTGGTGACGGGGGGACCGTCATCACGGCGGCGGATGTCATCGGGCCGGGCGACTACATCCGGTTCAGCGACAAGAAGGGCGACGGCCTCATCGGCGGCCTGATCAAGGCGACGACCGCTGACGGCGGCGTCCTGTTCGTGTACTGCCTCGACAGCGGGGCCGACCTGGTGCCGGGCTCGGCCTACCGCGAGGCGGGCCGGTCCGACGTGCCCACGCTGAAGGGCAACCCCGATGCGGGGAAGGTCTCCTGGATCCTGCAGCACGGGTACCCGGCGGTCACCGAGGGCGAGCTCGGCGAGCTGGTCGGCGGCAAGCTCTCCAAGGCGCATGCGGCCGGCGCGACCCAGGCCGCCATCTGGCGCATCACCAACCATGTCACGGGGGTCCCGTTCGACCCGGTCGGCGCCAAGGTCGCCGACTACCTCGCGGCGCACGCGGTCGACGAGCCCGAGCCGGGCGCTTCGCTCTCCCTCGCTCCCGGCGCGGTGGCCGGGGAGGCCGGGCAGGTACTCGGCCCGATCGGGATCACCTCCACGGGTGACCCGGTGGGCGCGTCACTCGATCCCGCGGCGGCCGCGGCGGGCGTGGTGCTGACCGACCGGGAGGGGAAGGTCCTCTCCGACGGCAGCGGAAAGCTGACCCAGCCGGCGAAGAACGGTGACGCGCTCTTCGTGAAGGCCCCGGCCGGGTCGTCGGCGGGCAGCGCGACCGTCACGGCGACGGCGTCGGTCCCGGCGCCGGCGGGCCGGGCGATGGTCGGCCGTGACAGCCAGGCGATCCTTCTGGCGAGCGCTGACACCAGGATCGCCACCACCGCGACCGCGAAGGCGAGTTGGACGGCTGCTGGCGCCTCTCCGTCGCCCACCGCCACCCCGACCGGCACGGCGAGTCCGACCGCGCCGCCGAGCCCGTCGGCCGCGCCGACCGCAACGGGCGAGCCGATCGCAACGGGCGAGCCGACCGCAACGGGCGAGCCGACCACCCCGGGTGGCTCCGCCTCCCCGAGCGGCTCGGCGAGCCCGAACCCGAACCCGGCCCCGAACCCGACCCCGGGTGACACGTCGAGCCCGTCGGCCGTGCCGAACCCGGGCGCAGAGCCCTCCGGTGGCACCGGGGGTGCGCTGGCCTCCACCGGGGCCGGGAGCGGCGTCCGGATCGCCGCCGGCGCCGGCGTGGGGCTGCTCCTGGCCGGCGGTGTCCTGGTCCTGCTCCACGAGCGGCGCCGTCGCCGCCGCAGCGGAGCCTGAGCCGAGCGCGGACAGGAGTGCCGTGGCCGGTGGGGGCCGCGGACGGGGGAGCCGTGCACGGGTGAGGAGTGGGAAGTCGGTGTGGCCGACTTCCCACTCCTCGGTGTTTCACGGGCCGGCCGTCGGACGAGAAGTCGGCTGCTGTGGTGAGCGGTTGTGGTGGTGCGACCAGGCGAGCAGCGCGAGGACGAGCGCGAAGGGCAGGAGCGTGCAGAGCATCGCACTGCCCGGGCCATGGCGGGGTTCAGGTGGCATCGGGGACGGCGTCGGTGAGGTCGAGTTCGGCCCAGACGGTCTTGGCGTTGGGGTGGCGGGGGATGGTGCCCCAGCGGTCGCAGAGGGCGTCGATGAGGGTGAGGCCGCGTCCGGACTGGGCGTTGGGGGTGTGGACGGTGGGGAGGACGGGGAGCCTGTCGCCCCTGGGGTCGCTGATCTCGATGCGCAGGGTGGTGCCCCGGCGCGCGGTGGTGGTGAGGGTGAGGTGCAGCTCGAACCCGCGCCCCGAGACGCGTCCGTGCGTGATCGCGTTCGCGGCGAGCTCCGCGACGACGAGGAGGGCAGAGTGGAACGGCTCGGTGTGCGTCGAGTTCAGCCCCCAGGCGGTGAGTTGACGTCTGGCGATGCGTCGGCAGGTGGCCGCGCCCTTGGGGGTGGCGGGGAGGACGGTGACGTGGGGGCGGGGTCTGTCGAGGGGGATTTCGGTCGTCATGGGTAGAAGCGTGACGGGGCGGACGTACGCTGACCATGCATTCGGCGAGCACTGAGAGTACTTGTACGGGTGCGGAGGGTTGGCTTGTCGGGTCGGCCGGGATCCATCGATCGAAAGGGTGGGTGATTGCGGTGGGTGGCGTCGAGCGCACGGTCTTCGACGGCGAGACGGCGGAGAACTCGGACGGGGTCGCGGAGTTCTACGGCGCGGTGGGGAAGCTGATCAAGCTGTTCCGCGAGCGGGCGGGGATCACCCAGCGGGAGCTGGGTCGGCTGACGGGATACAGCGAGGACCAGATCGGCGCGATGGAGCGGGGGCTGAGGACGGCCAGGATCGAGTTCCTGGAGATGGCCGACGACCTGCTGAACGCGGGGGGTGTGCTGAGGGTCATCGCGGACGACGTGATGAAGGCCAAGGTGCGGATGAGTGAGCGGCACCCGGCCTTCAACAAGGCCTTCACGGCGGAGGAGGCCAAGGCCAGGGAGATTCACGGCTACAGCACCCTGCTCATTCCGGGGTTGTTGCAGACCGAGGCACATGCCCGAGCGCTCTACGAGATGCGTAGGCCGTGGCTCTCCGTCGAGCAGATCGACCAGTGGGTTGCGGCGCGGCTCGCGCGGCAGGAGATCCTGACGCGGTGGCCGTTGCCGACCATGAGCTGGGTGCTGGACGAAAGCATTCTCCGTCGGCCAGTCGGAGGTTGGGATGTGCATCGAGAACAGCTCGAACGGTTGCTGAAGGCGGCTGAGATCCGCGGCTTGGAGCTGCAGATCATGCCGCTCGACACGCCGGAGAATGCAGGCATGGGTGGAGCGTTCACGCTCCTCACTCCGCCGGGGCGGCCGCAGATCGCGTACGTCGAGGTGCAGCACGTGAATCGGCTGATCACGGACCCGGAGGAAGTCCGTATCATGGCCGCACGGTACGGCACCCTCAGGGGGCAGGCGCTCAACATGAGGGAGTCCTTGGCCTTGATCGAGATGATCCTGGGAGAGCGGTAGAAATGGCCGAGCTGGCGTGGTTCAAGAGCAGCTACAGCAGCAACGAGGGTGCGGAGTGCGTCGAGGTCGCTGCGACGCCCGGCACCGTCCACGTGCGTGACTCCAAGGACAAGAGTGGCCCGCAGTTGGCCTTCGACCCGGCTGCCTGGGAGGCGTTCGTTTCGTTCGCCGCCACCGCCGAGGTCTGATCCAGTCCTCCCCTCAACGGCCCACCGCCTCCCCGGCGGCGGGCCGTTGGCGTACCGCCGGGCTGGATGCCCTACCCTTCCGCCATGCTGTCTGTGGTGGTGGCCCCCTGGGAGGGCGATGCCGAGCCGGTGTTCCTGCGCGCGCCGGACGAACTGCACGATGCCGCGAGCACGATGAAGGTGGCCGTGCTCGCCGCGCTGGTGCGCGGTGGGACGAACCTGGACGCCGAGGTGCCGGTGGTGAACCGCTTCGAGTCCGTCGTGGGCGGGGAGTTCGGCAACGATCCCGGCTGGGACAGCGATCCGCTGCCCTGGGAGCTGCTCGGCACCCACGTACCGCTCCGCCTGCTCGCCGAGCGGATGATCACCCACTCCTCCAACCTCGCCACCAACCTCTGCCTGGCCCGTACCGACCAGCGCGCGATCGCCGAGGTGTGGCGTCGGGCGGGGGCGTCCCGCAGCAGTACGCCGCGCGGGATCGAGGACTACCCGGCGCGCGAAGCGGGCGTGTACAACCGGGTGAGCGCCCGCGACCTGGTCCGTCTCCTCCACTCGCTCGCCGACGAACCCGAACTGCTTGCCCTCCTCGAACGCAACGAGTTCCGGGTGGACCTCGCCGCGGGCCTCCCACCGGGCACCCGGATCGCGTTCAAGAACGGCTGGGTGCCCGGCGCCCGGCACTGCGTCGGCCTGGTCCATCCACGGGACTGCCCGCCCTACCTCGTCGCCGTCTGCTACACCGGCCCGCTCGCCGACGGCACCGACCGCACCGACCCGGCGGCCCGCCTGCTGGCCCGCGTCTCGGCGGCGGTCTGGGAGCGGCGCAGGGCCATCAGCCCGCGTTGAACGGCAGCGGGGCCCCGGCCCGTGGCGGGGCCCCGTCCGCGGGCCTCAGTACGGCTTGACCAGCACGTGGGCGGCGCCCGGGATGCCGACCTTCAGTAGCGCGTCCTCCTCCGCAGTGGTTGGCGTGCCGGTCTCCTGCTTGAGGACGGCGCGGGACAGCGACTGCACCCACATGGCGCGCGGGCGGCGGCGGGCCTCCCAGGCGGTGAGTGCGGCCGGGACGTCCTCGGCGGCGTCCAGGCTCTCCGCCAGGACGAGGGCGTCCTCGACGGCCATCGCTGCGCCCTGGGCGAGGTGGGGGGTGGAGGCGTGGGCGGCGTCGCCGGCCAGGACGATGCGGCCGACGTGCCAGGGCTCCTCGACGGTGACCTGGGAGATCCGGGAGTAGACCACCGCGGTCGGGTCGGTGACCTGGGCGAGGGCCTCGGCGATGGGGCCGCCGAAGCCGGCCAGGCGTTCCCGCAGCTGCTCGTGGGCGGTGGACGGGTCCGGGCGGAAGTCCTCGGCCTCGGCGAACACCGCGCCCAGGTACATGAGTTCCGCGCTGATCGGGGTGAGCAGCGCCTTGGCCCTGAGGTTGCCGGCCGACATCACCACGCCCTGGACCTCGGGCGAACGCGGCAGGGTGACGCGCCAGTTGGCGAAGCCGGTGTACTCGGGGGCGTACGTGTCGCCGTACAGGTGCCGACGCAGCGGGGAGCCGATGCCGTCGAAGCCGACGACCAGGTCGTAGCGGCCGTGGTGGCCGTCGCCGAGGGTGACGTCGACCCCGGTGCCGTCGTCCTTCACCGAGGCGATGGTGGTGCCGAAGCGCAGCACGGCACCGGCCGAGGTGGCGGCGTCGGCCAGCACCCGGGCCAGGGCGGGGCGGGGTATGCCGTTGTTGGAGGGGGCGTCGCCCATCCGGGGCTGGGGGATCCGGGCGACGGTGGTGCCGGCCGGGTCGCAGATGGTCAGCACCTCCCATTCGAAGCCGGCGGCGAGGCACTCGTCGAGCACGCCGATCTCGCGCATCACGTGGAGGGCGTTGGACGGCTGGATGATGCCGACGCCGAGGGCCTCCAGCCGGTCGCGCAGTTCGGCGACCTCGACCTGGTGGCCGCGCCGGGCGAGGGCGGTGGCGAGGGTGAGGCCGCCGATGCCGCCGCCGTGGACGAGGACGCGAAGGGGGGTGGTCATGTAGCGCTCCGGGGGAGGTTCAGCCGACGGGGGCGGCGGCGAGGTCCATCAGGTGGTCGACCAGGGCGAGCAGCAGGTCGCGGCCGAAGCCGCGCTCGCGGACGTCGCCGATCAGCATCGGGACCTGCGGGTCGAGGTCGAGGGCGGCCCGGATCTCGTCCGGGGTGCGGGTGTTGTGGTTGTGGAAGCAGTTGATCGCGACGACGAACGGGATGCCCCGGCTCTCGAAGAAGTCGATCGAGGCGAAGCTGGTGTCCAGCCGCCGGGTGTCGGCGATGACGATCCCGCCGAGGGCGCCGTTGACCAGGTCGTTCCACATGAACCAGAAACGTTCCTGCCCGGGGGTGCCGAACAGGTAGACCACCAGCTCGGGGCTGACGGTGATCCGGCCGAAGTCCAGGGCGACGGTGGTGGTGTCCTTCTGGTCGACGCCGGCCAGGTCGTCGACGCCGACGCTGGCCGTGGTCAGGTACTCCTCGGTGCGCAGCGGGGTGACCTCGCTGACCGAGCCGACCAGGGTGGTCTTGCCGACGCCGAAGCCGCCGGCGATGAGGATCTTGACCGCGGCGGGGGCGGCAACGGGGGTGGCGGAGTGGGGTGTTGCCATGGCTTAGAGCCTCCGGAGTCCTTCACGTACGGCCGTGAGCAGGCCGAGGTCCACGTCCCCGGCGGCACGGGCCACCGAGAGCGGGGCCCGGGCCTTCAGCAGGCCCTGGGCGACGAGGTCGCCCAGCAGGATCTTGGTGACCGAGACCGGGAGGTCCAGGCCGGCCGCGACCTCGGCGACGGCCGCCGGGCGGCGGCAGCGGTCGAGGATCAGCCGGTGCTCGGGCTGGAGGCCGCGGGCACCGGCGCGACTGCCCCGCGCCAGGGCCGCGTCGGCCTCGTCCTCGGCCGTGGTGAGCACGGTGATGAGGGTGAGGTCGTCGCGCTCGGGCGCGGTCCGGCCGCGGGTGATGGTGTACGGGCGGACCATGACGCCGGTCTCGTCCTCGGCGTCGGGTTCCTCCAGTTCGCTCCAGTGCGGCACCCGGCCGCGCGCCCAGGCGTCGTCGCCCTCGTCGCGGTACGGGCCCACCCCGGTCAGCTCCGGCTCCGGGCGGCGAAGGCGTCGAAGGACGCGGGGGCACCCTCGGCGCGGGCCGGGGTGGTGAGCTTCTGGCCGACCTGCTGGACGAGGGTGTGCATCGCGACGGACATCACCTCGGCGTCCACCTCCTGGGAGGCGACCACGGCCAGGTGGGTGCCCTGGGCGGCGGCGATGACGAACAGCCAGCACTCGGCGAGCTCGACGATGACCTGGTGGACCGGCCCGCCGTCGAAGAGCTGGCCGACGCCCCGGGCGAGCGACTGCTGACCGGTGGCCACGGCGGCGAGGCGCTCGGCGTCGGCCCGCTCGATGGTGCGGGAGTGACTGACCACGAGGCCGTCGTCGGAGAGCAGGACGGCGTTGCGGGTCCCGGGCACCGAGTCGACGAGTCCGTCCAGCAGCCAGTCCAGATCCTGGTGGGTGGCGATCGTGCGGTTCATGACTGGTCATCCGTTCGTGTGGTTCGGGGTTCCGCGGCCGGCAGGGCCCAGGGGGAGGGCGCGGACGCGGAGGCGGGGGGACCGGCGGGCAGTGCGGGGGGAGCCGGCGGGGTGGCGGCCGGGGGCAGCGGGTGCTCGCCGCTGTCCTGGGCGCGGGCGGCACGGGACTGGCGCTGGAAGGCACCGATGGCGGCGCCGGAGCGCCGGACCGGCCGCTGGACGGGGTCGGCGGCCGCGTTGGCGTCCGCCGGGCCGGCGGGCTGCCCGGCGACCGGGTCGACCCACTGCGGGCGGGTCGGCGGCGGCACCCGCAGCTCGGCGGCCAGGCTGGCCTGCCGGACGCGCTGTGGCAGCGGCGGCTGCCCGCCCTCGACCGGGCTCACCGGTACGGCGGAGGGGTACTCCCGCCCGCGGCGCCGCTCGGCCAGCCGGTAGTGGTCGGCCGGGCGGTACTGCTCGTCGGCGTACGGGGCCTCGGCCTCGGTGACCCGGGCGTAGGCGATGTCCGGGTAGGCCGGGGCCTCCGGCGCGGGGGTGGCGGCGGGTGCGCCGCCGTGGGCCTCGGCCGGGGTGGCGGCGTAGCCGGGCGGCGGGTCGGCGGGGGAGTTGTGCTGGATCGGCTGCTCGGCGGGGCCGGGCTGGTAGGGCTGCGGGGGCGACTGCTCGTACGGCTGCTCGTACGACTGCTCGTACGGCTGGGCCGGGACCGGCTGCGCCGGGAACGCCGGTTCCGGGAATCCCGGTTCCTGGAACACCGCGGCCACGCACTGGGCGTGCGCGGCCTGCCCGGCCGGCCCGAGCGCCTGCCCCGCCGGTACGACCGCCCCGGCGGGCCCGACCGCCCCGAAGGAGTCCACCGGCGCCATCGGCGGCCCGACCGGCTGGTGCGTCTCGTCGGCGGCGGAGCGCAGCGCCCGGCGCGAGCGGCGGACCAGCGGGATGGGCTCGACCGGCGCGGCGTCCGGCAGCCCGGTGTCGCCGTCGATGACCAGCTCGTCCGGGACGAGCACGACCACCCGGGTGCCGCCGAAGGCCGACGGCCGGAACTCGATCTTCAGTCCGGTCAGCGCGGCCAGCCGGGCGACCACGTAGAAGCCGAGCCGGATGTCGTCGGCCCGGGCCAGTACGTCGGTGCGCGGCGGGCGGCTCATCAGTTCGTTCGCGGCGTCGTACTGTTCCGGGTCCATGCCGAGACCGCGGTCCTCGATCTCGACGGCGAGCCCGCGGCCGACCATGGCGGCCCGGACCTCCACCGGGGTCGGCGGCTTGGAGAAGGTGGTGGCGTTCTCCATCAGTTCGGCGAGCACGTGGGCGACCGGCCCGACGGCCCGCTCGGAGAGCCACGGGTGACCCTCGACGTCGATCATGATCCGGCGGTAGTCCTGCACCTCGCCCTGGGCGGAGCGCAGCACGTCCAGCAGCGGTACGGGCTTGCGCCAGCGCCGCTGCGGTTGGCCGCCGGCCATGATGACGAGGTTCTCCTCGTAGCGGCGCAGGCGGGCGGTGAGGTGGTCGAGGTCGAACAGGCCCTCCAGGACCTCCGGGTCCTCGTGCTTGCGCTCCAGCTCGTCGAGCTTGCGCAGCTGGCGGCCGATCAGCAACTGGGTGCGGCGGGCGATGCGCTGGAGGAGGCGTTCGAAGCCCCGGTGCTGGGCGGCCTGCCGGACGGCGGCCTCCAGGGCGGCGGAGCGGGCCAGGTTGAGGGCCTGGCCGAGGCGGGCGAGTTCGTCGGTGCCGTTGCCGTGTTCGCCGGTGGTGACGGCGCGGCTCTCGGCCTCGGCGTCGACCTGCTCGCCGCGGCCGAGGCGGTCGACCACCGCGGGCAGGGTGCGTTCCATCTCCTCGGCCTGGGTCTGGAGGTCCTTGATCCGGCGGCGCAGCGAGCGGCTGATCCGCCAGGAGGCGATGACGACGGCGACGACGGCGATCAGGCCGACGACCGCGGTGAGCACCACGCGGGTGAGCAGGCTGAGGATGGTCCCCTTGCCGACCTCGACGATGGCGCTGGTGCGGGCCTCGATGTTCTTGACCAGCTGCGGGTTGAGCTGGTCGACGGCCTGGCGCCACTGGTCCTGGGCGGCGGGCAGTTTGACGGTGCCGTTGGAGTCGGCGGCGACCGGTCGGGTGAGCTGCTGCTCGACGGCGGCCTTGGCCTGCCAGGCGGGGCTGTTCATCAGGTCGTGCCAGCCGGCCGCCTCGGCCTCGGGGATGTACGGGAGGACCTGGACGGTGAACAGGTGGTCCTGGGCGCCGATCAGCTGCTGGACCTGCTGGTAGTCGGCGGTGCTGAGCCGCCCGGTGGTCCAGCCGCGGGCCAGCAGGGCGTCCTCGCGGGCCAGCATCTCCTTGGCCCAGAAGGTGTTGACCAGGGTCTTGGACACCCAGGTGACCTCGCCCGCGTCGACGTGGCTGAGCGCGGTGAACAGCCGCAGGTCGACGGCGATCAGGTCGGTGTAGTAGGTGAAGACGGTCTGCTGGTCGACCGAGCCCTTGTCGACGGCGGCGCGTTCCTCGGCGAGCTTGCCCATGGCCTGCCGGGCTTCGGCGACGGCGCTGCGGACGTCGTTCGGGGCGTCGTCGGCGGTCTCGCCGGACAGGGCCTGGAACTGGCGGACCGCGTCGTCGGTCAACTGCCGCTGGTGGCGCAGTTGGTCGGTGTTGCCGCCGGGCCGGGCGAGCGCGTCGGCGCTGAGCCGGCGCTCCTCCTGGAGGTTGTAGTAGACGATGTTGGACGGCTGGCCGGCCTTCTGGGCGAGCATGCCCTGGGCGGCCTGGCGCTGGAAGTCGAAGACGGTCTCACCGCTGGTGACCGCCCAGAGGGCGACCAGGGCGAGGCTGGGGACGACGGCCAGGACGAGTAGTGCCGCCCGCAGGGACAGGCGCGGACGCCTGCGGGGGGCCTTCGGCGTCGGGGGCCGCCGATTCGCACGCGCGCGCAGAGCAGACTCCTTGGGGCTGGCGGCCGGCCGGTGAGGGGCGGGCCGTCCGGGCACGGGCTTTTGACGAAGCGATACTAGTCATATCGTGTGATTGGAGTGAAAGCCCGTTCGCCGCCTGGGCGGTGCTTGTGCACCAGGCGGACACAATGTCACTCGCACGTTGACCGTTCGTGATCGAAGCGGCCTGCTCCGGCCGTGCCTGACACAGTGTCGGGGCGGCCCGAGACCACTGGATGGCCGCTGTGTGAAGACTGTGTGACGCCCCCTCCGGGGATCCCTCCGGAGGAGGCGTACGGAAGACGCGCCTCAGCGGTTCAGCAGTTGTGCGCGCGTCGATTCCAGCTCCTCCGCCAGCACCCGCCCGGCCGCCGCCGGGTCGCCCTCGTGCAGCACCCGGACCAGCTCCGCATGCGCGTCGTAGCCGTGGTCCGGATCGCCCTCGCGCAGCCCGAACAGGCCGACCAGTTCGACCAGGTGCTCCCGCAGGATCGGGGCGAACTGGGCGAACAGGTCGTCCAGGACGGGGTTGTGGGCGGCGGCCACGATCGCCGTGTGCAGCGCGATGTCGGCGTCCACGAAGGCCGAGTCGTCCGCCCCGCCCGCGGCCCGGCGCGCGGCCAGCGCGGCGTCCATGGCGGTGAGGTCCGCCGCCGTGCGGCGCTCGGCGGCCAGCCGGGCGGCCTGCACCTCGACCATCGTCCGCACCTCGTAGATGTGCGCCAGCTCGGCGGCCCGCAGCCGGGTCGCCCAGTCCCCGGCGGTCGGGCGGTCGGACGTCACGAACACCCCGGAGCCCTGCCGGGCGTGCACCATCCCGGCCGCGGCGAGGGTGCGCAGCGCCTCCCGGACGGTCGAGCGGCCGACGCCCAGCTCCTTGGCGAGCGCCACCTCGCCGGGCAGCTTGCCGCCGACCGGCCACTCGCCGGCCCGGATCCGCTCCTCGATCAGTGCGGCGGCCTGTTCGGCGAGGGGGGAGGGGCGGAGCGGGGCCATCGTCGTCACCTGTCGGGTTGTCTGAGGACTTGGATCGTGGTTAGTCTACCCGGCATGCAGCCGTGGAGCGTTCTCCTTCTTGGTGGCCGCAGCGGGGCGTGACCTGACCGGCACCCCGCTGCGGGGCGCCGTCCTGCCGGTCTCCGGTCACCAGTCGAGGACACCCAGAGACCCCATGCGATACCCGACCCTGCACGCCCCCGCCGGGCCCGTCCCGGCCGACGCCCCCGCCTGGAACCCCCAGCGCGGCGGCGCCATGCCCTCCCACCGCTACCGCCCCGCCCACGAGCGGGTCCACGTCCCCGCCCTGCTGCGCCGCTGGCCCGGCCGTCGGATCGAGCGGGCCCCGCTGTGGGTGCCGGTCGACCTGCGCGACGGCAACCAGGCGCTCGCCGAGCCGATGGACCCGGCGCGCAAGCAGCGGATGTTCGACCTCTTCCTGGCCATGGGCTTCAAGGAGATCGAGGTCGGCTACCCCTCCGCCAGCCGCACCGACTTCGAGTTCGTCCGCCGGCTCGCCGAGCACCCGGACGCCCTGCCGGAGGACGTCACGGTCGTCGTCTTCACCGCCGCCCGGGCCGACCTCATCGACCGCACCTTCGAGGCGGTCCGCGGCCTGCCGCGGGTCGTCGTCCACCTCTACACCGCCACCGCCCCGCTCTGGCGCGACCTCGTCCTCGGCAAGGACCGGGACGAACTGCGGGCGCTGATCACCGAGGCGGCCGAGCGGATGGCCCGGCACGGCGAGGGGCGGGACGGCCTGCGGTTCCAGTTCTCGCCCGAGGTGTTCAACCTGACCGAGCCGGACTACGCGCTGGAGGTCTGCAACGGCCTGAGCGCACTGTGGGACGCGAGCCCCGACCGGCCCGTCATCCACAACCTGCCGGCCACCGTGGAGATCGCCACCCCGAACGTCTACGCCGACCAGATCGAGTACCTGGACCGGCACCTGGACCGCCGCGACGGCGTGATCCTCTCCGTCCACCCGCACAACGACCGGGGCACCGGCGTTGCCTGCGCCGAACTGGCCGTACTGGCGGGCGCCCAGCGGGTCGAGGGCTGCCTGTTCGGCAACGGCGAACGCACCGGCAACGTCGACCTGGTGACCCTGGCGCTCAACCTCCACACCCAGGGGGTCGACCCGATGCTCGACCTCTCCGACATCGACGGGATCCGCCGCACCGTCGAGCACTGCAACCGGCTGCCCGTGCACGAGCGCCACCCCTACGCCGGGGACCTCGTCCACACCGCCTTCTCCGGCACCCACCAGGACGCCATCAAGAAGGGCCTCGCCCGGCACGCGCGGGCCGCCGCCGAACTCGGGCTGCCCGAGCGGGAGACGCCCTGGTCCGTCCCGTACCTGCCGATCGACCCGGCCGACCTCGGGCGTGACTACGAGGCGGTGATCCGGGTCAACAGCCAGTCCGGCAAGGGCGGGATCGCCTACCTGCTGCAGACCGGGGCCGGGCTGGAACTGCCCCGGCGGCTCCAGATCGAGTTCGCCCGGGTGGTCCAGGAGGCGACGGACGACAGCGGGCGGGAGGTGACCGGCGAGGAGCTGTACGAGCTGTTCCGCTCCGAGTACCTGGACGCGGGCGCCGCCCGGGCCTGGCGGGTCGGCGAGGACTGGGCCGAGGTGGACGGCCGCCGGGGCGGCGGCGCCGGCCCGGTGGACGCGGTCGCGGACGCGGTGGGCGTCGAGATCCTCTCCTTCACCGAACACAAGGTCGCCGGCAGCCCCGACGCCGTCGCCTACCTGGAGGCCCGGGCCGGCGGCCGGGTGGTCTGGGGGGCCGGGCGCGACGCCTCGGTGCTCACGGCAGGCGTACGGGCGGTGCTCAGCGCCGCCGACCGGGCCCACCGGCTGCGGGGCGGCGGGCCGTTGTAGTGCGGAGCGTCCCTGGGACGACCGGCGGCCCCCGGGCCCGGGGGCCGTCCCCGGGCCCGCGCCGTCCCAGGGACGGGACGCGCTAGCGGGACGCCGTCGGCGGCTCCTACGGTCTGTCAGCGGTGGCCGGTCGCGGCCGACGAGCCGTTCGGTGCCGCCGCTTCCCGCTCCGCGCGCTCCCGCGCTCCGCGCTCAGTCAGTCAGTGAGGAACCGTCATGAAACGCATCCCGGCAATCGTCGCCGCGATGTTCGCCGCGCTTCTCGCGGCGGTGCTCGTCGCCCCCGCCGCCCAGGCCGCCGGCTGGCCGCTCGTCCGCAACGGTGACCACGGCGACAATGTGACCACGGTCCAGTACCTGCTGAACGCCCACGGCGCCGGTCTCGGCGTCGACGGTGACTTCGGCTCCGGCACGGAGACCAAGGTCAAGAACTTCCAGAGCGCCAACGGCCTCAACCCGGTGGACGGCATCGTCGGCTCCGACACCTGGTCCAAGCTGATCGTCACCGTCCGCAAGGGTGACAACAACGACGCCGTCAAGGCGCTCCAGGTCCAGCTGAACGCCCACGGCGCCGGCCTGGCGGTCGACGGCGCCTTCGGCGACGGCACCGACGGCAAGGTCCGCGCCTTCCAGCAGTCCGCCGGCCTGAACCCGGTCGACGGCATCGTCGGCCCGGCCACCTGGGCCGCCCTGCTCGGCGGTGGCGGCAGCACCGGTGGCGGCGGTGGCGGTGGCGACACCCTCACCCAGTCGCAGGCCGCGTCGATGTTCTCGGCGGCCGGCATCACCTGGTCCTCCTCGGGCAACTGCTCCGACCGCACCAACAGCAGCTGCACCTCCTTCGACGGCCTGCGCCGCGCCTCGGCGACCGGCGCCATCAACTTCAAGAACGCCAGCGGCTGCGCGCTGAACATCACCGGTGGCACCGAGACCGGCCACGCCAGCGGCACCTACAGCCACGGCACCGGCTACAAGCTGGACTTCGCCATGTCGAGCTGCGTCACCAACTACATCCACGGCACCTTCTCCCACACCGGCACCCGCGGTGACGGCGCCGACCTGTGGACCGCCGCCTCCGGCAACATCTACGCCAACGAGGGCAGCCACTGGGACGTCACCTTCATGAACTGACGCCCGCAGAGCGCACCCTGTGAGGGGCAGGGCCACCGGAGGTCTTCCGGTGGCCCTGCCCCGTCGCGTTCACGGCGGTGATCGGGGCCGCCGGCCGGGCCCCGCGTCCCGGTCAGCGGGTGCGGGCCGGCTCCTGTTACTGCGCGTCGTCGGCCTGAGCAGCCCCGCCGCCCACGGCCAGGCCGAGCGGATCGCCCGCCTGGGCTGCCGCCCCGACGCGGTGGGGCCGCTCGCCGGCTCCCTCGCCCGCCGCTCCGACGTCGCCCACGTGGGCATCGCCTCCGGCGGGTCGGAGATCAACTGCATCATCCGCTCACCGGCCGGCACCGGCCGCGACGACGTCCTGCTGCGTCATCCACCCGGCCCTCGCCTGACGCCGCACCGGCCTGACGCGGACACGTCCCGGGTCAAGATCCGCTCGGTCACGGGTCTGTCCCAGCGGGCGACGGCCGTGCCGGGGCGGCGGGGGAGCCGTGAGAACCGGTGTGCCGCCTGGGCTGGGGCCGTATGGCGGGGATAAGGAGCCCGACGTGCGCGCTCCTTCGTGTAACAGCACTGTCTTGGCGGCCGGTTGGGCGGAACGGTTCGCCCGGTGCGGTTGTCCTGCTCACCAGAAACCCGGCCACTACCACCCGAACCTGAGGAAGACATGATGCGCGTTCAGAAGCTGACCCTCGCCACCCTGGTCGTTGCCGCCGGTCTCTCTCTGACGGCCTGCCAGAACGACGACCTCGACAGCGGAACGGCGGCGAACACGCCGACCGCCGCGCCGACCGCCGGCGCCGTGCCCACCAAGGCCGCCCCGGCCGGCTCGGCCCCCAGCGGGAAGGCCACGACCGGAGGGAGCGGTTCGACCGACAGCGGCAAGGCGGGCGGCAAGTGCCGGACCGACGACCTCACCATCTCGGCCGCCGACCGCACCATCGACGGCGATGCCACCCGCACCGTGGTGGTCGAGCTGAAGAACAAGAGCGGCCACGACTGCTCGATCAGCGGGTACGCCGGTGTCGACCTGAAGACCAACGCGGGCTCGATGTCGGCGGAGCGTTCCGGCGAGCCGGTCGTCCCGGGCGTCCTCAAGAACGGGAAGTCGACCTTCTTCGGCATCAGCTACCCGGCGAACAACACGGGTGGCACCGGCCTGCGCCTCACCGGCCTCGTGGTGACCCCGCCGGACGAGACCAAGTCCGTCACCCTCCAGTGGCCGGGCGCCGCCTCACTGCCCGCCACCGACACCCCCGGCAACCCGGTGAAGGTCGGCCCGATCGGCAGCGCCGGGCAGGGCGGCCAGTGATCGGCGCGAGCCGGGCAGGGCGGCCAGTGATCGGCGCGAGCCGGATTCAGCTCACCGACCCGCCGCCGGGGGGCGGCGGGTCGGTGCCGGGCGCCCGCTACTTCACGTAGGCGGTCCACTGCTGGTTCGACGAGCCGACCGACAGCTCGGTGGTGACCCGCTGGTCCTGCCCGTTGGCCTGGAGGACGTAGTCCAGGTACTTCACGCTGGCGATGGCGGTGGCGTCCACGCTCGGCTCGACGATCCACCGCTGGCCGAGGTCGTTCTGGTCGCAGGTCTGCTGGGTGACGGTCTTGCCGGGGCCGTTGGCCACGAGGCACTTGCCGTAGTGGGTGCCCTTGATGGTGAAGGTGCCGTTGCCGAGCGGGGTGAGGGTCCAGACCTGGTAGGTCAGGCTGGGGTCGCGGGTCCAGACGTCGTTTCCGAGGTACTCGTCCAGGTCGGTGACGTCGCTCTGGACCTGGAGGGAAGCGGTGACCGGGACGGCGGCCGTGGCCGGGGTGCCGTTGAGGGCGGCGATGCCGCTGAAGGAGGCGGCGGCCACGAGGGTCGCGACGGCCTTCTGGGTGATGCGCACTGCTTCTCCTAGCTGGAAGGGCCGGCGGGCCCGGCTGGGCTCGCCCGGCGCGAAGCTAGGGGGGTGAGGGAGGTCGTTTGTGGACGACTCGATGAGGGTAGGCCAACCGGTTCAGACGTTTCGCCGGTTCGGCGCAGTCATACCGGTCGCGAGGGTGAGGAAGGACTTCCAGGCGGCAGGGGTGAAGGCGAGGTGGGGGCCGCTCTTGTCCTTGGAGTCACGGACCAGGACGGCGGCGGTGGTCTCGGCGACCTCGACGCACTGGGCCTCTTCGTTGGTGCTGTAGCTGCTCTTGAACCAGTCCGGACGCGGCCTCACCCTCATCGACGCCCTCTGCGACCACTGGGGCACCATCCCCCGCCACCCCAACGCCAAGGCCGTCTGGGCCGAACTCGACCTCACCGACGCCGTCCCCGATGCCACCTGAACCCCGCCATAGCGACGGGCGGGCCGTGCTCCGCGCCCTCCTCCCGTTCGCCCTCCTCCTCGCCCTCCTCGCCTGGGCCTACCCCCTCACCGCTGCCAGGCCCAACCGCCCGACCCCGCAACCCACTTCATTCACCACCCGGTGAAACACCGAGGGGTGGGAAGTCGGCCACACCGACTTCCCGCCCCTCGCTCCACCCCATTCCCTACCGCGCGGTGTGGTAGGCCTCCAGCCGCTCGGCCAACTCCTTCGGGTGGCCGAGCATCGGCAGGTGGTCGCCGGGCATCTCGTCCGGCTGGATGCCGAGCCGTTCGACCGTCACCCGCCGCATGAACTCCACGGGGAAGAACCGGTCGCCGGCCGACAGCAGAGCCCTGGTCGGCACGTCCGGCCACGAGGTCAGCGGCCACGGTTCGCCGAACGGGGCTGCTGACTGCAGCCGTTGGTGTTCGGCCAGCAGTTCGGAGGCGAGGGGTGCCGGGGTGTCGTGGAGGTAGAGCGAGCGCGGTTCCTCCTCGGTGCCCTCGGGGACGCCCCGGCGCCGGTCGGCTTCCTGTCGTGCGGGCCCGTATCCGGTGTTGTCCCACCAGAGGCCCGGTGTCTCGCCCGGGGCCGGGACCTGCGCCTGGAGCATGACCAGCAGGTCCACCGGCAGCCGGTCGCACACCAGCGGGCCGGTGAATCCACCGAACGAGTGGGCGACCACGACCAGTTCGGTACGGCCGCCGATCGCCTCGACCACGGTGTCCGCGTACTCGGCGAGCCCGGCCGCCTCGTCGTCGCACGGCAGGTCCGGCGCGACCACCGCGTGGCCCCGGTCGCGCAACTCGGCGGCCAGCGGCCCCCAGTACCACGCGTCCGCCGCCGCGCCGTGGATCAGTACGTACGTCGCCACCGTGCCCACCTCCGTCATCGGGAACCCGCCACCCTCCGGCGGCACTTCACCCGCCGCACCGTACTCGGCCGCGCGGACGACCGGCCGCACCGACGCGTGGGTTCACCGGCCCGGTCGACGGTTCGCGGGTGCACCCGACTCCCCTCCTCCGGCGCCTCGGGGGCGGAGGTCTAGGCTGGCGCGGTGACTGATGAGCAGGAGCGGGAGCAGCCGTCGGGAGTGTGGGCCACGGCGGTGGGGGTGGCCCGGGTGCGGGCGCTGGAGACCGAACGCGCGGACGCGTTGTTCCGCGATCCGCTGGCGCGGGCCTTCGCCGCCGCCGGCGGCCTCTGGCCCGGCTCGCCGCCCCCCGCCGACGAGGCCGCGCACCGGCGGCGGCTGGCCGTGTCGTACTCCATCGTCATCAGGACGAAGTTCCTCGACGACCTGGTGCGTGAGGCCTCCGCGTCCGGAGTCCGGCAGGTCGTGCTGCTCGGCGCGGGCATGGACAGCCGGGCCTTCCGGCTGGACTGGCCCGAGGGCACCCGGCTGTTCGAGGTCGACACCGCCGTGCCACTGGACTTCAAGGCGTCGGTGCTGCGCCAGGAGCGGGCCGTCGCGCGCTGCGAGCGGATCACCGTCCCGGTGGACCTGCGCGAGGACTGGCCGGGCGCGCTGGCCGCCGCGGGCCACGACCCGGCCGCGCCGACCGTGTGGATCGCCGAAGGGCTGCTGATCTACCTGCCCGAGGACGCGGTGGAGCTGCTGCTGGCCCGGATCGGCGCGCAGTCGGCGGCGGGCAGCCGGATGGGGCTGACGCTGGGCTCGCGCGGCGTGCTCGAGCGCTTCGGCGCGGACGCCGTGCCGGGATCGGCGGCGTCCATGTGGGTCTCGGAGATGCCCGACGACCCGGTGCACTGGCTGGCCGGGCACGGCTGGGAGGCCGAGAGCCACACTCTGCGCGAGTGCGGTGCCGCCTACGGTCGCCCGATCAGCACCCCGCCGCAGCGCGAGGAGCGGCCCGGCGGGCTGATCTCGGCGGTCCGCCGGTAGACCGCCTCCCGGTTCCCCGGACGGTGAACCGGGGCGCCGGAGCGGCGGGGTGGCGTTCGGGAGGGAGATCGGGGAGGCTCGGGCGCATGGTCTCGGTGGTGCAGAACGTGGCGATCGACTGTGCGAACGCCTATGAGCTGGCGCAGTTCTGGAGCAGGGTGACCGGCCGTCCGCTGGGCCCGGACGACAAGCCGGGGGACGAGGAGGTCGCGGTGACGCTCGCGGAGGGAGGCCCGGTCCTCTACTTCGCCCAGGTGCCCGAGCCCAAGACGGTCAAGAACCGGCTCCACCTCTGCCTGCGCCCGGAGGACTCGCGCGAGCAGGAGGTGGAACGACTCCTGGACCTCGGCGCCACCCTCGTTGCCGACCACCGGCAGCCTGACGGCGGAGGCTGGGCCGTCCTCACCGACCCCGAGGGCAACGAGTTCTGCGTTCTGCGCAGCACGGCCGAACGCGCCGCCACGGAGGCCTGACGTCCTGCGGCCCGCCGCAAGGGCGCCAGGTCGTCGACCAGCATCCCGATCAGCTCCTGGGTGTCCTGGCGGCGATCGGCTTCGTCCCGACGGGTGCCTTCGGCGACGACGTCGGCACGACCAGCCCGCCTGCGGTGACCGGTACCGCTCCCAGCGACCTGCCGGGGGTGACTCAGGCCCGCTGACCGCCTCGGGTCCGCGGCGGTGGTCGTGCGGTCGGGCGCGGGACGGCCCTTGTGCGGCTACAGCCGGAGTGTCGCCAGTTCCGCCGCCGAGAGTGCCAGCCCCGCTGCGGCGGCCGAGTCGCGGACGGACGCCGGGCGGCGGGCGCCGGGGATCGGCAGGACGGTGGGGGACTGGGCCAGGTGCCAGGCGAGGCAGACCTGCTGGGGGCTGACGCCCCGTGAGCCGGCGAGGGCGTGGAACGGGGTGTCCGTGCCCGGTCCGCTCACGCCCGGGTCGTCGACGGCGCTGCGGGAGATTCCGCCGAGCGGGCTCCAGGGGAGGAAGGCCAGGCCGAGGTCGGTGCACAGGTCGAGGGTGTCGCGGGTGGCTTGGTGCGCCGGGGAGAAGCGGTTCTGCACGGCGACCAGGCGCGGGCCGAGGATCTCCCGGGCGGTGCGGATCTGCGCACAGTCCACGTTGGAGAGGCCGACCAGCCGGATGGTGCCCGCGTCGGCCAGGTCGCGCAGCGCGCCGACCGAGTCGGCGAACGGCACGGCCGGGTCGGGCTTGTGCAGCTGGTAGAGGCCGATGGCCTCGACACCGAGCCGGGCGGCCGAGGCCCGGGCGGCCCGGCGCAGGTGGCGCGGGTCGCCGTCGACCGTCCAGCCACCGTCCCCGGGGCGGCCCCGGCCGCCCTTGGTCGCCACCAGGACGCCGTCCGCCGAGCCGCCGTACGCAGCCAGCGCGCGGGCGATCAGCCGCTCGTTGTGGCCGACTTCGCCGGCGTGCCAGTGGTAGGAGTCGGCGGTGTCGATCAGCGTCACCCCCGCGTCGAGCGCGGCGTGGACCGTGGCGATCGCCTGCTCCTCGTCGGGCCGGCCCTCGACGGACAGCGGCATCGCGCCGAGACCGATGGCGCCGACGGTGACGTCACCGATCCTACGGGTGGCCGGAGTCGTCTGAACGGCGGTCATGCGTGCGCCTCCTTGACGGCCTGCGGCAGCCAGTCGCCGATGTGGGAGAAACGGAAGCCCTGCCGGGCCGACCGGCCGGTGTCCATCGCGTAGCAGCGGTCGAAGGAGAACGGCGAGAGCGGCTCGCGGGCACCGCTGGCCGTCAACAGCGGCTCGGCGCCGACCACCTGCCCGACGACCTCGCACAACTGCCCTACGTCCAGCGCTCCTTCGGAGGCCGCGTTGACCGGCCCGGTGAAGTCCGCCAGCGCGGCCCAGGCCAGGAAGCGGGCGATCTCCGGCGCGTGGACGAAGGACGCGGGCTGCGGTGCCGGGTGGACGGCCACCGGCAGCCCGGCGCGGATCCGCTCCACGTAGTGGGCCAGCCGCCCGGTGAAGTCCGCGCCGCCGAGGACGTGGGCGGTACGGACGGTGACGAGGTCGAAGGCTGCCTGCCGGGTGAGCAGGGCCTCCGCCTGGCGCTTGCCCTCGGCGTACCAGTCATTCCTGAACTCCTTCTCCGACCAGGGGAGTTGCAGGTCAATCCGCTCGGCGGAGAGGTCCAGCGCCGGTTCCGCGAGCGCCGGTCCGCCGGGCCGCCCGAGGTGGGCGTAGACCTCGACGGTGGAGGTGAGCAGGTAGCGCGGGGTGCGGTCGGCGAACACCCGGGCGGCGATGGCGGCCTGGACGGGCGTGTAGCAGACCTGGTCCACGACGGCGTCGAAGCGCCGGTCGGCGAGCGCGGTGTGCAGCGCGGCCTCGTCGTCGCGGTCGGCGCGCAGGTGGGTCACCCCGGGCGGGGCGGGCGCCGAACCGCGGTTGACCACGGTCACCGCCGCACCCGCGTCGCGGAGCTCCTCGACCAGCCGCCTCCCGAAGTGGCGGCTCCCGCCGATCACGCACACGTCCATGCCGTCGATCCCTTTCCTGCCGTGCCCTGTCGCGCCTTGCCGCGCCCCGCCCCGCCGCGCCGTGTCGTGCGGTTCGGTTCGGTGATCAGTCTGTCCGGCTCTGGACAACAGCAGTAGTGTCGGGGTCGAAGGATCGTCGTTAGGAGAACTGTTGATCGACGTCCAGCGCCTCGCGGTGCTGCGGGAAGTCGCCCGCCGAGGCAGCTTCAACCAGGCGGCCCAGGCGTTGCACTGCACGCCCTCGGCCGTCTCCCAGCAGGTCGCCGCCCTCGAACGCGGCCTCGGCGCGCCCGTGGTGGAGCGCTCCACCCGGGGCGTCTCCCTCACCGACGCGGGCCGACTGCTGGTCGAGGCCGCCGACGCGATCGCCGCCGAACTCGCCGACACCCAGCAGCGCATCACCCGGCTGACCGCCGAGCGGACCGCCCTGACCATCGCCACCTTCGCCAGCGGCGGCCGGCGCCTGCTGCCCGCGGCCCTGGCCGGCTTCACCGCCGAGCACCCCGAGGTGGAACTGACCATCCTGGAGGCGGAACCCGAGGAGAGCCTGCCCGCCGTCCGCGAAGGACGCGCCGACCTGGCCCTCGCCTACCACCTCGAAGGCCCCCCACCCGTCCGCCCCGGCGACCGCTCCGGCCTGGACTGGACCGCCCTCGGCGAGGACCCGCTGCGCGTCGTCCTGCCCGTCCACCACCCGGCCGCACTCCGCCACCACGACCGTCCCGAGGCGCCCCACCTGGCCGAACTCGCCGACCAGCGCTGGATCCTGGGCTGCCGCAAGTCCGCCGGCCAGCTCGCCCGGTACGCCGCCCTGGCCGGCGTCGAACTGCGGATCTGCTGCACCGCGACGGACTACGAGTTCGCCCAGTCCCTGGTTCGCGCCGGGATCGGCATCGCCCTGATCCCCGAGATCGGCCTCGCCCCGCACCCACAGCTGGTCGCCCTCCCGCTGGCCGAACCCAGCCCGCGCCGCCACCTCGGTCTGGCCCTCTCCCGCCGCCGCCGCGGGCCCGTCGCACGGCTGGCGGAGGGCCTGGCCGCCCGACTGGCGGAGGGAGGGCAAGCGGACGGGGAGCACGGGGAGCGGGCCGTCACCGTACGGCTCTGAGCGACGCGACACCTCCCGAAGGGTCCCGGGCCCGAGTGCCGGGGGGACGGCAGCCGCCGGTCCCGGGCCCGAATGCGCTGGCCGGGCCTCCCGTCCGCGGGCCAGAATGCCCGTCATGCAGCCGATCACCGAACACATCGAGCACATGGCGGCCCGACTCGCCGACGTACCGGGCGTGGTGGGGGTGATGCTCGGCGGGAGTCGGGCGCGGGGTGAGCACCGGCCGGGGTCGGACTGGGACCTCGGCGTCTACTACCGCGGTGAGCTCGACCTGGCCGCCCTGGGGGAGTTGGCCGGCCCCGGGGTGGAGGTGGCCGGGCCAGGGGGGTGGGGGCCCTGGGTGAACGGCGGGGCGTGGTTGCGGGTCGACGGCGTCGCGGTGGACTGGATCCTGCGGGACCTCGACCGGGTCGAGCGGGTGTGGGCGGACTGCCGCGAAGGTCGCTACGAGGTGGGGGTGCAGGCCGGGCACCCGCTGGGTTTCTGGTCGCCCTGCTATCCGGGCGAGGTCGCGCTCGGGCGCGTACTCGCCGACCCGGCAGGGGAGTTGGCCGCTCTCCGGGCCGAGGTCGCGGACTATCCCGAGCCGTTGCGCGAAGCCCTGACGGCCGGGGCGTGGGAGGCGGAGTTCCTGGTCGGCGTCGCGGCGAAGGGTGCTGCGCGTGGCGATGTCCTCTACGTCTCGCTCTGCCTCTCCCGGGCGGTGGGCGTGCTGGTGCAGGCGCTGTACGCGCGGGACCGGCGCTGGTGCCTCAACGAGAAGGGGGCCCTCGCGGTGGCGGAGCAACTCGCCGACGTGCCGGCGGACTTCGGTACCAGGGTGCGAGGGCTCCTGGGCGCCGTCGGGGAGACGCCCGAGGCGCTGACCGCGACGGTGGGCCGGGCGCGGCAGCTGGTCGGGGAGGTGATGGCGGTCCTACACGGATGACGAGCGCGGATGACGAACCGGTGAGCGCACGCGTCCCCGCCACTCTCAACGTATAGCGCACGGGGGGCCTTGCCGCAAGGCCCCGGTCGTGCCGCAGAATCTCCAACTCCAGGGCGGCCCCTGGGGGAACGGGAGAATGACGAGATGCGAGTGGTGCTGTCCACCTACGGTTCGCGCGGCGACGTCCAGCCGTTGGCGGGGCTCGCGGTGAAGCTGCGGGAACTCGGCGCGCAGGTGCGGGTGTGCGCCCCGCCGGACGAGGAGTTCGCGCGGCGGCTGGCCGTGGCCGGGGTCGAGCTGGTGCCGGTGGGGGATCCGGTGCGGAAGCTGGTGAGCGGCGCGCCGCCGGCGCCCGGGGACTTCCCCCGGCGGGTGGCCGCGCTGGTCGCGCGGTTCCACGAAGCCGTCGCGGCGGTGGCCGAACCGGGCGGTGCGGTGGTGGCGACCGGGCTGTTCCCGGCCGTGGCGGGGGCGCAGGCCGCGGCTGAGACGGTCGGCGCCCGCTTCGCGTGCGTCGCCCTCCAGCCGACCATGCTGCCATCCCCGCACCACCCGCCGTTCGAGTACCCCAGCCAGCCGTACGCGTCGGGGCTGACCGGCAACCGGGAGCTGTGGCAGGACAACGTCCGGACCATGAACGCGCTGTTCGGCGAGCAGGTCAACGCCCACCGGGCCTCGGTCGGCCTGGCCACCGTGGACAATGTGCGCGACCACGTCCTCACCGACCGGCCCTGGCTGGCGACCGACCGACTCCTCGATCCCTGGCGGCAGTTCGCCGGGAGCGAGGTCGTGCAGACCGGCGCCTGGCTGCTGCCGGACCACCGCCCGCTGCCCGCCGGACTGTCGGCCTTCCTGGACGTGGGCGAGCCCCCGGTGTACGTGGGCTTCGGCAGCATGCCGCTGCGCGGCGCGCCCGACGCCGCCCGCGTGGTGGTCGAGGCCGCCCGGGGCCGGGGGCGGCGGGTCGTGCTCGCCCGGGGCTGGGCGGAGCTGGCCCCGGCCGACGGTGGGGCGGACTGCTTCGCGGTCGACGAGGTCAACCAGCAGGCGCTGTTCCCCCGGGTCGCCGCGATCGTCCACCACGGTGGCGCGGGCACCACCACCGCCGCCGCCCTGGCCGGCACCCCGCAGGTGGTGGTGCCGCAGATCGTCGACCAGCCCTACTGGGCCGGTCGGGTGGCCGAGTTGGGCATCGGCGCCGCCCATGACGGGCCGGTCCCGACGGTCGGGACGCTGTCCGCCGCGCTCGGGCAGGCCCTGGCCCCGGAGGTCGGCGCGCGGGCGGCGGCCGTCGCGGGGGAGATCCGCACCGACGGGGCCGAGGTGGCGGCGAAACTGCTGCTGGGCTGACGACGCGGAGAGGGGCCGTACACCCCGCCCACCACCGGTTGGAGCGGCGGAGCGGCTGGAACACCGGTGGGAGTGGGAAGTCGGCCCTACCGACTTCCCACTCCCACTCCTTTCCTCGAAGCCCTCAAAGCACCCGCCGCGCGGCGCAGGGCGAGGTGGGCCAACCATGCCAGGCCGAAGGTGAAGGGGGCGGCGGTGTCATCGCTCGGACCGGGAACGAAGGTGCACACCACCACGACGGCCGACGGCAGCCAGCCACCAAGCAGCCGCCGGGCGACTGCCGTGTCCGGCATGATCCTGGAGACCTGCGGGACGAGGAGCCCGAGCATCGCCGTCGGGATCGTCAAGCCGGTGTGCTTCACCGCCTCGAACACCGTGAAGGCGAGCAGGAACAGCCCGATCCCGCCCCAACCGCACCGCGCCGCCATTCGAGCCCCCCCGGATCGTCACCCGGCCACGGAACCACACGGCGGGGTGGCGGCGCGTCAGACCACAGGTGTAGTCGGGCGGGATCAGCGGGTCAGGAACTGCTCACCCGAGTCGGGGACCCTGGCGCCGGCCTGGTCGAAGTACTCCCAGAGCTTCGCCGTCTTGCCCTCCGGGCGGGCCACCACGGCCTCGCGCATCGGTGAGTCGGCGACGGTGACGATCTGCGGCTCGGTCGTGCTGCCGTCCGTCCAGGTCACCTTCACCCGGGCGATGTCCGGGCCGAGGGTGAGCCCGATGATCTCCCCGGGCGCCACCGTGTCGCCCTTGCCCCGGGCGCCGAGCAGGCCGCCGGCGATGTACGTGCCGTCGCGCGGGTCGAGCTTGCCCGGTGAGGGCGTGGTGCCGGTGGAGTCGTGGCTCAGTCGAGTGCCGTCCACCGTGAAATAGGTGTTGGCGATATCGGACTTGGGATCGTAGTACTGGTCGACGAACTCCTTGGTCGGCTTGGTGAGCGCCGAGTCGTACGGGCTGCGCTCCTGCCACACCGCCAGCGCCTGCTCGAACGCCCGGTCCTTGGGCGCCGTCGGCCACACGGCCCGCCACAGCTTCCACTGCTTGCCGTCGGGCGTGGTGCCCTCCCCGACCACCACCCGCACCGGGGCGAACGGGTCCCGCGCCGCCGGGGTCGCCGCCGCGCCCGGGGTGGCCGACGGCGGGCCGCCGGTGCCCGCGCCGTGGCCCGTACCCGCGGCGACCAGCGGCTGGGAGGCCGCGGGCACCGGGCGCAGCTCGGAGAGCGCCCCGCCCGCCAGCACCACCGCGGAGGCCAGCGCCAGCGCGCCCACCACCGTCCGGCGACGGCGCCGGATCCGCCGTCCGCCCGCCATGATGTCCGCCACCGGCACCGGGCCGATCCGCGCGGTCGACGCCGCCTCGGCCAGACCCAGCCCGACCCACAGATCGGTGTCCTTGTCCGCTTCCGCGTTCCCCATGGTCATACCGCCCCTCCGATCTCGGTCCTGTCCTTCAGTTCCACCAGCGCCGACACCTGCCGCAACCGCCCGATGCCCTTCGCCGCGTGACTGCGCACCGCGCCCGCCGAGCAGCCCATCGCCACCGCGGTCTGGCTGTCGCTGAGGTCCTCCCAGTAGCGCAGCACCACCGCCTCGCGCTGGCGCGGCGGCAGTGTGGCGAGCGCCGCCAGCAGTGCCCCGCGCTGGTCGGAGCGGGCGAAGCCGTCCTCCGTCCCCGCCGCGTCGGGCAGCGCGTCGACCAGCAGCTCCGGCGGCCGGCGGCGCCAGCGGCGGGCGTGCTCGTTCACCAGGATCCGCCGCACGTAGGCGTACGGATCGTCCGCCCGGCGCACCTTCGGCCAGGCCGCGCACGCCTTCTCCGCCGTGGACTGCACCAGGTCCTCCGCCGCGTACTGCTCCCCGGCGAGCAGGAACGCCGTCCGCACCAGCCGTGGCCAGACCACCACGATGAACGACTGGAACTCCTCGTCCCGCACGCTCTTCGGTTCTCCCATGAGCACCTCCTCACCCACCCAGAGCCCACCCGGGGCCGGAAGCGCTTACTTACCCTCCGTCCGCTCGCTCGCCGTCGGACCGGGCGGGAACCGGCCGCGCCACACCCCCGCCCCGAAATGGCTCGCGCCCGACCAGTGGCGATGGCTAGCATCCGCCGAATGATCCTCTCCCATGACGACTCCGGTACCGGACCCGCCGTTCTCCTGCTCCACTCCTCGGTGTGCGACCGACGGATGTGGGACCACCAGCGGCAGGCCCTGCTCGACGCTGGTCACCGCGTCATCCGCTGCGACTTCCGCGGCTACGGCAAGACCCCGCATCCCGACGAGCCGTACGGCGCCGCGGCCGACGTGCTCGCCCTGCTCGACCACCTCGGTGTCGAACGCACCGCCCTGGTCGGCGCCTCCTACGGCGGCCGGATCGCCCTCACCGCGGCGGCCCTGCGCCCGCAGGCGGTCACCGCGCTGGCCCTGCTCTGCGCGGGCCGGCCCGGCCACGAACCCACCGAGGCCATGCGGGCCTTCGGCGCCGAGGAGGACGCGCTGCTGGAGGTCGGCGACATCGACGGAGCCGTCGAGCTCAACGTCCGCACCTGGCTCGGCCCCGAGGCCGGCGAACCGGCCCGGGAGCTCGTCCGCCGCATGCAGCGTCACAACTTCGACGTGCAGCTGGCACTGACCGGTGGTCCGCGGCAGGAGGAGGTCGACCTCACCCGGGTCACCGCCCCCACCCTCGCCGTCTCCGGCGCCCATGACCTCCCGGACTTCCAGCAGATCGCCGCCGCCCTCCCGGACGTCCTCCCCGACGCCCGCCACCTGGCCCTGCCCTGGGCCGGCCACCTGCCGAACCTGGAGCGCCCGGCCGAGGTGACGGCCCTCCTGCTGGACTTCCTGCGCGAGGCGGCCTAGCCAGTCCGCTGCCCGCCGCCGGGGTGCGCCGCCCGCCGGTGGTGGGCGGCGCCCGTGCCCCCGGCGACTATCGGCCACGGGACGGAAAGGCCGGACTCGAACGTGTGTCGGGCGCCATCATGGGTGGGTGCACTTCACCTCGGAGACCAGCTCGGACGGCGTCGTGGAACGCCGCTTCGTCCTCGACGGCGTTCCCGGCCTGCTCTGGCAGCCGGACGGGCCGGGCCTCGGCGGCCGGCCGCTGGTGCTGTTGGGGCACGGCGGCGGGCAGGACAAACTGGGGCCGCGGGAGCGGGCCCGGCGGTGTGCGGCGCGGAACGGGTGGGCGGCGGTGGCGATCGACGCCCCCGGGCACGGCGAGCGGGTGCGCACCGCGCAGGACGAGCGGTTCGCCACCGAGATCGGGCAGTTGCTGGCGGCCGGGCGGCCGATCAGCGCCTGGGTGGCCCGGCACACTGCGGCGCTCGCGGAGCGGGCCGTACCGGAGTGGCGGGCGGTGCTGGACGCGCTTGAGGGTATGGCCGGGGAGCGGTTCGGGCCGGTGGGCTACTGGGGGTTGTCGCTCGGGACGGTGATCGGCATCCCGCTCGCGGCGGTCGAACCGCGCATCGTGGCCGCGGTGTTCGGGCTGGCGGGCCACGCCTCGCTGGTGGAGCCGGCCGGGCGGGTGACGGTGCCGGTGGAGTTCGTCCTCCAGTGGGACGACGAACTCCAGCCGCGCGAGGGCGCGTTGGCGTTGTACGGCGCGCTGGGATCGGGGGAGCGGTCGCTGCACGCCAACCCCGGGGGGCACCTCGCGGTGCCGGAGTTCGAGGTGGCGGCCTCGGAGGGCTTCCTGCGCCGGCACCTCGACGGTGCGGTGCCGGTGGCCGGCTGACGCCGGGGGCGTGGAGCCCGTCGCCGGATCCGTGTGCTTCCGCCCCCGATCCGTGCACGCTTCCGTCACATCGACCCCGTTCTTCGCGGCCTGCCCGCGGCTTCCCCCGGCTTTGCGTGTCCGTATTGCCGGGATGAATGGAATTTGTTGAGGATTGCTTGACGTGGTCATATTCCGGCGCTTGTTTCCGGTGAGTAAAACTTCGCAAAGAATTGCTCTGCCCGACGACCTGTCCGGGCGCCATTTTCAACAGAATGTTGCAGCTCAGTGGCCTGATGGTCACCCGGTGTCGATTTGACGTGACGCGTCGTGTCCGCCCCATTCCGCAATCCACAGGGGTACGGTTCCCAACGAATCGCCGAACGGGCTCCCGAGCAATCTCCTGAGCCCCCTCGGCCGTACCGGGGAATTGGTGCGCCGTATGGGACAACAAAAGGGTGGGGAAGGGGTTTCGGCAGGGGCTCCGGTGGCTGTCCGTCCGTCACTCGTCAGATTGGCCGTCGAAGGCCTGCGCGGGGTCGCCCAGTTCGATTTCATGCTGTCCGCCGCGTGCGGACTCTTCTTCGTCTCCGCACTGTTCGCCGCCGCCGTCGCCGCCGTCGCCGCCGTCGCCGCGGTGGTCACGGCGGAGACCGGGGCGCTCGCCGGGCTGACGGGCTGCGTCGGCAGTGCCACCGGACTGCTCTCGGCCTGGGCCTTCGGCGCCCCGGCCGGGGCCGTGGGGGCGGGGGTCGCTCGGCTGGAGCGCGGCCCGCGCGGTGCCCGGCGCGGCGGCGGCCACCGTGCTGACCCCGGCGCTCGGCGCGATCACCGCGCCGTTCGGCGGCCACGCCTTCACCCGGCCGTTCGTCCTGACCGCCATGCTGTTCCCGGCGGCGGTGCCGGCGCAGCCCTAATCCGGTATTCCGTCGGCCAACTCCTCTGCATTCCTTCTGACTTGCGTTTCGTCGGATTCCCGGAAAGGAGAAGTGGTTCCCGTGAACCTCTCCCCGCGTGAGATGGACAAGCTCTACATCTACGTCGTGGCCGATCTGGCCCGCAAACGCCGCGGCCGCGGCGTCAAGCTCAACTACAGTGAGGCCTGCGCACTGATCAGCGAGGCCATCATGGAGGGCGCCCGGGACGGCCGCACCGTCGCCGAATGCATGGAGATCGGCAAGCAGGTCGTCAGCAACGCCGAGGTCATGCCCGGTGTTCGCGAGATGCTGCCGCTGCTCCAGGTCGAGGCCGCGTTCCTGGACGGCACCAAGCTGGTCTCCTGCCACGACCCGGTCGGTGCCTGACCGATGACCGCACGTCAGCCCGTCACGGTCGTGCTGGCCGGCGGGCACGAGAGCGACGGCGGGCGCCGGCTCGCCGCCTTGGCCGAGGACGGCTCACCCGCCGGAACAGCCGTGCACGCGGTGGCGGCCCCCGGCCGACCGCTCGCCGAAGCCGTCCGGTCCGCCCTGGCGGCCGACGACGCACCGGTGTGCGTCGTCCCGATGACCCTCGGCCGCGACCCGAAACTGATCGCCGACACCGCCCGTACCCTGCGCTGGCTCGCCGCCGGCCAGGGCCGGGGGCGGCTCGCCCTCACCGCGCCCTTCGGCGCCGCCGAGCACCTGATCGGCTGGCTCCGCGCCGCCGCCGCCTCCGCAGGTGGCGAGGATGCCGTCCTCGTCACCGCCCCGGCGGCCGGGCCCTTCGAGGACGCCGAACTGTTCCGGATCGCCCGGCTGGTCCGCCAGTACGGGCGGCACCGCTGGGTCGAGGTGGCCTTCGCGGGCGGCGACCCCGACCCGGCCGGGGGCGCGGAACGTTGCCGCCTGCTCGGTGCGGCGCGGGTCACGGCCGTCCCCGCCTCCTTCGGCCCCGCGCTGCCCCCCGGCCCGGCCGGCGAGGGCGTGCGGGACGGCGGCCCGCTGCTGCGCCCGTCCGCGATCGCCGGAGTGGTAGCGGCCCGCACGGCGGCGGCCCTGCACCTGCTCGGCCACGGCGAGGACGGCATCCTGGCCGGCCTCGACGCCGAGCACGGGCACGGCTACGCCCACAGCCACGGACCGGGCGAGGCGCACCACAGCCACAGCCACCGGCACGAGCAACCCCACGCACCAACTCCCCATGCGCACACCCCCCATGCGCGCACCCCCCACGCACACACCCCCCACTGAACCGGCAGAGAGGAAGGCCCGCCATGTCCGGCAGCGCCGCATACCTGTACGGCGACGACCCGGTGGAGATCAACGCCGGCCGAGCCAAGGCCACCGTCACGGTCAGCAATACGGGCGACCGCGCGATCCAGGTCGGTTCCCACTACCACTTCTTCGAGGCCAACCGCGCCCTCGACTTCGACCGCAACGCGGCCTTCGGCAAGCACCTCGACATCCCGGCCGGCACCGCCGTCCGCTTCGAGCCCGGCGACACCAAGGACGTCACGCTCACCGAGTTCGGCGGGCACCGCCGCCTGGTCGGCTTCAGCAACCTCGTGGACGGCGGCACCACCGCCCGCGACACCCGTGCCCGCGCCATCGACCGTGCCATCGCCCTCGGCTTCAAGGGCACCAACCTCGACCACAAGGACGACCTGTACGGCGGGGACTCCCACACGCACACCCACGAGGAGGGCGACCACTGATGGCCATCCTGTCCCGCAAGCAGTACACCGACCTGTTCGGCCCGACCGTCGGCGACCGGTTCCACCTCGCCGACACCAACCTCGTGGTCGAGGTCGAGCAGGACTTCAACCAAGGCCACTACGGCGACGAGGCCGTCTACGGCGGCGGCAAGGGCATCCGCGACGGCATGGCCCAGGACCCGGCCGCCACCTCCGCGCAGGGCGCGCTCGACCTGGTCATCACCAACGTCGTCGTCATGGACGCGGTGCTCGGCGTGGTCAAGGGCGACATCGGCGTCAAGGACGGATTCATCACCGCCGTCGGCAAGGCCGGAAACCCGCACACCCAGAGCGGGGTGCACCCCAAGCTGGTGATCGGCCCCGGCACCGAGGTGATCTCCGGCGAGCACCTGATCGCCACCGCCGGCGGCATCGACACCCACATCCACTTCATCGCCCCGCAGCAGGCCCAGGAGGCGCTGAGCAACGGCATCACCACCCTGATCGGCGGCGGCACCGGCCCGTCCGACGGCACCAACGGCACCACCTGCACGCCCGGCCCGTGGAACATCGGCCGGATGTACCAGGCGGTGGAGGACCTCCCGGTCAACGTCGGCCTGCTCGGCAAGGGCAACGGCTCGCTGCCGGGCGCGCTGCGCGAGCAGGTCGAGGCCGGGGTGTGCGGGCTCAAGGTGCACGAGGACTGGGGCAGCACCCCGGCGGCGATCGACAGCGCGCTGCGCGTCGCCGACGAGTACGACGTGCAGGTGGCCATCCACACCGACACCCTCAACGAGGGCGGCTTCTTCGAGGACACCCTGTCCGCGATCGACGGCCGCACCATCCACACCTTCCACACCGAGGGCGCGGGCGGCGGCCACGCCCCCGACATCATGCGGATCGCCGGCGAGCCCAACGTGCTGCCGTCCTCCACCAATCCGACCCTGCCCTACACCGTCAACTCGGTGGACGAGCTGCTGGACATGGTGATGGTCTGCCACCACCTCAGTCACGACATCCCCGAGGACGTGTCCTTCGCCGACTCCCGGGTGCGTGCCGAGACCATCGCCGCCGAGACCGTGCTGCACGACGAGGGCGTCATCTCGATCTTCTCCTCCGACTCGCAGGCCATGGGCCGGATCGGGGAGTCCTTCACCCGGGCCTTCCAGACCGCCCACCACTGCAAGGCCCAGCGCGGCAAGCTGGCCGGAGACAGCGGGCGCAACGACAACCACCGGGTGCTGCGCTACCTCGCCAAGCTCACCATCAACCCGGCGATCGCCTCCGGCACCGCCGAGCACATCGGCTCGCTGGAGCCCGGCAAGCTGGCCGACATCGTGCTGTGGCCGATCAACTCCTTCGGCGCCAAGCCCAAGTTGGTCATCAAGGGCGGCGTCATCAACTGGGCGCTGATGGGCGACCCCAACGCCTCGCTGCCCACCCCGCAGCCGGTCTACTACCGGCCGATGTACGGCGCGTTCGGACGGGCCAAGCAGGCCACCCGGATCACCTTCATGTCCCAGGCCGCCGTCGACCTCGGGGTGCCTGCCCGACTGGGCCTGGACAGCCGGGTGTTGCCGGTCCGGCACTGCCGCTCGGTCGGCAAGCAGCACATGGTGCGCAACGACGCCCTGCCGAAGATCGCGGTCGACCCGGAGACGTACAAGGTCACCCTGGACGGCGAGCCCGCCACCATCGAGCCGGCCCGCGAACTGCCGCTCAACCACCTGTTCTACCTCGCGTGAACACCGTGACCGCCCGAGACACCGTGAGCAGCCCGGGCACCGCGGACCCGGGGTTGGACGCCCTGCTGGTCAGCCTCCAGCTGACCGACTCCGCCTTCCCCAGCGGCTTCTACACCCTCTCGCACGGCCTGGAGGGCTACGCCCAGGCGAAGGCCGTCACCGCCGACACCATGCCCGCGCTGCTCGCCGACCTGCTGCGGCACAGCGTCGGGCCGGCCGACGCCACCGCCCTGGCGCTGGCCCACCGGGCCGCCTCGGCCGGGGACTGGGAGCTGCTGGCCGAGACCGACCAGCGACTGCACGCCACCAAGCTCAACCGCGAAATGCGGCTCGCCGCCACCCGCACCGGGCGCCAACTCCTGGACATCGCCCGGGAGTCGGTGGGTGGCGAGCCGCTGGAGCGGTACGCGGCCCTGGTGGCCGGCAAGCGGGCCCCCGGCTGCCAGGCGGTGGCCGCCGGGGTCGCCTACGCCTCGGCCGCCGTACCGGTCGAACAGGCCGTCGCCAGTGACCTGTTCGCCTTCTGCACCAGCTTCGTCGGCGCCGCCCTGCGGCTGCGGCTGACCGACCACCGCAAGGCGCAGGTGGTGCTGCGGGCCACCGCCCCGGTCATCCGGGAGGTGGTGGCGGCCGCGCTGGTAAGGGAGTTGGCGGACCTCGGCGGCTGCGTACCGGTCGCGGACGCGATGTCCGGACGGCACGAACGGGCCGAAGCCCGGCTGTTCGCGAGCTGAACTCACTCATTCTGCAAGGAGATCGCATGACCGAGAACGTGCTCCGGGTGGGCATCGGCGGCCCGGTCGGTTCCGGCAAGACGGCGCTGATCGAGGCGCTCGTGCCGGTGCTGATCGCGCGCGGCCACCGCCCGGCGGTCATCACCAACGACATCTACACCCAGGAGGACGCCCAGCACGTCCGCCGCACCCTGGCCGGGGTGTTGGACCCGGAGCGGGTGGTCGGCGTCGAGACCGGCGCCTGCCCGCACACCGCCGTCCGGGACGACCCGACCATGAACCTCGCCGCCGGGGCCGAGATGCTGGAGCGCTTCCCCGACGTCGACACCCTGCTGTACGAGTCCGGGGGTGACAACCTGACCCTGACCTTCAGTCCGGTGCTGGTCGACCTCTTCCTCTTCGTGCTGGACACCGCCGAGGGCGAGAAGATGCCCCGCAAGCGCGGCCCGGGCATCACGGAGTCGGAACTGCTGGTCATCAACAAGATCGACATCGCCCAGTACGTCCGCGCCGACCTCGGCATCATGGAGTCCGATGCCCGGCGGGTGCGTGAGGGCGGGCCGGTGGTGCTCACCAACTGCCTGACGGGGGAAGGCCTGGAAGAGATCGCGACCTTCCTGGAAACGTTCCGGAAGGTCCCGGCGTGACGGTGGCCGCGCAGGCCGTCGGGGCGGGGCGGCCGGTGCCCCGCCTCGACCCCCGGCACTACGAGCCCGCCCGCGTCCCGTACGAGGTCCGCCGGCACGCCGGGACGCCCGACACCCTCGCGGTCGGGCGCCCCGGCAAGGTCGGACTGCTGGAACTGGCCTTCGAGCGGATCGGCGGACGCACCGAACTCACCGGCCACTACCAGAAGTCGCCGCTGCAGATCATGCGCCCGCTGTACTTCGACCCGGCCCGCCCCGACCTCGCCGTCACCCTCCTGATGTCCACCGGCGGCGGCATCCTCCAGGCCGACCGGCTGCGCACCGACATCCGCTGCGGCGCCGACACGGCCGTCCACCTGACCACCCAGGCGGCCACCAAGGTCTACCGAATGGAGTACGACTACGCGACGCAGCTGGTCAACCTGGAGGCCGGGCCGGGCGCGTACGTGGAGTACCTGCCCGAGCCGGTGATCCCCTTCGTCGACTCGCGGCTCTACCAGCGCACGGTACTGACCGTCGACGCCGGGGCGACGGTGCTGGCCGGTGAGACCGTGCTGGCCGGCCGCCTCGCCCGGGGTGAGCGCAACGCCTACCAGGTGTTCGCCTCCGACCTCGAAGTGCGGCGCCCCGGAGGAGAGTTGGTGGCCCTGGACACCGTGCGGCTGGAGCCCGCCGGTGGCGGGGTGGCCGGCCCGGCGGTGCTCGGCGGACACGACGTCATGTCCAGCCTGTACGTGCTCAGCCCGCTCGCCCCGGCGGCGCGGATCGCCGACGTGCTGCACGAGGCGCTGGCGGAGCGGGGGCTGCTGTACGGGGTCAGCGTGCTGCCGCAGGACAGCGGCGCCTGGCTGCGGCTGCTGGACTCCGACACCCGGGCCTGCGCGGCGGCGCTGCGGGCGGCCTGGGACGCGGTGCGGCGGCTGCTGATCGGGGCGCCGGCGCCGGAGCTGCGGAAGACCTAGCGGTTCCCCGCGGTGGGAGGCCTCCCGGCCTCGGAGGCGGAAGGGCCAGTGGTCCTGGGGGCGGAAGGGCTAGTGGTCCTTCGCGCTGAGGCGGGCGATCTGCCGATGGCTGAGCTCGACGGTGCGGTCCATGTGCCGGAGCAGGAAGGTGAGTTCGGCCTCGCTGTCCTCGGCGAAGATCGCCGCCCAGTCGCCGCCGAGGTCGCGCCACACCTCCCCGAAGCGCTCCAGCGCGTCGGGGAGGACGGCGACCAGCACCCGGCGACGGTCCGCCTCGTCCCGCTGCCGGGCGACCAGGCCCGCCTTCTCCAGCCGGTCGACCAGCCGGGTGGCCGAGCCGCTGGTGAGCCCGGTCAGCTCGGCGATCCGGCCGGTGGTGACCGGGCCGTCCTCGAGGGTGAGCAGGTTGAGGCACTGGACGTCGGTCGGGTGCATGCCGAGGTGGTCGGCGACGGCCTGGTTGAACAGCACGTAGGAGGCCAGGTAGCGGCGTGAGACCGGCCAGAGCCGGGCCATCAGTTCGTCGCGGGAGGGCGTCATGGGGTCAGGGTAACCGGCGGGCCGATTAAAGATTGCGCCACGCAGAGATCTGTCCGTATGTTGTCTGCATGACGCAGATGAATGCCCTGCTTCCCGTCGCCGTCGCCGGTGCCACCGGCGCCCAGGGCGGCGCCACCGCCCGCGCCCTGCTCCGGGCCGGCCGCCCGGTCCGCGCCCTCGCCCGTGACGTCACCTCCTCGTGTGCCGTCGAACTCGCTCACCTCGGAGCCGAGCTGACCCGAGCCGACTTCGACGACCCGGCCTCGCTCGGCGCCGCCCTCGACGGCACCGGCGCCCTGTTCGCGATGTCCACCCCGTTCGGGACGGACCCCGACACCGAAGTCCGTCAGGGAACCGCCCTGCTCGACGCCGCCCGGGCCGTCGGCACCGTCCGGCACATCGTCTTCACCTCCGCCACCAATGCCGACCGGTCCACCGGCATCCCGCACTTCGACTCCAAGCAGCGCATCGAACGGCACCTCGCCGGCCTCGGCCTGCCCTGGACCGTCCTCGGCCCGGCCGCCTTCCTGGACAACTACGCCAACGGCTGGAGCCTCGAATCCCTGCGCCAGGGCGTCTTCCACCTTCCGATGCCCGCCGACCTCCCGCTCCCGGTGATCGCCGCCGAGACCATCGGCGCCTTCGCCGCCCACGTCCTCGCCCGCCCGGACGACTTCACCGGCCGGCGCATCGACATCGCCTCGCAGTGGTGCACCGGCGAGCAGATCGCCGCCGCCATCAGCGCGGCCAGTGGGCGCCCGGTCCGCTGCGAGGAGGTGCCGCTGTCCGTCGTCGAGACCTACTCCACGGACCTCGCCGCGATGTTCCGCTACTTCCAGCGGGTCGGCCTGGACATCGACGCCGAGGCCCTGTGCGCCGCCCATCCCTCCGTCGACTGGCTCACCCTGGACGACTGGGCGGCCCGGCAGGCCTGGAGCCTGTAGCGTCCACCGGGTGGCATCGAGAACCCCGCGCAGGATCCACGTCGACGGCCGCGACTACCGCTGGACGGTCCGCCCCCGCGACGGCGCCCACGTGGACGTACGCGTCTGGCTCGACTGTCCGGGCGGCCCCTACCGCCCCCTCTTCGCGAGGCGCCGGTTCGACGACCCGTGGCTGCACTACGGTGTGTTGCTGACCGCCCCGCCCGAACGGGTCGCCGAGATCTTCCGGCTGGAGCCCGTCAAGCCCGCCCTGGTCGCCGGGTTGATCCGGGCCGGCCACGCGGCCGGGTGGCGGCCGGAGCAGAAGGGCGCGGCGCTGGTCCTCCCGGAGGGGTGAGCGGAGGGGGAGCGGCGAGGGGGCGAGGGGGTTCGTGGCGAGGAGAGCGGGGGAGTGCGCGGAGCTCGGGCGCCGGAAAGTGCGCCGAGTGAGCCGGAGGTGTTCGCGCCAACCTGCCGGAAGCGCCAACAGCGCAGCTCAGGAGCACTGTTGGCACGGCCCCGGGTGGTTCGGAGCCGGGGTGCGGATGTCCGGTTCCCGGTGGACCGGTCCTCCGTGCGCCGAGGATCGGCCCACCGATGTCCGTCCCCGCTGCTACACCCGTGGGACGGGCCACGGCGCACCGGGCGCCCGGGCCCGACTCGGGAGGCACAGTGGGGAACCGGAGCGGAGACGACCGGATCTGGGTGCGCGGGCACTTCCGCCGCAGGCCGGCTCCCGGCGGTGGCGCCGTCAAGGGCGGTGGTTGGCTGATCGCCGGCGCGCTGGCCGCCTTCTGGCTCTGGGGTCACTTCGTCGGCTTCGCCGACACCCCGCCGCAACCCGCGCCGCCGCCCGCCCCGTTGAAGACCTCGGCCCCGGCGCCGACCTCGATCGGCGCCCCCTGATGGCCCGGCCGAGCTCCCGGCCGACCAGCCGGCTGATCCGGCGACCGCGCGGGGCGCGGGAGCAACTCGCGGCGAGCGTGGTGGCGTTGGCCGTCGCCGTGCTGGTCATCGGGGTGGTCCAGGCCCTGCTGCGCTCCTGGGTGTTCCTCACGGTGGTCGCGGTGCTCGCCCTGGCCTCGGCCGCCCGCGCGCCCGTCCTGGGCCGCGCCCGCACCCGGCGCCTCGCCGCCCTGCGGATACCGCTCGCCGTCGTGGACGCCATGGACGACCGGAACTTCGAGTACGCCCTGCGGGACCTGCTGGTCCGCGACGGCTGGACCGCCGAACGGGTCGGCGGCCAGGGCGACCAGGCGGCCGACGTGATCGGCCACCACCCCGACCTCGGCCGCATCGTCGTCCAGGCGAAGCACACCAGGGTCGCGGCGAAGGTCGGCGTGAAGGTGATGTACGAGGTGAAGGGCACCGCAGGCCCCGCCCACGGCGCGGACGTGGCGGTGGTGGTGACCAACGGCGGGCTCACCCGGGGCGCCATGGCCTGGGGCGACCGGCACGCCGTCCACTGGCTGGACCGGGCGCGGCTGGAGGTGTGGGCGGCGGCCGGGGTGCCGCTGGAGGAGGTGCTCGGACTCAGGAGGAGGCGGACCGGCAAGGCGGCCTGACGGCAGGTCAGGCCTGTCGGGCCCGGCCCCAGCGCTCCACGAACTTCCGCTGCCAGGGCGTCTCCACCGCGTGCCGGCTGTAGTGCTCCCGCACGTATCCGACCGCCTCCTCGGCCGGGACGCCGTCCAGCACCGCGATGCAGGCGAGCGCCGTGCCGGTGCGTCCCCGGCCGCCCGCGCAGGCGAGTTCCACCCGCTCGCCCGCGCAGCGCTCCCAGGCCTCGCGGAAGGCGTCGGCCGCGTCCGTGCGGTCCGCGGGCAGCCGGAAGTCGGGCCAGCGCACCCAGCGGCTCTGCCAGGGCAGCGGTTTCGGTTCGCGGCCCAGCAGGTAGATGCCGAAGTCGGGTCCGGGTCCGGGCGGCAGCGGGTTGCGGACGCCCCGGCCGCGCAGCAGCCGCCCGGAGGGCAGGCGCAGCACGCCGGGGGCGGCCGGATCCCAAGCGGTCGGCCGGGTGGGGTCGGTCATGTCGCCTCCGGGGCTCAGACGCCGGCGTGGCCGACGAGCTTCAGACTGTGCTCCCACAACTGCGCGCGGGCCCGCAGGTCGTAGGCCTGGCGGTTGGCGCGGGCCTCGCGCAGCCGGTCGTAGTAGCGGCCGGTGCTGCCGGCGAGGCCGGGGTCGGTGACCAGCCGGTGGGTGGCGGTGACGCCGTCCTCCAGGCTGTCGATGCTGTGGCCGATCTCCCGCAGGACCATCTTGGTGGGCATGTACGTCGACGGATGGAGGCTGTTGACGGTCACCTCGGTGGCGGGCACCCGGGCGGCGAGTTCGAAGCCGCAGGCGATCTGGGCGAGCTTGCTGCGGCAGTACGCGCTCACCCCGGTGTAGCCGTGTTCCAGCATCAGGTCGTCGAAGTCGACCTCTTCCTGCCCGGCGGAGGCGACGTTGACGATCCGGGCGGGGGCGCAGGCGCGGAGCAGCGGCAGCAGTTCGAGGCTGAGCAGGAAGCCGGCCAAGTGGTTGACGGCGAAGCGCAGTTCATGGCCGTCGGCGCTGGTGCGGCGGGTGCGGCCGTCGGGTTCGCCGGAGCCGACGCCCGCGTTGTTGACCAGGACGTCGAGCCTGTCGGTGGTGGCGCGGACCTCGGCGGCCAGGGCGCGGACCTGCGCCAGTTCGGCGAGGTCGGCGAGCAGGGTGGCGGGCCGGTCGACGCCGTTCGCCACGGCGATCTCCTCGGCGGTGCGGTCGAGCCGGCCCCGGTCGCGGCCGTGCAGCAGTACGGTGTCGCCCTCGGCGGCGAGGCGGTGGGCGAGGGCGCGGCCGAGGCCGTCGGTGGAGCCGGTGATGAGGACGGTCCGCGGCGGGGTGGGCGGGGTCATCGGGACTCCTGTCATCGGACGGGGCGGCGGAGCCGGATCAGGATGCCACGTGCAGCCGGGCCGCGCCGGGCATTCCGGCCCGGTGGGCCAGGGCGGCCGCCTCACCGCGCGAGCTGACGCCCAACTTGGCCAGGATGTTGGCGACATGGAACTTCACCGTGGACTCGCTGATGTGCAGCGCCTCGGCGATGTCCCGGTTTCGCCGGCCCTGGGCCAGCTGGTCGAGCACCTCCAGTTCGCGGGGCTGGAGCCCGTCCAACGGATCGGTGGCGGCGGCCGGCGAGGGCAGGCCGAGCGGCAGCTCGACCGTCACGGTGGTGCCCCAGTTGGGGACGGACTCGACCTCGTAGCGGCCACCGAGGGCGGCGATCCGATCGGCGGTGCGGTGGACGGCGAGGGCGTCGGCGGCGAGCAGCCCGAGGCCGTCGTCGCGCACCACGGTGCGCAGTGCGCCGTCCGCCGTGAACTGCCAACTCAGGTGCAGCCGGCCGGGCTTCTCCTGTTCCATCATCAGCATGACGGCGCACTGCACGGCGGCCCGGGCGGTGTGCGCGGTGTCCGCGGGGATGGACCGGGTGGCGTCGGACGGCGGCGCCAGGTCGAGCCGGACCCCGGTGTGCCGCAGCAGCGGGCGCAGTTCGCGGGCGAGTCGGGCGAAGGCGGCGTCGGCGGGCTCCTCGCTGAGCGCGCGGTCCAGGTCGGCGGTCCGGCGCAGGTCGAGCAGGGCGGTGACGGCCAGGTCGGTGGCGGCCCGGCGGGCGGCGGCATCGTCCAGGTCGGCCGAGCGCAGCGGGGCCAGGACGGCGGTCAGGGCGGCGCTGTGGGTGCCGGTGAACTCGGCGATGGTCCGGGCGCGGGTGATCGCGGCGGTGCGGGAGATCGCCGCCTGGCTGGGCGCGGCGTCGGTGGCGCGGTGCTCGGAGTGGGCGATGACTAGCTCGCACAGCTGCTGGAGGACGGCGAGCGCCCCGGCGGGCACCGGCGCGGCGTCGCTCAGGACCAGGACCAGCTGGACCGCCTTGTCGTCGGCCGGTGCGGCGATCACCACCACCGGCCGGGTACGGCCCGCCAGTTCGGCCTCGCCCTGCCAGGGCCGACCGGCCGAGGTGGTCCCGGCGGCCCGCTCGGCGAGCCGGGACAGCTCCAGCCCGGTGAGGCCGGCGACCAGCTCGTGCGGGCCGTGGGCATTGGCGGGGGAGTGGGCGCAGACGCCGCTGAGGTGGGCGATCGCGGTGTGCGGGACGAGCGTCCGGATCACCTCCGACAGCCGCGGCACCACCTCGGGCCGGGGTGCGCGCAGCACCTCGACGGCCCGGGCCAGCGCGGTTTCGGGGCGGCCCCAGTGCTGCTGCCAGCTCTCGTCCACGTCGACGTCCACGCTGCCGTCCACGTCCACGCTATCGTCCACGCTCACGTCCACGTCCGTGCCTCCCACCCTGTCCATGCCTCCCACCCTAGTTCCGGGCCCGCCACCACCCGCCCCTCCCTTCGGCCAGGTCGAACTGTCCGAACGGCCGGCCGGAGAGCCGGTGCGGGCGCCGCAGGATGGATCCCGTCGGAACGAACAACTCCCGGACGAACCGAGGAACTTCCATGACCAAGGCGATCGCCTTCCCCCAGTACGGCGGCGCGGACGTGCTGCGCCCGATCGACATCGAGCTGCCCGCCCCCGGCCCCGGCCAGGTGCGGGTCGCGGTCCGCGCGGTGGGCGTCAACCCGCTGGACCACAAGCTGCGCGGCGGCGAGCTGGACGGGTTCTTCCCGATCACCTTCCCCGCCGTGCCCGGCTACGAGCTCTCCGGAGTGGTGGAGGCGGTCGGCGCGGAGGTGACCGGCTTCGCGCCCGGCGACGAGGTGTTCGGCGCCCTGATGGGCGGCGGCTACGCCGAGCACGCGCTGCTGGCCGCGGCCGAGCTGGTGCACAAGCCGGCCACGCTGAGCTGGGAGGAGGCCGCGGCGATCCCGATCGCCGCCGAGACCTCCGAGCGGGTCCTCACCCTCCTCGGCGTGCGCCCCGGCGAGACGCTGCTGGTGCACGGCGCGGCCGGCGGGGTCGGCACCCTGCTGCTGCAGTTCGCCCGGGCGCGCGGCATCACCGTCGTCGGCACCGCGAGCGAGGCCAACCACGACTACCTGCGCGAACTCGGCGCGATCCCGGTGACGTACGGCGAGGGCCTGGCCGAGCGGGTCCGGGCCGTCGCACCGGACGGGGTGGACCGGGTGCTGGACGCCGCCGGCAAGGGCGGGGTGCTGCCGCTGTCCATCGAGCTGGCGGGCGGCGCGGACCGGGTGGTGACCATCGCCGACATCCCGGGCGCGCAGCAGCACGGCGTCCGCTTCTCCGGCGGCGCCGAGGACGGCGAGTACTACCACCAGCGCGCCTTCGCCGCCGCCCTCGCCCTGCACGAGGCGGGCACCCTGCGGCTGCCGGTGCACCGGGTGTTCCCGCTCGCGGAGGCGGCGCAGGCGCAGCGGGTCAGCGAGGAGGGCCATGCGCGGGGGAAGATCGTTCTCACGGTCTGAGCGGTGCCCCCGTCGGGTCCGGGCCTGTCGGGCCCCGTCCGGGCCCGTCACGTGGAAGCCCGGCCCCGCGCCGCCGCGCTCGGTGGAGTCCCGCCATGGTGACTCCGAGCGTGACTTCGAACGCGGCGGGGCGGTCGGCCGGCCGTTCCTGCGTGCTGACCGGCGCGGCCGGCGGCATCGACCGGCCCGGCGGCTCGATCCTCTGCCTGTCCTCCGTCTCCGTCTCCGCCGGAGCCGGTTGAGCGGGGCGCCGGGGGGTGAAAACCGGTGGCGCAGCGGCCGCGGGGCGTGTTGGAGTGAGCGGATGGATCATGATCACGTACTTGCCCTGTTCGACCAGCGGATCCGGCGCGACGCGCGGTCGGACGGTCCCGGCGTCCGCGTGGAGCTCGACGGCGCCGTGGTGCGCCAGGTCGGCGGGGAGCACGCCTGGAACGGCGTCGTCTGGTCCGGACTGGACGAGGCCGGGGCGGACGACGCGATCGCCGCACAGGTGGCCCACTTCACCGGGCTGGGCCTGGAGTTCGAGTGGAAGAGCTACGCCCACGACCGCCCCGCCGACCTCGGCCGGCGGCTGCTCGCGGCCGGGTTCACCGCCGAGCCGGACGAGGCGCTGATGATCGCCCGGATCGCCGACCTGCCCACCGAAGTGGCACTGCCCGAGGGCGTCCGGCTGGAGCCGGTGACCGACGAGGCCGGGGTGGACCTCATGGTCGCCGCCCACGAGCTGGCCTTCGGCGCCGAGATGCCCTCCTTGCGCGGGCGGATCCTCGACCACCTGCGGCACGACTCGGAGACGTTGCTCATGGTCGTCGCGATGGCCGGCGACCAGCCGGTCAGCGCCGCCCGGATGGAACTCACCCCGGGCACCGGGTTCGCGGGCCTGTGGGGCGGCGGCACCGTCCCGGGCTGGCGCGGCCGGGGCATCTACCGCGCCCTGGTCGCCCACCGGGCCCGCCAGGCCGCCGAACTGGGCTACGAGTACCTCCAGGTGGACGCGAGCGACCAGAGCCGCCCGATCCTGGAGCGGCTCGGCTTCGCCCAGCTGAGCACCACCACACCGTACGTGTACCGGCCGTAGGGCAGCTGGCAGCTGACGGCTGGCAACGAGCGCCGTCATCTGTCAACGGAGCCGCTCCACCATCACCATCGCCGCGTCGTCGTCCAGCCGGCGGCCGACATGGGCGAGCAGGTCGCGGCGCAGGTGGTTCAGCAGGACGCCGGGGCGCTCGGCCTGCCAGGCGGTGACCCGTTCGGTGAGCGGGTAGAAGCGGCACTGGGCGTCCCGGGCCTCGATCACTCCGTCGGTGTAGATCAGCAGCCGGTCGCCGGGGCGGAACGGGAAGGTCTGCACCTCGTAGGAGACCGGGGCGAGCTCGCCCAGGCCGAGCGGCGGCGCGGGGTGCTCGGTGGTGAGCGTGGTGAGGCCCTCGGGGCGCAGCAGTAGCGGGGGCGGGTGGCCGCAGTCGATCAGGTGGACGAGCGAGCCGTCGTCCGGGATGTCGAGCAGGACGGCGGTGATGAAGGACTCGGCGTCCTCGTCCGGGACGTCCTCGGTCGGGTGCTGGTGCCGGGACCGTTCGGCCCGACGGGCCTCGGCCAGCTGGGCGAGGCCCCAGCAGACGCTGCCGTCCAGGTACTCGGCCAGGCCGGGCAGGTCCGCGTGCAGGTGGGCGGCGGCCCGGAAGGCGCCGAGCAGCAGCGCCGCGTCGCCGAGCGAGGCCAGTCCCTTGCCGCGGACGTCGCCGACCAGCAGCCGGGTGCCGTCGGTGGTCCGGGCGGCCGCGTACAGGTCGCCGCCGACCTGTGCCTCGGCCTCGGCGGCCAGGTAGAAGGAGGCGAGGTGCAGTGGTCCGATCCGTTCCGGCAGCGGACGCAGCAGCACCCGCTGGGCGGCCTCGGAGACCGAGCGCACCCGTGCCAGTTCGCGCTCGTGCCGGTCGCGCAGTACCCGCAGGGCGACGATCAGCACCGAGACGACCACCTGGGCACTGAGCTGGGTCTCGATGTTGGCGCTGGTCAGGCCGTCCCGGAGGGCGCCGATGGTGGTGAGCGCGCCGATGGCGAGCAGGGCGACCCCGGCGGTGGCCCGGGGGCCCGCGACGGAGGCGGTGAGGGCGGGGGCGACGATCAGCAGCGGGCCGAGGTGGATCTCCGGCGGTGCGAGGATGTCGACGACGGTGATCACGGCGATCAGTGCGAGCGGCAGCGCCGTCATCATGCGGCGGTCGGGCCGCCAGGAGCGGCGGCGGGCGCGTGGACGGGGTTGGTCGGGGCGCTGCCGGAGGGGCACCTTTCCTCTGTACACCGTGGGGGCGGTGGGGCGCACCCCGGGGCGGCGACGCCCGGGGCGGCGGGCCCGGTCGCGGGCCCCGCACTTCCCGGTCGGCCCTCGCGGCCGGAGGTCAGCCTTCCTCGCCGTACCGGGCCAGGTAGTCGGCGAAGCGGGCGACGTCGGCGTCGGACCAGTCGGTGAAGCGGGCGGTGAAGGCGGTCCGGCGCTGCTCGTTGGCGTCCCGCAGCAGGGTGAGCCCGGCCTCGGTGGCGCGCAGGATCTGGCCGCGCTGGTCGTCCGGGTCGGCCTCGCGGCGCAGCAGGCCGAGCTTCTCCAGGGCGGTGACCTGGCGGCTGACGGTGGACTTGTCGAGCATGAAGTACGCGGCCACGTCGGCGGCTCGGCAGCCGCCGCGCTCGGTGATCAGGTCGAGGATGCTGTAGGTGACCAGGGAGAGGTCGGGGTGCAGCTGGGAGGCCTTGTGCCGGGCACGGCGGGCGAAGGCGGTCAGCTCGCGCTGGATGGTGTCGATGGACGACTCGCGGCCGGGCACGGCGTTCCTACCTCCTCGGGATTTGTTGCACTATACAACGGATTCGCCCGGGGTCGTGCGCGGCTTCGTCGCCGGTCCGTCGGCTGCTCCCTCCGGTCCGCCGGCTGGTCCGTCGGTCGGAACGGTCGGCGGAGCGCCCGCCGGCCGTCCCCGCGCGGCCTGCCAGGCACGGGCGGCCGTGATCCGGCGGGTCGCACTCGGGTGAGTGGCGAACAGTAGCTCAAGCACCCGCGGCGGGTCGACATCCGAGACGTTCACCACTGCCAGTCTGCGCTGCATCGCCACGAACTGCTCGACGTCCCCGGTCAGTTCGAGTGCGTGCCGATCCGCCCTGGCCTCGATCCGGCGGCTCACCGCGCACTGGACCGGCCCCGACAGGGCGCCGATCAGCGCCGCGAGCGCGGCCAGCAGCGGCAGCGCCCGAGGGTCGGCCGCGTCGACCGCCCCGGCGGCCGTCAACAGCGGGTGCCAGTCGGCCAGCAGGCCCAGTGCGGCGACCGCCACGGCCGCGCCCACCGCCCCGAGCGCCGTGCCGACCGGCACGTCCCGGTGCTTGACGTGCCCCAGCTCGTGCGCCACCACCAGCTCCACCTCGCGCGGCTGCGCAGCCGACAGCAGGGTGTCGTAGGCGACGATCCGGCGGGTCGCGCCGAAGCCGGACACGTACGCGTTCAGCGCGGTGGTGCGGCGGGAGGCGTCCGCCACCAGGACGTCCCGCACCCGCACCCCGTCCCGCTCGGCCAGCGCCAGCAGGGCGGTGCGCAGTTCGCCCGGCGGCATCGGGCCGAAGCGGTTGAACACCGGCTCGATCAGCAGCGGGTGGAGGAAGGACAGCGCGACCGTCAGCAGGGCTGCCCCGCCCGCCGCGGCCGGCCACCAGTACCGCGGTGACCAGGCCGTCAGCGCGAACAGCCCGAGCACCAGCGGCAGGACCAGCAGCAGGGTGAGCGCGAACGAGCGCACGGCGTCCACCGCCCAGCCCGCCCAGCCCTGGGTCACCAGCCCGTACCGGGCCCGGACGGTGCGCACCCCGGCGCCGAAGGGCAGTTGCAGCACCTGGCCCAGCACCACCAGCGCCGTCGCGCCGGCCAGCACCTCGGCCGTCCGGGAACCGCCGAACCAGCGGCCGGTGGCGGTCACCAGCGCGGCACCGGCCGGGGTCAGGCCGAGTACCAGGGTCAGCGCCAGTCCCGCCACCCGGCCGCCGAGCGCCCACGGCAGCTGGGTGCGGCGCAGCGCGCGGCCGCGGGCGCGCTCGGCGGGGGTGAAGTCGGGAGCGGCAGCGCCGACGGCGGCGGGGTCGGGTGTGTTCATCGCTGGGGACGGCTCCGGCGGGGGTGAGGGGGTCGGGTCCAGCATGTCCTACCGCACGCGGCGGGCGCCCACTCGTGGTGTCCGTTCGTGGTGTCCGTTCGTGGTGCTCGCCCGCGGTGCCGTCCGGCCCGTCCGGCCCATCGGGAGGGTTCCGGAGGGTTCCGGAGGTTTCGGAGGGCTCACCCCTCCGCCGGGCCGGTGGCCCCGTGGACCCCGGCGCGCAGCAGCTGGTGGCCGAGGTCCACCAGGGCGCGGCCGACCGCGAACTCGTCGCCGACGGCCGGGGCCGGGGGGTCGCGGGGGTTGCGGCGGGCCAGGGCGTCGCTGTGCAGCACGGTGCCGTCGGCGTCCAGCACGGCGTGCACCCGGGTGGTGTCCCGGTCCTCGACCACGTGCAGGCTGAGCTGCCAGTCCTTGGTGCGGGCGGTCGCCGGGGGCCACTCCTCCGCCGTGGCGTCCTCGGTCGGCGGCGGGGGCGAGGCCGTACCGTCCGCCCGGACGATCACCACCGGACAGACCCCGTGCGCCGCGCAGCGGGTGGACACCGAGCCGAGCAGCGTCCGGGTGAAGGTGCCCCGGCCGCGGCTGCCGAGCACGAGCAGGTCCGCGCCCTCGGCCGCCTCCAACAGCACCTCGGCGGCGTGTCCGGGCAGCAGGCTCTTGCGGACCTCCGCCGGACACTCGGGCCCGACGATCTCGTTGACCTCGGCGGTCAGCGTGCGGTGGGCGGCCCGTTCGAAGCCCTCGTCCACCATCGGCGCGAACCAGCCGTACAGGGACGGGTACTCCCAGGCGGCCACCGCGTGCACCGCGGCCTCGGTGAGGACCGCCTGCCCGACCGCCCAGCGCAGCGCCGCCTTCGACGGCTCCGATCCGTCGATGCCGACCACGATCCGGCGCTCCCGGCCGGGGGCCGGTCGGCTGTCGGCCATCACGCACCTCCTCCGGCGTCCAGGCCCAAGGCGTGCCACCCGCTCGCCCGGCCTGCGCCCTCACCTCCACGCTGCGCGCCGCCCGGCCGGGGCGCCAGGGACACGGTGGCCGGGTGGGGCCGGGGATTGGGACGGGCGGGCCCGGTGGGTCGGCGGGAGCGTTCTCCGGGGTGCCGCGCCTCCTGCGCCCTCCCGTGTCCTGCCTCGCGGGCGCTGTCTCCCTTGCGCCGTCTCCCGTGCCCTGTTGTGTCCGGAATGTTGTGGGTGCGGGCTCAAGCGGTGGCGATTCGGTGGCGTAGGCTGACCGTTCTTGTATCGACCTCGGGGGGAACCACTCATGCGCCGTGCCGCGGCCGCCGTCGCCGTGTTCGTCGGGCTGACCGCCGTCGCCGCCTGCGGGCCGGACGACCCGGCGCCCGCCAAGGCGTCGAGTGCCCCGCCGGCCGCGGCGCCCGCGCCCGCCGCCGGTGCGGCCTCCGGAACGGCCCCCGCCGCCGCCCCCACCAAGGGCGGCCCGCCCCGCCCGGACGGCAGCATCACCGTCGCCTTCGCCGGGGACGTCCACTTCGAGGGGCGCACCGAGCCCCGGCTGACCGTCCAGCCGCCCGAGCAGGCCCTCGGCCCGATCTCCCGCACCCTCGCCGACGCCGACCTCTCCGTGCTCAACCTGGAGACCGCGATCACCGGGCGCGGCGCACCGGAGCCGAAGACGTACACCTTCCGCACCACCCCCAAGGCGCTGTCCGTCCTCAAGGACTCCGGCGTCGACGTCGTCTCGATGGCCAACAACCACGCCGTCGACTTCGGCGCCGACGGCCTCGCCGACACCCTGGCCGCCAAGGACTCCTCGCCCCTCCCGGTGATCGGCGTCGGGCACAACGCCAAGGAGGCGTACGCCCCGTACCTGACCACCGTGCGCGGGGTGAAGGTCGCGGTGGTCGCCGCCAGCCAGGTCGAGGACATCACCAACCAGAAGTGGCGGGCCGGGGCCAACAAGCCCGGCATCGCCTCGGCCCTGGACGTCCCCGCGCTGGTCTCGGCCGTGCAGGCGGCAAAGCAGCAGGCCCCCGTGGTGCTCGTCTACCTGCACTGGGGCGAGGAGGGCAAGGCCTGCCCGACCGCCGCGCAGACCGCCGTCGCCAAGAAGCTCGCCGCCGTCGGCGCCTCCGCCGTGGTCGGCACCCACGCCCACACCATGGTCGGCTCGGGCATGCTCGGCAACACCTACGTGGGGTACGGCTTCGGCAACTTCCTCTGGTACGGCACCTCCAACTACGCCTTCTCCAACGAGACCGGCGTCACCACCCTCACCCTCGCCGCCGACGGCAAGGTCACCGGCGAGGCCTTCGCCCCGGCCACCATCGACGACAAGGGCATCCCCCAGCCGGTCACCGGCGCCGCCGCCGAGGCGGCCCTCAAGCGTCGCGACGGCCTGCGCGGCTGCGCCGGGCTCACCCCGCCCCCGGCGGCCCACTGACACCCTCGGGCGGCACCGCCGTCCGCATCATCAACGAATGGGCGGGCGCGAAGAGTTGACCACTCGTTGACTCCTCCTGCGCCGCCCCGCCGCAGCCGATGGGGTTTCTGCGGCGTCACGCCGGTGGAGCCGGCCGGCCGACCGGTCCTCAACCTCTTCCACCGCTTCGCCCCGCCGCCCGGGACCACGGCTGCGCCGCCGAAGCCGCCGCCACCGTCGTCGGCCGGGCCGCCGCCCGTGCCCCCGGGCTGCCCCTGATCGCCCGCATCCGCCCGGCGGCCCCCCGCCCGGCGAACCCCCCCGCCCGGCGAACCCCCCGCCCGGCGGGCCCCCCTTCCGGCGCGTCGCTCTCCGGGCCGGCCTCCAGTGCGCCGAACACCTCGACGGGCCCGGGTTCGACGGCTTCGACCGGATCCACACCGCCGGCCGGTAGGGGTCCGAGGCCGCCAGCTTCGTGTGTTCGGGCGGATTGACGGGGGCCCAGGTGTCGTGACGGGTCGAACGGACCAGCGACGCAGACGAACCATTATGTTAGGTTAGGCTTACCTAATAATGCTGGTCGGAGGGGAAGTCCCGTGGAACGGTCCGAATTCGCCGGTGTCGTCGCGATGGTCACCGGGGCCGGGCAGGGCATCGGCGCGGCCGTGGTCCGGGCACTGGCCGCGGAGGGGGCCGTCGTCGCGGCGGTGGACCGGAGCGCCGGCCCGCTCGCCGATGTCGCGGCCGAGTCCGCTGCGGTCCATCCCTATGTGGTGGATGTCGCTGACTCTCAAGAGGTGAACGGCGCAGTCGATTTGATCGAACATCAACTCGGTTCAGTGGCAGTGCTGGTGAACGTCGCGGGAATCATGCGGGCTGCGCCGGTCGTCGAACTGGCCGACGCCGAATGGGCGGAGACCTTCGCGGTCAACGCCACCGGAGTGTTCCACACCGGTCGGGCGGTCGGCCGCCGAATGGCCGAGCGTGGGCGGGGCGCCATCGTCACCGTCGGGTCCAACGCCGCCGGGGTGCCGCGGGCCGGGATGGCCGCCTACGCGGCGTCCAAGGCCGCGGCCACCATGTTCACCCGCTGCCTCGGGCTGGAGCTGGCCCGTTCCGGGGTGCGCTGCAACATCGTCTCGCCCGGGTCGACCGACACCGCGATGCAGCGCGCGCTCTGGGGCGAGGACGCCGAGGCGTCCGAACGGCGGCTGATCGAGGGGGACCTGGGGGCCTGGCGGGTGGGCATCCCGCTCGGCCGGATCGCCGCGCCCGCCGATGTCGCGGAGGCGGTGCTCTTCCTGGCCTCCGACCGGGCCCGTCACATCACCATGCACGACCTGTACGTCGACGGCGGCGCGACCCTGCGCGCCTGAGGTGCCTCCCGCAGACCGGTGGACCCCGAGAACCGGCAGACCGCACGCCGCAGACCGCAGACCGCACACCGCAGACCGTAGACCCGCCCCAGACTGGAGAGACCACCGTGACCACGGTGCACCACGCCCCGCCGGCCCCCACCGACGGCGGCTCCGACCAGGCCGCCATCGGCGCGGCCAGCGGCCTGCTCGGCCAGTACCGGGCCGCCGCCGACGAGGCGTTCTTCGCCTCGCCGACCCGTACCCTGCTCGCCGCCGGCCTGCACGCCCGGGTGCCGCAGGACGCCCGCCCGCTGCCCGTCCGGGTCGCCGAGACGCTGGCCGAGGCGCGTCGGGCCGGGGTCGAACGACCGCTGGTGGTCGGGGCGGTGGCCTTCGACCACGACGGCCGGGCCGAACTGGCCGTCCCCGCCCTGGTCCGGGCCGCCGGGGCGCTGCGCGACGACCCGCTGATCGCGCTGCCCGCCCCGCAGGCCGCGGACACCGGCTGGCGGATCCGCCCGGTGCCGGCGCCCGAGGCGTACGGCGCGGGCGTCGCCACGGCCGTGGAGCGGCTGCGCGGTGGGGAGTTGAGCAAGGTGGTGCTGGCCCGGACACTGGAGCTGAGCAGCGACCGGCCGCTCGACCTGCCGGCCGTCCTGCAGCGACTGGCCCGCCGCGACCCCGGCGGCTACACCTTCGCCGTACCGGCCGGCGGCGGCCGCACCCTGATCGGCGCCAGCCCCGAACTCCTGCTCTCCCGGCGGGGAACGGCCGTGCTGGCCAACCCGCTGGCCGGGTCGGTACCGCGCAGCGAGGACCTCGGCGAGGACGTGCGCCGGGCCGCCGCGCTGCTGGAGTCGCCCAAGGACCTGCACGAGCACGCCGTCGTGGTGGACGCCGTCCGCGCGGCGCTGGAGCCGTACTGCCGCGACCTGGAGGTGCCGGAGCGACCCACCCTGGTGCGGACCGCCGCGATGTGGCACCTGGCCACCACGATCAGCGGCGAGCTGGCCGATCCGGCCTGCTCCGCCCTGGAGTTGGCCTGCGCACTGCACCCGACCCCGGCCGTCTGCGGGACGCCGACGGATCTCGCGCGCCGGGTGATCGGCGAGGTCGAGCCCTTCGACCGGGGCCTCTACGCAGGCATGGTCGGCTGGGGCGACGAGACCGGCGACGGCGAGTGGGTGGTGACCATCCGCTGCGCGGAGGCGGACGGACGGACGCTGCGGGTGTACGCCGGCGCCGGGGTGGTCGAGCAGTCCCGGCCGGAGGCCGAACTCGCCGAGACCAGTGCCAAGTTCCGCACCTTCCTGGACGCCGCGGGGGTGGCCCGGTGACCGCCCTGGACGACGTGCTGGACGGATTCACCCCGTACCCGGCCGAGTTCGCCGAACGCTACCGGGCCGCCGGACACTGGCGCGGCGAGACCTTCGGGCGGATGCTGCGCGAGCGCGCCGCCGCGCACGGCGAGCGGACCGCCGTCGTCGACCCGGGCGGACACTCGGTCGCGGCGGGGGAACGGCGCTGGACGTACGCCGAACTCGACCGCCGGGCCGACCGGATGGCCGCCGGGCTGCTCGCCCGGGGCGTCCGGACCGGGGACCGGGTGGTGGTCCAACTGCCCAATACCGCCGAGTTCTTCGAGGTGGTCTTCGCCCTGTTCCGGATCGGCGCGCTGCCCGTCTTCGCGCTGCCCGCGCACCGGTACGCGGAGGTCTCGCACTTCTGCTCGTTCACGGGCGCTGTGGCGTACGTCGTCCCGGGCGTCGAGGGCGGCTTCGACCACCGCGAACTCGCCGGCCGCGTCCAGGCGGAGAATCCGGCGCTGCGACTGGTGCTGGTGGCCGGCGAGGACCCGGGTGAGCACGTCCGGCTGGCCGATGTGCCCTGCGACGGGCCCGGGCCGCAGCGCGAACCCGAGCCCGGGGACGTCGCCTTCCTGCAACTCTCCGGCGGCAGCACGGGCGTGCCCAAGCTGATCCCGCGCACCCACGACGACTACATCTACTCGCTGCGCGGCTCGGTCGAGCTGTGCGCGCTGGACGGTCGCAGCGTCTACCTGTGCGTGCTGCCCGCCGCGCACAACTTCCCGCTCAGCTCGCCCGGTTCGCTCGGCACCCTGTACGCGGGCGGCCGGGTGGTGCTCTGCCCGCAGCCGAACCCGGAGACGGCCTTCCCGCTGATCGAGCGCGAGGGCGTGACCGTCACCGGTCTGGTGCCGCCGCTCGCGCTGCTGTGGCTGGACGCCGCCGAGAGTGGCGCCCGCGGCCACGAGAGCCTGGAAGTCCTGCTCGTCGGTGGCGCCAAGTTCAGCACGGAGGCGGCCCGGCGGGTGCGGCCGGTGCTGGGCTGCACGCTCCAGCAGGTGTTCGGGATGGCCGAGGGCCTGGTCAACTACACCCGGCTGGACGACCCGGAGGAGCTGATCACCACCACCCAGGGCCGCCCGATCTCGCCCGACGACGAGGTCCGGGTCGTCGACGACCAGGACCGCGACCTGCCCGACGGCACCACCGGACACCTGCTCACCCGCGGCCCGTACACCATCCGCGGCTACTGGAACGCGCCCGGGCACAACGCCGACTCCTTCACCCCGGACGGCTTCTACCGCACCGGCGACCTGGTCCGCCGGCTGCCCAGCGGCCACCTGGTGGTCGAGGGCCGGGCCAAGGACCAGATCAACCGGGGCGGCGAGAAGGTCGCCGCCGAGGAGATCGAGAACCACCTGCTCGCCCACCCGGCCGTGCACGACGCGGCGGTGGTGTCGATGCCCGACCCGTACCTGGGCGAGCGGACCTGCGCGTACGTGGTGATCCGCGCCGAGCACCGTGCGCAGCCGCCGAAGGGCGTCGAGTTGAAGCGCTTCGTGCGCCAGCGCGGCCTGGCCGACTACAAGGTGCCGGACCGGGTGGAGTTCGTCGACGCCTTTCCCGCCACCGGGATCGGCAAGGTCAGCAAGAAGGACCTGCGGGCCGCCATCGCGGCCTCCCTCACCCGTTCCGCCTCCGGCTCCCGTTCCTGAAGCCCGCCAACCCACTTGAGGAGTTCGACCATCGTGGGCCTGCCCCGCATTCCCTCCTATCCGCTGCCGGCCGTCGAGGACCTGCCCGCCAACCGGGTCTCCTGGACGGTGGACCCGGCCCGCGCCGTCCTGCTGGTGCACGACCTGCAGAACCACTTCCTGGACGCGTTCCCCGGCGACGCCGCTCCGGCGCCCGAACTCCTCGACAACGTAGCCGCGTTGACCAAGGCGGCGGGTGCGAACGGGGTGCCGGTCGTCTACTCGGCCCAGCGCGGCGGGCAGAGCCCGGCCGAACGCGGGCTGCAGCAGGACTTCTGGGGGCCGGGGATCCCCGACGACCCGCGCGCCACGGCGATCGCCCCGGCCGTCGCCCCCGCGCCGGGGGACACCGTGCTCACCAAGTGGAAGTACAGCGCCTTCGTGCGCACCGAGTTGGAGCGGCTGCTGTGCGACCACGGCCGGGACCAGCTGGTGATCACCGGGGTGTACGCCCACATCGGCGTCCAGGCCACCGCCTGCGACGCCTGGATGCGGGACGTCCGCGCCTTCGTGGTGGCCGACGCGGTGGCCGACTTCGGACCGGAGGAGCACCGGGCGGCACTGGAGTGGATCGCCGGGCGGTGCGGGGTGGTCACCACCACCGGGGCCGTGCTGGGGGCGCTGGACGGGACGGTGGGGGAGTGAGAGCAGTGAGTGGAGCGAAGGGAATGAGTGGAGTGACGGGTGTGGGCTTCAGTGTGGAGCGGATCCGGGCCGAGGTCGCCGACCTGCTCGGCGGGGACCCGGCGGACATCCCGCTGGAGGAGGACCTGGCGGACTGGGGGCTGGACTCGATCCGACTGATGACCCTCGCCGAGCGCTGGCGCGCCGAGGGCGCCGAGGTGGCGTTCGTCCGGCTGGCGGAGCGGCCGTCCGTCGCGGCCTGGGCCGAACTGCTGGGTGCGGTCTGATGGCGGCGGTCGTACGGGACGCGGGCGCGGGGCGGTCGGGCGCCGCGTCGTCGCAGCTGCCGGGGGCGGTCCCGGTGCCGGTCTCGGCGGAGGGACTGGTCCTGCCGGGCCGGCTGGGGTCCGGACCGGCGGTCGAGCACCCGGCCACCACCGTGGTCGGCCCGGTCGAGGCGCAGGCGGCCCGGACTCCGGACGCCCCGGCGTTGGTGCTGGCGGACGGCGGGACGGTGACGTACCGGGAGCTGAACGCCTCGGCCAACCGGCTGGCGCGGGTACTGCTCCGGCGCGGCGCCCGGCCGGGGGCGACGGTCGGGCTGGCACCGGCCCGCCGCCCGGAGGAATCGCTGACGGCGCTGCTTGCGGTGGTCAAGTCGGGGGCGGCGTACCTGTCGCTGGACCCGGCGGACCCGCCCGGGCGGCGGGAGTGGCTGCTCGCCCAGAACGAGTTGGTGTGCGTGCTGGGGGAGGCCGTGCCGGGGGCGGTGGCCGGGCTGGACGCCTCGGGTGAGCTGGACACCGATCCGCCGCGGGCGCTCACCCCGCAGCACCTGCTCTGCGTCGGGTACGGCCCGGGCGGGCGCCCGGTCGCCGTCCGACTGACCCATGGTGAGGCGGACCGGCGGGTGCGGGAACTACAGGGCGCCCATCCGCTCGGGCCGGGGGACCGGGTGCTGCAACTGCGGCTGCCGCACTGGGGGTTCCTCTGGCCGCTGCGGACGGGGGCGGCCGTGGTGCTGACGGACGGGTGACGGTGGACGACGAACAGCGAACGGTGAACAACTTTCAGTGTGCCCGAGGCCGGGCGGGACGTCGTACTCGCAGACCGGCGCGACGGTGACCGGCCCGCCGCCGAGGCTCGCCGTGAAGGCGGTGGCCAGGCCGTGGGCCGGCGCGGTGACGGAGTAGCCGTGGGTGTGCAGCAGTTCGGCGCGCCAGGCCGCCGCCCGGTGTTCCTCGAAGGCGGCCTCGGGGTGGGCGTGGCCGCAACGGGCCGTTGATCAGGTCACATGAACTTAGGTTAGGCTAACCTAAGTAAGGCGTTCCGGATCCCCGAGGAGCTCTCCGCACCATGCCTGCCGTCGAAACGCACCCCGCCGATCACCAGCCCACCGGGGCGCGGCCCGCCGACGTCCCGCTGCTCGCTGCCCAGGCCGCCGTCTGGTACGGCCAGTCGCTCGACCCGGCCAGCCCGGTCTACAACACCGGCGACGCCGTCGAGATCACCGGACGGCTCGACGAGGACGCGTTCGAGGCGGCCCTGCGGCAGACGGTGGACGAGGCCGAGGTGCTCGGCGTGGTCGTGGTCGCCGGCCCGGACGGCACCCCGCACCAGCGGCCGAACCCCGACGCCCCCCACTGGCCGCTGCACCGCCTCGACCTGCGCGCCGCCCACGACCCGGACGCCGAGGCCGAGGCCTGGATGCGCGCCGACCTCGCCCGCCCGGCCGACCTCGCCACCGGCCCGCTGTTCACCCAGGCCCTCATCCGGCTCTCCGACGACCGCCGGCTCTGGTACCGCCGGATCCACCATCTCGCGGTCGACGCCTACGCGTTGACACTCCTCGGCGAGCGCGTCGCCGCCCACTACACCGCGCACACCAGCGGCACCGGACCCGGCCCCAGCCCCTTCGTGGGCCTCGCCGAAGCCGCCGCCGAGGAAGCCGCCTACCGCGCGGGCGGCGACTACACGGCCGACCGCGCCCACTGGACCGCCCACCTCGCCGGCGCCGAGGCCCCTGTCACCGTGCTCAGCGCGCGCGCCGCCCTGCCGGGCACGCCCGCCGCCCTGACCGGTACCGGTACTCCGGCCGACGGCCCGGGCGGCGCGTCGGCCCCGCTGCGCGTCACCGCCACCCTGCCCGCCGGCGCTCGGGAGCGCCTGGAGCGCGCGGCCACCGCCGTCCGAGCCACCTGGGCCGAACTCCTGCTTGCCGCCACCGCCGGCTACCTGCACCGCCTGACCGGCGCCGAGGACGTCGTGCTCGGCCTGCCGCTGGCCAACCGCCGCGGCCCGGCCGCCCTGCGCACGCCCGTCGCCACCGCCAACGTCCTCCCGCTGCGCCTCGCCGTCCGCCCCGCCGACTCCGCCGAGGAGCTGCTGCACCGGGTGGTCCGTGCCCTGCGCACCGCCCGCCGCCACCAGCGCTACCCCCTGGAGGACCTGCGCCGCGACCTAGGCCTGACCGGTGGGCGCCGCGCCCTGTTCGGACCGATGGTCAACATCAAGGCCTTCGAGGCCGACCTCGACCTGGCCGGCCTGCCCGGCGTGGTTCGCAACCTCGCCGCCGGACCCGTGGACGACCTCGCCGTCAACGTCTCACCCGGCCCCGACGGCGCCCTGAGGCTGGCGTTCGACGCCGACCCGGCCCGTCATGGCGCCGGCTCGCTCGCCACCCACCGGGACGGCTTGCTGCGCTACCTCGACGCCCTCGCCGAGCAGTTGCTCACCGACCCGCGGACGCCGATCGGCCGGATCGACCTGCTGGACGCCGACGCCCTTCGCCGGGCCACCGAGGGCCGCGCCGAGCCGCCGGTCGAGCGGACCGTGCCCGAGCTGTTCTCCGCCCAGGCCGCCCGCACCCCGGACGCCGTCGCGGTCCGTTGCGGTCCGGCCGCCCTCACCTTCGCCGAGCTGGAGCGCCGGTCCAACCGTCTCGCCCACCGTCTGACCGCCCTCGGCGTCCGGGCCGGCGCACCCGTCGCACTCGCCCTGCCGCGCAGCGCCGACACCTTGGTCGCGATGCTCGCCGTGCTCAAGGCCGGCGGCGCCTGCGTCAGCCTCGACCTGACCCACCCCCGGCAGCGGCTCGCCGCCGTGCTGGCCGACGCCCGCCCGGTCTGCGCTCTCGGCACCCCCGACGCGCTCACCGCCCTCGACCTGCCGCCCGGCCTGCCCACCGTCCGGCCGTCGGCGGACGCCGACGGCACGCCGGACGCCGGGCGCGAGCCGGACGCCGACGGCGCGCCGGACACCGCCCCGCCGCCGCCCCGACTCCACGACGCCGCCTACGTGTTGCACACCTCGGGCTCCACCGGTCGCCCCAAGGGCGTGATCGTCACCCACGCCGCGCTCGCCAACCTGCACGCCGGCCACGGCGAGGACCACATCGCCCCCGCCCTCCGCCGCACCGGCCGCGACCGGCTGCGCATCGCCCACAGCGCGTCCTTCGCCTTCGACGCCTCCTGGGACCCGGTGCTGTGGATGGTCCACGGCCACGAACTCCACCTGCTGGACGACGCCACCTACCGCGACCCGGCCGCGCTCGCCGCCCACCTCCACCGGGAGCGCATCGACTACCTCGACCTCACCCCCTCCTACCTCGAAGTCCTGATCACCGAAGGCGCGTTGGACGAGGACCGGCACCGCCCTTCGGTCCTCGCGGTCGGCGGCGAAGCCACCCCGCCCGCCCTCTGGCAGCGGCTGGCCGCCGTCCCCGGCCTGCACCCGATCGACCTCTACGGCCCCACCGAGACCACCGTCGACGCCTACGCCTGGACCCCGGGCCCGGACGGCGCCCCGGCCGGCCGGGTGGTGCGCGGCTCCCGCGCCTACGTCCTGGACGGCTCGCTGCGCCCCGCCCCCGACGGTGTCACCGGCGAACTGTACGTGGCCGGCGCCTGCCTGGCCCGCGGCTACCTCGGCCGTCCCGACCTCACCGCCGAACGCTTCCTCGCCGACCCCTTCGGCCCGTCCGGTGAGCGGATGTACCGCACCGGCGACCTCGCCCGCCGCCGCCCCGACGGCACCCTGGAGTTCCTCGGTCGGGCCGACGGCCAGGTGAAGATCCGCGGCTTCCGGATCGAGCCCGGCGAGATCGCCGCCGCGCTCACCCAGCTCCCGGGTGTGGCCCGGGCGGTGGTGATCGCCCGGCCCGGACCGCAGGGCAAGCGACTGCTCGGCTACGTCGTCCCCGCCACCGGTGACGCGCCCGACCCGGAGGAGCTGCGCGCCGCGCTCGCCGTCCGGCTGCCCGCCCACCTGGTCCCGGCGGCCGTCCTGCTGCTGGACGAACTGCCGCGCACCGCCCACGACAAGCTCGACCACCGCGCCCTCCCGGAGCCCGCCGCCCCAACCCCCGGCGCGGCCGCCGCCACCCCGCGGGAGGAACTGGTCTGCGGGCTGTTCGCCGACGTCCTCGGCCTGCCCGCCGCCCCCGGGCGGGAGGACTCCTTCTTCGACCTCGGCGGGCACTCCCTGCTGGCCGGCCGACTGGCCGCCCGGCTGCGTGAGACCTTCGCCGCGCCGGTCGCCTTCGCCGACGTGTTCCGCCACCCGACCCCGGCCGCCCTCGCCACCCTGCTCCAGGGCGGCGGTCCGGCGCCCGAGCAGCGCCCCGCGCTGGTGCCGGTACCCCGCACCGAGCGTCTCCCGCTCTCGCCCGCCCAGCGCGGCCTCTGGTTCCTGCACCGCCTCGAAGGCCCCACCCCCACCTACAACATCCCGCTCGCCCTCACCCTCACCGGCCCGCTCGACCGCGCCGCCCTCACCCTCGCCCTCGGCGACCTCACAGCCCGGCACGAAATCCTGCGCACGGTCTACGGCGAGGAGCCGAACGGGACCCCGTACCAGCGCATCCTGCCCGCAGCCCCGATCGAACTCCACCACAGCGGCAGCGGCAGCGGCAGCGGCAGCGACGGGGACGGCGACGGCGACGGCGACGTGGCCGAGGCCGTCCGGTACGCCTTCGACCTCGGCGCCGAACCACCGCTGCGGGCAACGCTGTTCACCCACGGCCCCGAGCGGCACACCCTGCTCCTGCTGCTCCACCACATCGCGAGCGACGGCGCCTCCACCACCCCGCTGCTGCGCGACCTCGCCGCCGCCTACACCGCCCGGCTCGCCGGTCACACACCCCGACAGGAGCCGCCGGCCGTCCAGTTCGCCGACCACGTGGCCAGGCAGCGGCAGCTGCTCGGCACCGCCGAGGCGCCCACCCCGCTCGCCGTTCGGCAGACCGAGCACTGGCGCGCCGCCCTCGCCGGGCAGCCCGACCAGCTGGACCTGCCCACCGACCGCCCCCGCCCGGCCGTGGCTGGCCACGACGGCGCCACCGTGCCCTTCGCCCTCGGAGCCGGGGCGCACGCCGCCCTCGCCGGGCTGGCCCGTGCCGCCGGCGGCACCGTCTTCATGGCCGTCCAAGCGGGCCTCGCCGCCCTGCTCACCCGGCACGGCTGCGGCACGGACATCCCCATCGGCACGTCGCTGGCCGGCCGCGAGGACGAGCAGACCGCCGCGCTCGTCGGCTACTTCGTCAACTCCGTGGTCCTGCGGACCGACACCTCCGGCGACCCGAGCTTCCGCGAGCTGCTCCAGCGGGTGCGCGGCACCGTCCTGGCCGCGCACGAGCACGCCGACCTGCCCTTCGACCGGCTGGTCGAGGAGCTCAACCCGGCCCGCTCGCTCGCCCGGCACCCGCTGTTCCAGGTGATGCTCGCCTGGCAGAGCCGCGCCGACCGGCCCACCGCCCTGGGTGGCGGCCTGACCGCCGAGATCGCCGCGATCCCCAGCGGCACCGCCAAGTTCGACCTCACCCTGAACGCCGGGGAGCTGCCCGGCGGCGGCATCGGCGGCTTCCTGGAGTACCGCACCGACCTCTTCGACGCCGCCACCGTGGCCGGGCTCGGGGACCGACTCACCCGACTGCTCACCGCCGCCGCCGACGCCCCGGACACTCCGATCGGCCGACTCCCGCTGATCAGCGCCGAGGAGCGCCACCGCGCCCTGGTGGAGTGGAACGGCACCCCGGCGGACACCGCGCCGACCGCCGTCCCCAGCGCCGCGCCGACCGCCGTCCCGACCGGCTCGTCGCCCGCCTCCCCGACCGCCACCCTGCCGGAGCTGTTCGAGGCGGCCGCCGCCGCCAACCCGACGGCCACCGCCGTCAGTTGCGCGGAGGAACGGCTCGACTACACCGAACTCGCCGCCCGCGCCGACCGGCTGGCCCGGCTGTTGGCCGCCCACGGCACCGGCCCCGGAACCATCGTCGCCCTCGCCCTGCCCCGTTCGGTCGAGCTGGTCGTCGCCCTGCTCGCGGTGGCCAAGTCCGGCGCCGCCTACCTCCCGCTGGACCCGGACTACCCGGCCGACCGCCTCGCCTACATGCTGGCCGACGCCACCCCCGCCGCCCTGCTCACCGACCGGGCCACCGCGCCCCGGCTGCCCGCCCACGCGGTACCCCGACTCCTGGTCGACGGCGCGGAGTCGGCGGACTTCCCGGCCACCCCGCTGGCCCAGCACGAGCGCACCCGTCCGCTGCGCCCCGACGACACCGCCTACGTCATCTACACCTCCGGCTCCACCGGCCGTCCCAAGGGCGTGCCCGTCACCCACCGCAACGTGGCCCGGCTGTTCAGCTCCACCGACCACTGGTTCGGCTTCGGCGCCCAGGACGTCTGGACCCTCTTCCACTCCTACGCCTTCGACTTCTCGGTCTGGGAGCTGTGGGGCGCCCTGCTGCACGGCGGCCGCCTGGTCGTCGTCCCGCACCTGGTCAGCCGCGACCCGGCCGCCTTCCTCGACCTGCTCGCCCGCGAACGCGTCACCGTGCTCAACCAGACGCCGTCCGCCTTCTACCAGCTCAGCGCCGCCGACCGGGACCGCCCCGGCACCGAACTCGCCCTGCGCTACGTGGTGTTCGGCGGCGAGGCGCTCGAACTCGGCCGCCTCGACGACTGGTACTCCCGGCACCCGCAGGACGCGCCCACCCTGGTCAACATGTACGGCATCACCGAGACCACCGTGCACGTCTCCCACATCGCCCTCGACCGGGCGAGCGCCGCCGCCACCAGCAGCAGCACCATCGGCGTCAACATCCCCGACCTGCGGGTCTACGTCCTCGACCAGCACCTCCAGCCCGTCCCGCCCGGCGTCACCGGCGAGATGTACGTGGCCGGGGCCGGACTGGCCCGCGGCTACCTCGGCCGCCCCGACCTCACCGCCACACGCTTCGTCGCCGACCCGTACGCCGGACTCTTCGACGAGCCCGGCACCCGGATGTACCGCTCCGGCGACCTCGCCCGCCGCCGCCCCGACGGCGTCCTGGAGTACTTCGGCCGCGCCGACCAGCAGGTCAAGCTGCGCGGCTTCCGGATCGAACTCGGCGAGATCGAGGCCGTGTTGGCTGCCCACCCGGCGGTCGCCGACGCCGCCGTGATGGTCCGCGAGGACGCCCCCGGCGACAAGCGACTGGTCGGCTACATCGTCGCCGCCGACGCCACGCCCGAGGACGTGCGCGCCCACGCCGCCGCCGGACTGCCCGCCCACATGGTGCCCGCCGCCGTGGTGCTGCTCGACCGGCTGCCGCTGACCGCCAACGGCAAGCTCGACCGCCGTGCCCTGCCCGCCCCCGACGCCCCGGCCGCCGGATCCAGCCGCCCGCCGCGCAGCCCGCGCGAGCAGCAGCTCTGCCAACTCTTCGCCGAAGTCCTGGGGTTGGCGGCGGTCGGGGTCGAAGACGACTTCTTCGCGCTCGGCGGGCACTCCCTGCTGGTGGTCCGGCTGGCCGGCCGGATCCGTGAGGTGCTCGGCCTGGACGTCGGCATCGGCACCCTGTTCCAGGCGCCCAGCGTGGCCGCCCTCGACGCGGCGCTGTCGGACGGCGCCCGCGACGCCGACGCGCTGGACGTCCTGCTGCCGCTACGGCCCACCGCCCCCGGACGGCGCGCCCCGCTGTTCGCCGTCCATCCGGCGGGCGGCCTGAGCTGGTGCTACACCGGCCTGATCCGTCACCTCCCGGCCGACGTGCCGATCTACGGCCTCCAGGCCCAGGGCGTCGGCGCCGCCACCGCCGGCGAACCGCTGCCCGCCACCCTGGAGGACCTGGCCGCGCACTACGCCGACCGCCTGCGCGAGGTCCAGCCCGAGGGGCCGTACCGGCTGCTCGGCTGGTCCACCGGCGGGATCATCGCCCACGCGGTGGCCGTCCGACTCCAGGAGCTCGGCGAGCGCGTCGAGTTGCTCGCCGTCCTGGACGCCTACCCGGCCGAGGGCTTCCGCGAGCTGCCCGTCCCCGACCAGGCCGAGGCCCTGGAGGCCCTGCTCACCATGGGGGGCTTCGGCCCGGCCGACCTCGACCGGCAGCCGCTGGAACTCGACGCCGTGATCGCGCTGTTGGGACGCGAGGGCAGCCCGCTGGCCGGGCTCGACCGGGCCACCGTCAGCGCGCTCAACGAGATCTACCTCAACACCAACCACCTGGTGCGCGGCTACGACCACCGCCGCTACGACGGCGACGTGCTGTTCTTCCGCGCCACCGTCGACACCGTCGACGACTCCCTGGTGCCCGGACTCTGGGCCCCCTACGTGTCCGGCCGGATCGACAACACCGACGTGGCCTGCTCCCACAAGGACATGACCCTGCCCGCCCCCATCGCGCACATCGCCCGCGTGATCGCCGACCACCTGGAGAGGTCCTCCGATGAGTGACGCCCCCGCCAACCCCTTCGACGCCGACGGCGAGTTCCTGGCCCTCGTCAACGATCAGGGCCAGCACTCCCTGTGGCCCGCCTTCGCCGCCGTCCCGGCTGGCTGGGGCGTCGCCCACGGCCCCTGCGAGCGACCCGACGCACTCGCCTGGATCACAGCGCACTGGACCGACCTGTGACCCCTCCGGCCGTCGAGTCCCCGGCGCGCCCCCTGCTCGCGGGGCGCGCCGCCGTGGTCGTCGTCCACACCGCCGCGATGTGCATGAACGGCCTCGACTCCACCATCGTCAACCCCGCGCTCTACCGCATTGCCGAGGACTTCGGCCGACCCGTCGCCGCGGCCAACGCCGTCGAGACGGCCTTCCTGGTCGGCCTCGCCCTCGGTCTGCCGGTGGCCGGCTGGCTCGGCGACCGGTACGGCGTGAAGCGGGTGTTCCTCGGCGCGCTCGCCGCCTTCACCCTCGCCTCCGCCCTGTGTGCCGCCGCCCCCGGCCTCGGCGCGCTGGCCACCGCCCGCGCCGGCCAGGGCGTGGCCGGCGGACTGCTCACCCCGGTCGGCATGACGCTGCTGTTCCGTGCCTTCGAGCCGCAGGAGCGTCCGCGGCTGGGCCGGATCCTGATCGTGCCGACCGCCCTGATGCCCGCCCTCGGGCCCCCGCTCGGCGGCTTCCTCACCGAACACCTCTCCTGGCACTGGCTGTTCCTGGTCAACCTGCCGATCGGGATCGCCGCCGTCACCATCGGCCTGCTCGCGCTGCGGAGCGAGCCGGAACGCCCGGCCGCCCGCTTCGACACCCGCGGCTTCCTGCTCGCCACCCCCGGCCTCGGCCTGCTCACCTACGCCCTCGGCTTCGGGCCCGCCCACGGCTGGTCCGCCCCGGCGGTCTGGCTCGGCGGACTCGCCGGGGCGGCGCTGCTCGGCCTCGCGGTGCGGAACCAACTCCGTTCCTCCGCACCGCTGGTGGACCTGCGCCTGCTCGCCGAGCGGTCCTACGGCGCGGCGGGCTGGCTCGCCCTGCTCACCTCGGCCGGACTGATGGGCGCCCTGTTCGTCGTCCCGCTGCTCCACCAAGCCGTTCGCGGCGCGACGGCGTTGGACGCCGGGCTGAGCGTCTTCCCGGAGGCGATCGGCCTGCTGGCCGCCTCCCAGGTGGTCGACCGCCTGCTGCCCCGGCTCGGCCCGCGCCGCCTCGCGCTGCCCGCCCTGCTGCTGGCCGCGACGGTCCTCGCCGCTCTCGGCTTCGCCGAGAATCCCTGGGCCGTCAGGGCGTTGATGTTCGCCGTCGGACTGGTGCTGGGCAACGCCGTGATCACCGTCCAGATCGCCGGCTTCGCCGACGTCCCGCCCCCTGCGCTGGGCCGGGCGATGGCCCTGTTCACCATCCTCCGCACCCTCGGCGGCGCCCTCGGTATCGCCGCCACCGCCGCCCTGATCGGCGCCCTCACCGACGGCCCCGCCCCCACCCCCTACCGCCTCGCCCTCGCCCTCGCGGCCACCCTGATCGCCGCCGGCACCCCCCTGGCCCTCCGGCTGCCGCGTAGCGCCTGAGCCGCGACACATCCGGCCAGGCGGGAGCCCACCTCCCGCCTGGCCCTACTGTCGTACGGTGGCCGGAGCACTGGAGGAGGTCACATGAACCCCGAGCGCTACCGTCTTCTCGAAGAGGCCCGACGGGCCCTGCCGGAGGGCAATCCGGAGAACGACTGGACGGGAAAGCTGCGTGACTACCCGAGGATGGGCTTTCCGCTCTATCTGATCATCGACCCACGGCAGAAGACGGTCACGCTGTTCTCCGACCCCAACCGCGACCGCTACCACACCCGGACCGAGCGGGAGTTCGGCGAGACCATCCGCATCCCCGCGCCGTTCGGCTTCGAGCTGGACCTCGCGAGGCTCGTCACCTACCGGGACTGACCGGCCTTCGCCCGTTGGCGGGAACTTGGCGGGGTGGTGCCGCGCGGCGGGCGGGGGGTACTGCATTGGGCTGACACGTTGCAGACTGACGCCAGGATCCAAGCCGACTCGGAGGTACCCCATGACCGTTTCGCTCCCCGAGCTCACCGGGGACTACGTCCTCGACCCCGCGCACTCCCGGATCGGCTTCGTCGCGCGTCACGCCATGGTGACCAAGGTCCGGGGCTCGTTCGGGCAGTTCGAGGGCAGCGCCCACCTGGACGGCGGCGACCCGTCGCGATCGACCGGCCAGGTGGTGATCAAGGTGGAGAGCATCGACTCCGGGGTGGAGCAGCGCGACCAGCACCTGCGGACCAATGACTTCCTGGACGCGCCGAACTTCCCCGAGATCACCTTCCGTTCCACCTCGGTCGAGGTGAAGTCCGACACCGAGTACCGGGTGACCGGTGACCTCACCATCAAGGACACCACCCGCTCGGTGAGCATCGACTTCGAATACACCGGCAACGCCGTCGACCCGTACGGCAACCTGCGCGTGGGCCTGGAGGGTTCGGCGACGATCAGCCGCAAGGAGTTCGGGGTGACCTGGAACGCGGCGCTGGAGGGCGGTGGCGTGCTGGTCGGCGACAAGGTCGTGCTGGAGTTCGACATCTCGGCGATCAAGCAGAAGTAGCCCGGCCCGAGGGGCCCCGGTCGCGGTTGCGGCGGCCGGGGCCCCTCGGCTGCTCGGGTGGCGGAGCGGGCTGTCGGTCAGCCCAGCAGGTGGGCGAGCCCGTCGGCCAGGCCGCCGCGCCAACAGGCGTAGTCGTGGCCGCCGTTGAACTCGCGGTAGTGGACGTCGTACGCCCGGGCGGTGAGGACGTCCCGCAGGTGCCGGTTCTGGGCGAGCAGCAGCCATTCCTGGAGGCCGACTTCGAGGTGGAAGCGGGCCTCGCGGCGGGGTTCGGCGGCGAACCGGCGGGTCAGCCATTCGCTGCCGGCGCCGGACTCGGTGCCGTCCGGCCACCAGAAGGAGCCGGACTGGGAGAGCGCGTTGCCGAACCGCTCCGGGCGGTGGAAGGCGGCGAAGGCGGCGGTGAGGCCGCCGGCGCTCTGGCCGGCGATGACGGTGCGGCGCGGGTCGGTGGCGGCGTCGAACTCCGTTTCGGCCCAGGGGAGGAGGCGGTCGGCGAGCAGGTCGACGAAGGCCGGGTTGCAGCCGAGGTCGGCAGGCCGGCCCGGTCCCATGGTGTGGACGAGCAGGGTGACCGTGGGCGGGATCGCGCCGTCCGCCGTCAGGTTGTCGAGGGTGTCGCCGACGGACAGCACCTCGCCCCACATCTCGCCGTCCAGCAGCACCGCGACCGGATGCGGCCCGGTGCCGTGACCCGCGGGGAGGTGGACGTCGACCCGCCGCCCGGCGACGGTGTGCGGGACGGTCCGCCCGCGCGGCACGCCCGGGCGCCGCCGGACGTACGGCTGGGCGGGCGCCTGCGGCAGGCTGAGCACCGAGGAGGGGTGGCGGCCGTCGCGGGCCGGGAGCCGGGGTTCGGTGTCGTGCCGGTCGGGGCGGGCGTGGTCGAGGACGTGCAGCCAGTCGGCCCGGGTGGTGCCGGGGGGCGGGCCGTGGAAGGGGTAGAACTGGTAGGAGGCGCGGTGGTCGGCGCGCAGCCGGTAGGTGAGTTCCCAGCGGCCGTTGCGGCGTTCCATCAGGTGGGGGGTGAGGTCGCCGGCGTGCCGGTCCTTGTCGGTGACGGTGTGCAGTAGGGCGAGCACGCCGTCGCAGTCGTCCCCGTCGGCTCCCTCATCTTCCTCGTGGACGAAGGTGACCAGCCGGTACGCGGGGTCGTCGGGGTCGGGTCCGATCAGTGGAAAGGCCTTCAACGTCCTTCACATCCTCATCAGTTGGTGCGGCGGGCGAGCAGGATCCAGAGCAGGAAGGGCCCGCCGAGCACGGTGCTGACGATGCCGACCGGGATCTCCACCCCGCCGATCAGCACCCGTCCCAGGGTGTCCGCGAGCACGACGAGCAGCGCGCCGGTCAGGGCCGAGCCGAGCACCGGGACGCGGGTGGGCCCGGCCAGTCGGGCGGCGATCACGGGGGCGGCGAGTGCCACGAAGCCGACCGGCCCGCAGACGCCGACGGCGAGCCCGGCGAGCGCGACGGCCAGCAGCAGGCAGAGCAGCCGGACCCGGCCGGGGTCGACGCCGAGCGAGGCGGCCACGCTGTCGTCGAAGCGCAGCACCGCCAGTCGGCGGGCCACCACCAGGGCGAGCGGCACCAGGACCGCGAGCCCGACCAGGACGTGCGCGGCGGTCGCGTAGTCACGTCCGTTGAGGCTGCCGGAGGTCCAGACGTACAGCGAGCCCGCCGAGTTGAGCGAGCGCCGGGCCAGTGCGACCTGGATGACCGCCGAGGCCAGGGCCGACATGGCGAGCCCGACCACCAGCACCCGGTGGCCGCGCGCGCCGAGCCCTCCGGCGACCAGGGTGACCACCAGGACGGCGGCCAGCGCGCCGAGCGGTCCGGCCCACCAGGAGCCGAAGGTGCCGGAGGCGGTGACGGAGATCAGCACGGCGGCGGTGGCGCCGTCGTTGACGCCGAGGAGTTCGGGGGTGGCCAGTCGGTTGCGGGCGAGGGTCTGGGTGAGGCAGCCGGCCAGTCCGAGGGCGGCGCCGGCGGCGAGTCCGGCGACGATCCGGCCGAGCCGGAACTTCTGCACCAGTAGCACGTCCAGCCGGTCGCCGTAGCCGAACACGGCCTGGAAGGTTCGGCCGAGGCCGAGCTCGCTCTGTCCGGCGTGGGCGGAGACGACCACGGCGGCGAGCAGCGCGGCGGCCAGGGCGATGCCGGCGAGCAGTGGCCGGCGCGGGACGAGTAGTGACCAGGAGCCGTGGCGCAGTGCCAAGTCCTGGCGCAACAGGCGCGGTTCGGAGCGCTGGACGGGTGGGGCGTCGGCGGCCGGGTCGATGAGCGCCAGTGCGGCGGAGCGGCGGGAGCGGACGATGGCGATCAGCGCGGGGGCGCCGACCAGGGCGACGATCACCGACACCGGCGCCTCGAAGGGCCGGGCCACGACCCGGGCGAGGACGTCCGCGCCGGTGAGCACGGCGGCGCCGAACAGCCCGGCGAGCAGGGTGAGTCGGCCGATCCGGGGCCCGGCGAGGGCGCGGGCCAGGAAGCCGGCGAGCAGGCCGAGGAAGGAGATCGGCCCGGCCAGGGCGACGGCGGAGGCAGTGAGCAGGGTGACGGCGACGGCGACGGCCGCGCGGGTGGCGCCGGGGCGGTGGCCGAGGCCGCGGGCGAGGTCGTCGCCGAGGGCGAGGGCGGTGAGCGGCCGGGTGGTGAGCAGGGCGAGCAGGAAGCCCGCGCCGAGGACGGGGGCGAGCTGGCGCAGCGTCGTCCAGCCCTCCACGCCGGCCAGCGAGCCGAGCACCCAGACCCGGTAACGGTCGTATGCCTCAGGCGAGTTGACTATGAGCACGCCGGTGATGCCGCCGAAGGTGGCGCCGACGGCGGAGCCGCCGAGGACCAGTCGCACGGGGGAGCCGCCGCCCCGGCTGCCCGCGATCAGCAGGACCAGGGTGCTGGCGAGGACGGCGCCGCCGAAGGCGAAGGCGAGGTAGCCGTAGGAGGTCTGCACGCCGAGTACGGCGATGCCGAGCACGACCCCGAGCGAGGCGCCCGCGTTGACGCCGAGCAGGCCGGTCTCGGCCAGTGGATTGCGGGTGACGGACTGGAGTTGGGCGCCGGCCACGCCGAGGGCGGCGCCGACCAGCAGGGCGGTGAGGGTGCGGGGCAGTCGCAGTTCGCCGACGACCAGGGCGAGCCGGCCGTCGGCGCGGGCGCCGTGGCGGTTGAGCAGGTAGTCCAGCACCCGTGCGGGTCCGACCTCGCCGGCGCCGACCGACAGCGAGAGCGCGGTGAGCGCGAGCAGCGCCGCGACCACCCCGGCGGCGACCGGCCAGGCGCTGCGGTGGCGGGCCGGTGGGGCTGGGGGAGGGGCGTCGGGCGCGGTGGCGGCGGGCGCTTCGTGGACGCCCGCTTGCGACGATGTCATAAGGTAAGGCTAACCTAACGAACCGGACGTCCCGTGGGGCACCGCCGCCGCACCCGGCTGCCCGGACGCCACCCAACTCCCGTACCACCCCCGCCCCGGAGGCATCCATGCCGTACGCCCAGAGCCCGCTCCGCCCGACCCGCCGCCACGCGGCCCGGGCGCTGGCCCTCACCGGGGCGGCCGCCCTCTTGCTGGCGGGCTGCGGCCCCTCCGGGTCCAAGACGAACTCCGGAGGCTCCTCGGACTCCGCGTCCGCCGCCCCGGGCAGCGCGGCGGACGCGGCCAACGGCGGCAAGCGTACCGTCAAGGACGCCACCGGCAGGGCCGTCGAGGTCCCGGCCGAGCCCCGGCGGGTCGTCACCCTCACCCAGGAGGACCTCGACGCGGTGCTCGCGCTCGGCGTCAAGCCGGTCGGCATCACCAACGGGCAGGGCCTCGACGAGCCGCCCGCGTACCTCAAGGACAAGGTCCAGGGCGTGCCGGTGGTCGGCAACCTGCTGCAGCCGGTGATGGACAAGGTGATCGCCGCCAAGCCCGACCTCATCCTGGCCGGTGACATGCAGGACGAGCAGGTGCTCAAGCAGCTGCGCGAGATCACCCCCGCCACCCTGGTCACCATGGCGCCCACCGACGACTGGAAGCTCGCCTTCCGGGGTATCGGGAACGCCGTCAACAAGCTCGACCGGGCCGACGAGGTCGTCGGCGACTACCAGGCCAAGGCCGTCAAGGCCGGCGCCGACCTCGGCAAGAACAAGGGCGCCGCCGTCTCCATCGTCCGCTGGAACCCCACCGGCCCGAGCTGGATGGAGAAGAAGCAGTTCGCCAGTGGCGTCGCCCTCGACATGGGCCTCGCCCGCCCGGCCGCCCAGGACAAGGACGGCAACGCCCACAGCCCGGCGCTCAGTCTGGAGAAGCTCTCCGAGATCGACGGCGACTGGCTGTTCCTGTCCACCCTCACCGACGACGGCAAGGCCGCGCTCAAGGACGTCCAGTCCAAGCCCGCCTACCAGCAGTTGAACGCGGTGAAGAACGGCCGCACCGTCACCGTGGACGGTTCGGTGTGGTCCACCCGGGGCGGCCCGCTGGCGGCCGACGTCGTCATCGGCGACTTCGGCAAGGCGCTCTCCGGATCCTGACCAACGGCTCGAACCGGTGGAGTGCGACATGGAATTGACGATCCAGGGGGTCACTGCCGGGTACCGGCCGGGGCGTCCGGTGCTCGGCGGCATCGACCTCACCGTGCCCGCCGGGCGGGTGGTGGCGGTGGTCGGCCCGAACGGCTGCGGCAAGTCCACCCTGCTGCGGACGGTGGCCCGGCTGCACCGGCCCGACGGCGGGCGGATCCTGGTCGGCGGTGAGGACATTTGGCGGCTGAGTCCGCGCCGGGCCGCCCACCGGGTCGCGCTGCTCCCGCAGAGCCCCCGGGCGCCCGAGGCGGTCACCGTGGCCGGCCTGGTCCGCTACGGGCGCCACCCGCACCAGGGCCTGTTCCGCCAGTGGTCGCCCGAGGACGAGCGGCTCACCGCCGAGGCCCTGCGCGCCACCGGCGTGGACGGCCTCGCCGACCGCCGCCTCGACCAGCTCTCCGGCGGCCAGCGCCAGCGCTGCTGGCTCGCCATGGTGCTCGCCCAGGACGCCCCGGTGGTGCTGCTGGACGAGCCGACCAGCGCGCTCGACCTCGGCCACGCGGTGGAGGTGCTGGAGCTGGTCCGGGAGGTCGCAGCGGGCGGGCGCACCGTGGTGATGGTCCTGCACGACCTGGCGGCCGCCGCCCGCTACGCCGACCTGCTGGTCGCCCTGCGGGACGGCGCGGTGGTGGTCTGCGGGCCGCCCCGGGAGGTGGTGGACGCACCGCTGGTGCGGGCGCTCTACGACATCGACAGCCACGTCCTGGCCGCGCCGGGCGACGGCGCCCCGGTCATCGTGCCCCGGGCGCCGCTGGGCTGACGAGCCCGCTGTCGGTGCGGCGGCGCACGCCGTGCGGGGGCTTTCGCGTCGCGATGGGCGGCCCTGATGCGCGTCGCCCCGGTCGGCCTGCCCGAGGCCCGGGTGGCCCGGCTGCGCCCGCTGGTGCGGCGGCTGGTCGAGGAGTTGAGCCGTGAGCTGGCGACCAGGCTGCGTCCGGCGCTGACCGGAATCAGCGTGCCGCGTCCGTCCCGGCGCCCGGGCGGCGGGCTGGACCTCCACCGCACGATCCGGGCGGACCTGGCCACCGCCCGCCCGGATCCGGACGGCGGTGGGACGGTCATCGTGCCGGAGCGTCCGGTGTTCCGGATCAGGGCGCGGCAGGCCAACGACTGGCGGCTGATCCTGCCCCGAGCGCGGCGACGGCGGCGACGGTGTCAGCGGCGGCGGACCGTACCCTGCTGCGTGCCGCCGGGCCGGCCACCGCCGCCGAGCCTGCTGGACGCGCTCCGGGCGGCCGCGGGGGACCAGCGGCGCGACGTGTTCGGCCGGATCGTCCCGGACGACCACGACGCCTCCGCCACCTCCTGGCTGGCGGCCGCCGAGTACACCGAGGCATTGGCGGCCGCGCTCTGGCCCCCGCCTGGGAAGGCGACGAGCCCGCAGCCGAGGAGGGGGGTGGGGCCGGCCGAGGTATAAGTCGAAGTATTTGCAAAGACCGATAATCCGCGCCAACTGGCATACTTGGGGGAGGGGAGACAGCACAGGACGTACAGGGCCCAGAGGTACGGCCGAAGACGAAGGGAAGGCGCGCCATGTCCATCCGCGACGACGCGGCCGAGGTCCGGGCCGGTGGCTGGCGGACGCTTGCCGCACTGCACGGGCTGATCGACGCCGCGCTGGAGAAGGCGCTCCAGGCGGAGCACAAGCTCTCGGTGGTCGAGTACACGGTGCTGGAGGCGCTGTCCCGGCAGGACGGCTGGCACATGCGGATGCAGCAGCTGGCCCGCGCGGCGGCGCTGAGCAGCAGTGCGACCACCCGCCTGGTGAGCCGCCTGGAGGACCGCGGCCTGCTCAGCCGCTACCTCTGCGCGGACGACCGGCGCGGCATCTACACCGAGCTGACGCCGGAGGGCCGTGCCCTGCTGGAGGCGGCCCGCCCGGTGCACGACGCCACCCTGGAGGCGACCCTGGCGCAGGCCGCGGAACTGCCCGAACTGGCGCCGCTGGTGGACGCGCTCGCCGAGCTCACCCCGGCGAAGCCGTAACCCACCAAGGCCGTCCACCCGGCAGTGCTCCACCGCGCAGCGCCTCACCGGGAGGCGCCGGGGCAGCGCCCCGCCGTGCCGCTCCCCGCCGCACCGGGCAGCGCCTCACCGCCGCCCGGCGGCCAGCGCGTCCCGGTGCACCCGGTCGAGCAGGGCGAGCAGCAGCTCCTTGCTGGACGCCCGCTCCCGGACGTCGCACAGCACCACCGGCACCTCCGGCCCGAGGTCGAGCGCCCGGCGGACGTCCTCCGGGGTGGCCTCGCGGCGGCCGTGGAAGCAGTTGACCCCGATGGCGAAGGGGATGCCGCGCTGCTCGAAGAAGTCCACGGCGGCGAAGCTGGATTCGAGCCGCCGGGTGTCGGCGAGGATGATCGCGCCGAGGGCGCCGAGGGCGAGGTCGTCCCACATGAACCAGAACCGGAACTGCCCCGGGGTGCCGAAGAGGTAGAGCACCAGGTCCTCACGGACGGTGATCCGCCCGAAGTCCATCGCCACGGTGGTGGTGGACTTGCCCTGGATGCCTTCGAGGCTGTCGACCCCGATGCTGGCGCGGGTCATCCGCTCCTCGGTCTGCAGTGGTTCGATCTCGCTGACCGAGCCGACCATGGTGGTCTTCCCGACGCCGAAGCCGCCGGCGACGAGGATCTTGACCGCGCCCGGCACCAGGCTCTGGGTCGTCAATTCGGGTCTCCTGGAAGGGAACTGGGATGGTGCGGGGAGGGCGGACGGTCCGGCCGGGGGAGCCGGTCAGAGTCTGCGGACGCCCTCGATCACGGCCTGGATGAGCGAGATGTCCGGGGCCTCGGCGAGCGCGACCGGGGCCCGGGTGAGGATCAGCCGGGCCTCCGCCAGGTCGTCCAGCAGCACCTTGACCACGCTCACCGGCAGGTCCATGGTGGCTGCGATCTCGGCCACGGCCAGCGGGCGTTCGCGGCACAGGTCGAGGATCGCGGCGGGCTCGGGGGTTAACCGGCTGGTGTCGGTGCGCGGGTCGGCGGTGACCACCAGGGTGATCAGCGCGAAGCCGTCACGGACCGGGCCGGTGCGCCCGTTGGTGATCGCGTAGGGACGGACCAGGTGGCCGGCGTCCTTGTCGTAGAACCAGCCCTCGTCGGCGTCGGCGGCGGTCACGCACCGCCACCCGCGCCGGTCTGGCCCGCGTCGCTGCGCGGCGCCGCGGTGAGGTACTGGCCGACCTGCTTGACCAGCATGTTGATCTCGTAGGCCATCAGCCCGGCGTCCACCTGCTCACTGGTGAGGACGGCGAGCCGGGCGCCCTGTCCGGCGGTGGTGACGAACAGGAACAGCTGGTCCATCTCGACCACGGTCTGCCGGACCCGTCCGCCGTTGAAGCGGTGCCCGGCGCCGCGGGCCAGGCTCTGCAGGCCGGAGGCGACGGCGGACAGGTGCTCGGCGTCGGCCCGGTCGAGCCCCTGGTCCATGCCGACCAGAAGGCCGTCCTCGGAGAGGACGATGGCGTGCCGGGTCTCGGGCACCCGCGCCACCAGCTGGTCCAGCAGCCAGTTGAGGTCGCGCTGGGCTTCGGTCTGCTGCGTCATCACTGCTGTTCCTTGGCTTCCTGAACGGCGGAGGCTTCCGCGGCTTCCCCGGGGGCGGAGGCTGCGGCCGGGTTGGGGGCAATGGCGGGCGCGTCCGGTCCGGTACCGGCCGCGCGGGCGCTCCGGGTGCCGCGCTGGATGGCGGCCATGGTGGCGCGGGAGCGCGCCGGCGAGGGGTCGTCGGCCTCGCCGAACCGCGGTCCGGTCGGGGCGGCGGGGGCCCCGTACGGCGCGGACGCGGAGGGCGGGGCCGACCGCGGGGACGGGGAGAGGGACGGCGCCGGGGCGGCGGGGGACATCAGCGCGCCGGGCGCGTTGGCCTCGCGGAGCTGCTCGGCGAGGCTGGCGTTGCGGACCCGCTGCGGCAGGACCCGCGGGGTGCGCAGTTCGCCGTCCGGGCCGTGCTCCACGTGGTCCTCCTGCGGGCGTTCGTGGCTGGGAGGGACGTCCGCCGGCAGGCCGGCGGTGAGGCCGGCAGCGGCATCACCGGCGGCGTCGGCGGCGTGCTCGACGGACGAGCCGGTCGAGGCACGGGAAGCATGAGAGGCGTGCGCGACGGGCGAGGCAACCGAGGCATGCGCGGCGGGCGAACCATCCGCGTCATCCGAGGCGAGCGCGCCGTCCGAGCCGTGCACGGCACCGAGCTGCGCGGCGAGCTCTGCCGACGGACCGGTCGGCAGGTCGTACGGACGCGGCAGCGCGGGCCGGGGGACCACCACGGCGCCGGGCAGCCCGGGGATCTGGGCGCCGACCGGCAGCCCGGCGTCGTCGGGGAGGGCTCCGTCGCCCTCGCCGTCCTTCCGCGCGAGCAGCTCACCGATGATCAGCCCGCCATCCGCCGCGTCGGGGGCGCCGGGGCCGACCGGGGGCACCCCGGGGGCGCCGGCATCGTCGGCCGGCGCGCCCCCGGTCAACCCGCTGAGCACCCCGGCGAGCGCGCCCGTCAGCTCCTCGTCGACGGCATCGAAGTCCCCGCCCGACGAGCGCGGTTCGGGCACCGGGGTGCGGGTGACCCGCGCACCGGACGGCAGTCCGGGCACCGCGGCGGGCTGTTCGGCCTGCTCCAGCAGCACCGCGGGCACCAGCACCACGGCCCGGGTGCCGCCGTACGGCGAGGGCCGCAGGGTGACCTGGATGTCGTGCCGGGCGGCCAGCCGCGCGACGACGAACAGGCCGAGCCGCAGGTCGTCGCCGAGCGCGGAGACGTCCAGCTCGGGCGGGTTGGCCAGGTACTCGTTGAGCCGCTCGTACTCGTCCTCGGTCATGCCGAGGCCGCGGTCCTCCACCTCGACCGCCAGGCCCTTGGGGACCTCCTGCGCGGAGACCTGCACCTGGGTGTACGGCGGGGAGAAGGTGGTGCCGTTCTCGATCAGCTCGGCGACCAGGTGGATCACGTCGGCGACGGCCTGTCCGCTGAGCGAGGCGCGCGGCACGCCCTGGACGACGACCCGGGCGTAGTTCTCGGTCTCGGAGACGGCGCTGCGCAGCACGTTGACCACGGGCACGGCGTTGCGCCAGCGCCGGGCGGGCAGCGCGCCGCCGAGGATGACCAGGTTCTCGGCGTTGCGCCGCATCCGGGTGGCCAGGTGGTCGACGGCGAACAGCTCGCGCAGCAGCTCGGGTTCCTCGTGCTCGCGCTCCAGCGCGTCGAGCATGCTGATCTGCCGGTGGATCAGGATCTGGGTGCGGCGGGCGATGTTGAGGAAGACCTTCTTCGTCCCCTCGCGCCCCTGGGCCTGGTGGACGATGGCGGCGACGGCGGCCTGCCGGACGGCGGCCAGGCCGTCGGAGGTCTGCTGGACTTCGTCGCCGGTCCGCCGGGAGGGCGTCCAGGTGGGCGGGGTGGGCACCGGCTCCCCGGCGCGCAGCCGCCCGACGACCCCGGGGATCTCCCGTTGGGCGAGGGCGAGGGTGTCGGTGCGCAGTGCGGCCAGCCGGGCGGAAAGGGCGCGGGCGGCCCGGATGCCGCGGACCAGGCTGACCAGCAGCACCAGGGCGACGACGGCGGTGCCGGCCGTCAGCGCGGTGCGGTGTCCGGCGTCGCGCAGCAGGTAGGCGGCGTAGCCCCAGGCGGCGGCCAGGCCCAGGCTGGGGACCAGCACGAGGGCGAGGAGCGAGCTGCGGAGGGAGCCGGACCGGCCGGCGCGGTGGCCCGTGCGGGGGGCCGATATGCCTGGCATCTGATTCCTTGTTGCAGGGCCGAGGTGCAGGCCGGGTCTCGGGGCCGAACGGCGGGTCGGCCCGGGCTGCCCGGACCGGGCTTCAGGGCGCCGAGGCCGGGGTTGCCGGACGGGGTGACGCGGTGTCACCGTCCGGGCGGGGTTCAGTGCGGCCGTCGACGGCAGGAAACCTATCAGTCCCAGGTGCCCTCATCGCAACATCAACTGACGATATGTGAACGGCTGATGGCAGGACCGGTCGGTTCCGGTCGGAGTGTTCGCCGACGGATCGCCGCAGCTCAGCGCGGCCGTCGTGAAGCGGGAGCGGCCCCCGGTAGGCCGGGTGGGCCTTCCGGGGGAGCCGCCAGGAACAGGTCAAAAGGAACGGGTCAAACGGTCATCATGCCGAAAGTTCGCCACCGACCGGGCGGCGGTTCCCGGCAGTCGGGCGTCAGCTCGCGGCGGAGATCGGCACCACCCGGGCGCCCCGGCCGCCCTGCCCGAGCTGGGCGCCGCGTCCGTAGCGCCGGTCCGTCGCCGGCGCCTGCGATTCGCGCTGGTTGAGCTCGGTCCAGGCCCAGCTGGTCAGTTCGGACAGCTCGGCCGACCACTGCTTGCCGTAGGTGCCCGCCGCCACCTGTCCGAGCCGCAGCTTCTGCACGTCCGAGGTGCCGGCCGGGGCGTAGATGTGGGTGGCGTCGCGGAGGTAGCGGATGATGTTGTGCTCCTCCTGGGTGCCGCGGGCGGCGAAGATCTCCATCGCCTGGCGCGCCGAGTCCATCGCGTATTCGGTGTTGATCAGCTTGGCGTTCATCAGCTCGGCGTCGCAGGCCTTGCCGTGGTCGAGCAGGTGCGAGGCGTGGTAGGCGGCCAACTTGGCCGTCATCAGCCGGGACTGCATCTCGCCGAGCTTCAGCGCGATGCTGTTCAGCTGGTTGATCTGCTTGCCGTAGAGCACCCGCTCCTCGGCGTAGCGCACGGTGTCCTCCACCACGGCGACGTGGATGCCGAGGGCGACGGCGCCCAGGTTGAGCCGGCCGTACAGGGTGGAGGAGGAGTAGGCGACGTCGAGGCCCTGGCCCTCCTCGGCGAGCCGGTTGCCGACGGGGATGCGGCAGTCCTCGAAGACCAGCTCGCCGAAGCTGAAGCCGTGCAGGCCGCCCTGGGTGCCGATGGTGCCGGCGCGGAAGCCGGGACGGTCGCTCTCGACCAGGAAGGCGGACAGCCCCTTGCTGCCCCGGTCGGTGCGGAGGACGACGCCGTGGACGTCGCCGATGTGGGAGTTGCCGACGAACACCTTGCGGCCGTTGAGGACGTACTCGTCGCCTTCGCGGCGGGCGGTGCCGCCCATGCCGAGCACATGGCCGCCGGACTCCGGCTCGGTGACCGCGATCGTCGGCAGGCACTCACCGGAGGCGAATTTCGGCAGCCACTCGCGCCGTTGGGAGGTCGAGCCGAAGTGGATGACCTTGGCGACGCCGAGCTGCGAGGCCTGGGCCATCGCGCCCATCGCACCGCTGACCCGGGCCAGCTCCTCCACGATGATGGTCTTGGCGAGGTGCCCCAGGCCCAGGCCTCCGAACTCGCGCGGGATCGTGACGCCGATCCAGCCGCGACGGGCGATCTCCCGCGAGAGTTCGAACTCGATCTCCCGGTCCGCCTCCATTCTGGCCACCTGAGGACGCACCTCCTTCTCCGCGAACTCACGCACCTCCGCCCGGAGGCTCTCGTGTCGTTCGTCGGTGAAGTAGTCCATCGTCATGCTTGGTCCTCTCATCCCAGTGGTGACGTGCCTCCGTTCGCGCCGTAGATGCCGCTCCGGCCGTCCCCCCAGGTCGGTGGGGGTGTGGGGTGTGGCGGTGCCGATCGCTTCGAGGCCATCGGTGCATGCGGACCTTGGGTCGGGGTCTCCCGTGGAAACCGGGGGACTACCGTCCGTGTCTTCGGCAGGGCTCATTGTCATATGTGCACATGGGGTCCACACATAGTTGATCTTGGATTGGCGGAATTCGGCCCACCCGACCGGTGGCGGGTTTTGTCACGGCCTCGGGTGGGGACTGACCTTCCTCTCCTCGGTGACCGGCCAGGGGGTCGCTCAACTGCTGCTTTGACTGTTCATCAGCAACGGCGGCGATCGGTCCCGGTAACACCGCGGCGCCCGGATGTCTGATTACATGTGCGCCATGACTGATGTGATGAGCACTCAAGGCCAGTTCCCGGGTGCTGCCGGGGAGTCCGAGCGGACTCGCAGGCTGCGCAGCCTGGGTCTCAACGAACCCTCCGCGGACGAGGCCTTCGACCGCTTCGCTCACTTGGCAGCCAGCATCACCCGGGCTCCCATCGCGATGGTCAACTTCATCAACGACGAGCGCCAGATGTTCCGGGGGCTCTACATTCCGCCAAACTCCGGCGACGTCGCCGCCGACGAAGGCGCTTCCTGGGCGGACCGGGGCATCGCCTTCGACCTTCCCACCCGTCAGATGCCGATGAGCCACGGCTTCTGCCCGCACGTGGTCGCCCAGCGCTCACCCCTCGCACTGGACGACATCCTCGCCTACCCCCGGTTCGCCGGGAACCCGGTCGTGGACGAACTCGGCGTCCGGGCCTACCTCGGCGCCCCGCTCGTCGACGACACCAACACCGTCATCGGCACCGTCTGCGTCCTCGACCGGGAACCCCGGCAGTGGGGGCGCGAGCGGCTGCGCGACATCCAGCACCTCGCCGAGGCGCTGCTCTCCGAGATCCGGCTGCGCGACAACCTGCTCGCCCAGCAGCAGGAGATGTTCGCCGCCTTCGACGGCTCCCCGTTCCCCATCATGCTGACCGACGGCCCCGGCCAGGAGATCCGCTACGCCAACGCCCAGCACGCCGACACCTTCGGCGCCCCGGTGGCGTACGGCTCGATCGGCACCGCCTACCCGCAGCTCGGCGCGGCCGGCCTCCAGCAGGCCGTCGCGGAGGCGTACCACACCGGTCGCGTCACCGTCCTCAACGACGTCCGGATCCAGTCCGGCCGCCCCGAGGCGCAGCGCGTCCAGCAGATCTTCAGCTTCACCTGCACCCCGCTGCGGGCCGCGCGCACAGGCCAGGTCAACGGCGTCCTCACCGTCGGCATGGACGTCACCGCCCAGTCCCGCACCGAGGAGGAACTCGGCACCCTGGCCGCGCTGCTGGTCGACCGGCTCCAGCAGAACGGCGCCGCCACCCCGACCGGCCGACCGGGCATCGCCGGCGGTTCCGGACTCGTCCTGCCGAGCTGAGCGGCCGACCGCCGCTCGTGCGCGGCCAGACGGCCCCCGGCCGTACCCGCCCACCGCGCCACCCGTACCGTCCACCACCGTGGCGGGGCGCCTCTCACCCCCGAGGAGAGGCTCCCCGCCACGCTGCCGTTCCGGGGCGGGGGCGGCCGGCCGTACGGGCCATGGCAGTTCGCGCGCGGCGCTGAGCGGCGGTAGGTCCGGAGTGCCCCGAGGCGGGCCGGTCGCGGCGCTGGGCGGCAGTTCGCCCTCGGGCCGAGCGGGTGAACCGTCCGCCGCCCGCACCCCGACCCGGGCCCGGCCACGCGCCGCCGGTGGTAGGCATGGGCCGCATGAACTGGATGGACTGGTTCGCCGCCCCCGACTACTGGCTGAGCCGCCTGCTCGTCCAGCGCCTGCTCGCCGGCCTCTACCTGATCGGATTCCTCGCCGCCGTCGCGCAGTTCCGCGCCCTCATCGGCACCCACGGCATGCTGCCGGTGCCCCGCTTCACCGCCCGCGTCCCGTTCCGCAAGGCGCCCGGCCTCTTCCACCTCCACTACAGCGACCGCTTCTTCGCCGCCGTCTCCCTCGCCGGCGCCGCGCTGGCCGCCGCCCTCGTCGCCGGACTCGGCGACGAAGTCCCGCTCTGGGCGTCGATCCTGGCCTGGGCGGTGCTCTGGGCCCTCTACCTCTCCATCGTCAACGTCGGGCAGACCTGGTACTCGTTCGGCTGGGAGTCACTGCTGCTCGAAGCCGGCTCCCTCGCCGCCTTCCTCGGCAACGCCGACACCGCACCGCCCACCCCCGTGCTCTGGCTGATGCGCTGGCTGGTCTTCCGGGTCGAGTTCGGCGCCGGACTGATCAAACTGCGCGGCGACAGTTGCTGGCGCGACCTGACCTGCCTGCGCTACCACCACGAGACCCAGCCCATGCCCGGACCGCTCAGCTGGTTCTTCCACCACCTGCCCGACCCGCTGCACCGGGTCGAGGCGGCGGCCAACCACGTCGTCCAACTCCTCGTCCCGATCGGCCTGCTGCTCCCGCAGCCGGTCGCGAGCTACGCGGCCTGCGCGGTGATCGCCACCCAGCTGTGGCTGATCGCCTCCGGCAACTTCGCCTGGCTCAACTGGCTCACCGTCGTCCTCACCCTCGCCGCCGTCGAACCGTCCCGCCTCGGACTGCCCGGCCACGCCCGGGACCTCCCCGCCGCACCCCTCTGGTACCAGGCACTGGTGGCCGCGGTCACCGCCGGCGTCCTGGTGCTCAGCTACTGGCCGGTGCGCAACCTGCTCTCCCGCGGCCAGGTGATGAACCGCTCCTTCAACCGGCTGCACCTGGTCAACACCTACGGCGCCTTCGGCAGCGTCAACCGCCTGCGCCAGGAGGTGGTGATCGAGGGCACCGACGAGGCCGTCCTCAGCCCGCACACCGTCTGGCACGAGTACGGGTTCAAGGGCAAACCCGGCGACGTGCGCCGCCTCCCGCGTCAGTACGCCCCCTACCACCTGCGGCTGGACTGGCTGATGTGGTTCGCCGGCATCTCGCCCGCCTACGCCCGCCCCTGGTTCCTGCCCTTCGTCACCCGCCTGCTGGCCGGCGACCGGGCGACCCTGCGACTGCTGCGCCACAACCCCTTCCCCGACGCCCCGCCGACCCACGTCCGGGCGACCCTCCACCTCTACCGGTTCACCGGATGGCGCGAACTGCGGGAAACCGGCGCCTGGTGGCACCGCACCGCGCTGCACGAGTACCTCGCGCCGGTCGACCTGCCCACCCTCGCCCGGGCCGGCCACCACCCGCCGCCCGGCCACCCCTCGCCGGACCGCCCGTCCCGCCCGGCCAGGGGCGTCCGCGCCGTCCCCCTGGACGGGCTGCGGCGACCGCGCCCACCCCGGACGGAGCACCCCGGCCACCCGCCCGGACCAGCACCGGACCACCCGGGCGGACCTCCCGAGTAGCGGCCAGGCGGGCGGTATGGCACACGACACCGGCCCGTCCCGGCGGTGGGTGCGTGCAAGGCTCGAACGGGCACCCGTATTCTGGGCCTCCACAACCGGCGGCCCGACCGCGCGCCCCCCGGTCCCGCCCCAGGGGCCCCGCGCACCCGGTCCGCCGCCCCCTCGTCGTCAGCCCCGCCGCCGTCGCCCAGAACCGGACCTCACATGACAGTGCTTCACTCGCGCAACGCCGACGCAGCCGACCCGGTGGACGTCGCCGACGCCGCAGACGTCAAGGACCCCCAGGACGCCGCTGCGGAGCCCGACCTCCGCGAGGACCTCGGCCGCTACGCCGAACTCGGGGCCTTCACGCTCAGTGCCGACACCCACGCCTGGTACGCGGCCGTCGACACCGTCGCCACCCCCGAGGACGCCCGCGCCGCCTCCACCGCGCTCGCCGAACTGCGCGGCCGCGACCTCCAGCAGACCTGGGACGCCGTCACCGCCCTGGCCGCCGACGTCAAGCTCGATGAGCCCGACACCGTTGCCAAGACCGCGCTGCTGGTCGAGATGCTCCAGCGGGTGCACCGCACCTCCGCCACCCTCACCAGCGCCGCCTACGACGCCGACCTCGTCGCCCTCGCCGCCGCCACCGCCGACAGCACCTGGCGCCGCGAGAACGGCGTCAAGCTCTCCTGGCTGCGCGGCCGCTCGCTGCGCAAGCAGGCCGCCGCCCTCGCCCACGACCGCAAGGTCCGCCGCGAGGAGCTGCACGAGGCGCTCACCTCCGCCGAGATCGAGCGCCGCGCCTGGTCCGCCATCGCCCCGGCCGGCACCCTCCCCAGCGCGCCCGCCGACGGAGCCCTGGTCGAGCGCACCGCCCAGGCCTTCGAACCCATCAACACCGGCCTGCGCGACCTCGCCCGCCTGCTGCCCGACCACGACCTGGACGGGCTCGCCTTCGCGGACCTCGTCGACCTGGTCGAGCGGCTCGCCGCCGACGAGGGCACCCTCTACCGCCTGCCCACCATCCGCGGCCTGCGCGCCACCCTGGAGGAGGCCGGCCTCGCCGACCTGCTCGCCGAACTCACCGCCGCCAAGGCCGACCGCCGCGCCGCCGAGGCCGCGTACGCGGCGCGTCAGGCCCTGGCGGGCGGGCAGCGGGACGGGTTGGGCGAGTCGGCGGTCGAGGAGCCGGTTGCCGAGGAGGCCGGTGTAGAGGAGACCGCCGCGCGTCAGGCCCTGGCGGCCGGACAGCGGGACGGGCTGGCCGAGGAGGCCGTCGAGATCGAGGCCGAGGCCGAGGCGGGCACCGAGGAGAACACCGAGGCCGTAGAGGCGGCGGGTACGGACGTGGACATCGCCGAGGCAGCGCTGACCGCGGTGGAGGAGACGGAGGACGCCCCGGCCGCCGTGGTCTCCCTCCCGGCGCCCTCCCCGGCCGCTGACGACCTGGTGGCCGCCGCCACCGCCGCGCTGGCCGAGGCAGCAGCCGCGGACGAGGTGGCGGCGGAGCCGGAGGCGGTGGAGGAGCCTGCCGCCGAGGTCGAGACTGAGGTCGAGGTCGAAGCCGAGGTTGTGGCCGAGGTCGAGGTCGAAGCCGAGGTTGTGGCCGAGGTCGAGTCGGACGCGGTCGCCGACGTGCCCGCTGTTGAGGCTGCCGAGCCGGAGACCGTCGAGGTCGACGAGCCGACGGTCGAGGCCGTCGTCGCCGAGGCGGCCGAGGCGGCTGCGGAGGCCGAGGTTGCCGAGGTTGCCGAGGTTGCCGAGGTTGCCGAGGAGACTTCGGCCGTGGTCGCCGAGGCGCCCGCCGTTGAGGTCGTGGAACCGGCCGTCGAGGTTGAGGCCGAGGCCGCCGAAGAGGCGCCCACGGTCGAGGCCGTTGAGGTCGAGGAGCCGGCGGTAGGGGAGGACCCGGCCGTGGTGGCCGAGGCGCCCGAGCCCGTCGCCGAGGCCGAGGCCGTTGAGGTCGTGGAGCCGAAGGCCGACGTGGAGGCCCCCGTCCACGCGGTCGTGGAGCCGGCCGTGGTGGCCGAGGAGCCCGAGCCCGTCGCCGAGGCGCCCGCCGTCGTCGAGGCCGAGCCCGAGGCCGCCGCCGAAGAGGCGTCCGCCCCCGAGGCGGAGCCCGTCGCGGAGGAGTCCGGTGGCCGTCCCGCGAAGCCGGACTTCACCCCCGGCCGCCCCGTGACCGCCTACTCGGCGGACGAACTGCTCGCCGTCGTCCGCTGGATCGACGCCGACGGCACCGAGCGGAGTGACGAGGAGCTGCTCCGCGCGGCCATGAAGGAGCTGGGCTTCGCCCGGCTCGGTCCCCGGATCAAGGAGGCGCTCGGCGCCGCCGTCACCGCCGCGCGCGGCTAGGGTCCGGGCAACACGCCGGACTGCACAGGGCCCGGGACGCGACTCGCGTCCCGGGCCCTGTGCAGTCCGGCCCCGCTGGGGGCGGAGCTCGTCAGCCGGCCTGGTTCCAGGGCTGGGAGGCCATCAGCGCCTTGACGTTGGAGACGTACTTCGGGTTCGGGATGTCCAGGCTGCCGACGACCGCGCCCGTGGTCGGGTCGGTGACGGTGTTGTAGTGGACGTTGCCCGCGCCGGCGTTGTACGCCGAGACGACGAGGTCCAGCAGCGGCGTCTTGCCGGTGGCAGGGTCGGGGGAGAGGTCGTACTTGCCGCCGAAGGAGGAGTCGCCGTAGTAGGCGATCAGCCAGTCGAGCAGCTGGGCGCCGAGCTGGACGTTGCCGGCGAGCGTCTTGGGGTCGGAGGTGGTGCCGTACTTGCCGTTCATCCAGGCGACGGTGTTCGGCATGACCTGCATGGTGCCGATCCCGCCGTCGCAGGCGAGGATGCCGGACTGCCAGCCGCTCTCCTGCCAGGCGATCGCCTTGACCAGGTTGACGGGCAGCGGCGGGAGCTTGTCGGTGCCGCCGGAGCTGAGGTTGAGCACCCGGGACTGGCCGGCCGCCGAGCTGAGCGCGGTGGCGACCGAGGCCTTGGGCTCGTCCGGCTGGGGCTTGCTGGGCTGGCAGCCGCTCTGCAGCGGGGGTACGTGGCCGGCCGGCGGCGCGGGCGGTGCCGGGAGGGCGACGGCGCCGGGCTTGGCGGACGGCACCGGGGCGGGGATGGCGGGCTTCTCGACCGGCGGCTGGGTGGCGGGCGCGCCGGCCGCGTTGGCGCCGGCGCCCTTGGCGTTGCTCGGCTGGGCGTTGGGCGTGGCCTTCGCCGACTTGCTCGGGCCGGCGCTCGGGCTGTGTGAGGCGTCGGGGCTCGCGGAGGCCGTGGCGCTAGGTGACGCGGTGGCGGACGGGCTGGCGCTCGCGGTGTCGCCGGGTGTGGCGGTGGCCGCCGTGAGCGTGGTGGGCGGCGCCGCGTCCGGGTGCTTGTCGGCGCTCTTGGTGCCGCAGCCCGCCAGGACGGCGGTCGAGACGGCGACGACGCACACCAGGACGGTGGTCCGCCGGGTGGTGCTCGACTTCATCTGTGGTCCCCCCACTTGTCACCGGTGATCCCGGAGAGTGGCGGTCATCCTATGGTGCGGTCGTTCCGCCCTGGACGAACGGGTGGTCGATCGTCTGCCGGAGGACGGTCGGAGCGGTCACGAGGGACGGTCCGTACCAGGTCAGGTGCCGTCCGCTGACCAGCGCGGCGGGGACGCCGGGGAACGCCTCCGGGCCGTCCTCGACGGTGAAGCGGTACGGCTCGTCGGGCAGCACCACCAGGTCCGGCCGGCACGTCCGCAGTTCGGGCAGCGGCACGGCCGGGTAGCGCTCGGGGTGCCCGGCGTGGACGAGCCGCAGGCCGAGCCGGTGCAGGAGGTCCCCGGCGAAGGTGTCGCGGCCGAGCACCATCCACGGGCGGCGCCAGATCGGCACGATCGCCCGCGGGCCGTCCGCCGCCGGCCGGACGTCGCGCCAGGCCGCCTCCGCCTCGTCCAGCCAGGCCGGCCGGGGCAGCCGGCAGGCGACGGTGAGCAGCCGGTCCAGCGAGCGGAAGGCGCCGTCCAGGGTGCGGATGTCGGTGACCCAGACCGGAACCCCGGCCGCCCGCAGCGCGTCCAGGTCGGGGCGGCGGTTCTCCTCGTCGTTGGCGATCACGAGGTCCGGGGCGAGCGCGAGGACACCCGGCAGGTCGGGGTTCTTGGTGCCGCCGATCCGGGCCGCGGTCAAGTCGGCCGGGTGGCTGCACCAGTCGGTGACGCCGACCAGCAGTCCGGGCGCGGTGGCGGCGACGGCCTCGGAAAGCGAGGGCACCAGCGAGACCACCCGGCGCGGCGCGAGCGGGCCGAGGCGCACGGGCAGGCCGAGGTCGTCACGTGCGTCGGCCGGGACGGTGGGGTCGGTGGAGTCGCTCGGGTCGGTGGGGTCGGTGGGGTCCGCCATCCGGCCACCCTACGCGCGGCGCCCGCGTGCGGGGCCGTCAGGAAGACCCGGAAGTCCCGGGAACCCGGCGCGGGCCGGGTCCGACTACCTGGTCCGGGTCCGCAGCACGGGCTCCAGCACGATCACCGACCAGGAGAGTCCTCATGCGCCCTCGCGTCGTCTGCGGTATCGCGGCCGCCGTCGCTCTGTTCGCCACGGCCTGCGGAAGCGGCGGAAGCGTCGGTGGCGGCACCGGCGCCGCCATCACCGCCCAGCCAGGCCCGGCCGGGAGCTACCCCGTCACGGTCGCCGACTGCGCGGGCAAGGAGACGACCATAGCCAAGGCCCCGGCCAGGATCGTCACCAGCAACGCGGCGAGCCTGGAGATGCTGCTCCAACTCGGTGCGGGCGACCGGGTCATCGGCACCGGCTTCCCGCCCGGCAAGGGCACCCTGCCGGCGGCGCTGGCCGAACAGGGCGCCAAGGTGCCGGTGCTCGGCGACAAGACCGTCCCCAAGGAGAAGCTGCTCGGCTCCGGCGCCGACCTCTACGTCGACACTTTCGGCGCGATGCCGATGATGGGCGGCGCGACCGGGCCCACCGAGGCGGAGTTCGCGGCGGCCGGCATCCAGCACGTCTATCTGCTCTCCACCGCCTGCGCCGGCACCCCGAAGGCCGCCAAGGCTCCGCGCACCGATCTCGCCGGGGTCGAGGAGGACATCCGCCGCCTCGGCGCCGTCACCGGCACCAGCGCCCGTGCCGAGGAACTCGTCACCGGGATGGAGAAGCGGATCGGCGAGGTCCGCACCGCGCTCGCCGGCGTCCCGGAGCACGAGCGGCCCGGCTACTTCGTCTTCGACTTCGACGCCGGGACGAAGCAGCCGACGGCCGTCTGCGGCCGGCAGGTGGCCAACGCCGTCATCACCCTGGCTGGGGCCCGCAACGTCTTCGCCGACTGCGACGCCGACTTCAAGCCCGGCTCCTGGGAGGACGTCGTCGCCAAGAGCCCGGACTGGATCCAGCTGGCCGTGCGGAACCGGGGCAGCGAGGAGGCCACCCGCAAGGCCTTCGACGACGCAGAGGCGTTCCTGCGGGGCTTCCCGGCGACCCAGGGCCTGAAGGCCGTCCAGGAGGGCCACTTCGTGCGGCTCGGCTCCGAGATGACCACCATCGCGGGCGTGCGCAACGCCGACGCGGTCCGGGAGATCGCCGCCACCATCCACCCCGATCTCGTCAAGAACGGCCAGTAGAAGGTGACTTCGGCAGCCCGAGTCGAGTCCCCGGACGCCCGGCCAGCGGCCCGCACCCTGCGGGCCGGGCCGCTGGCCGGGGCGCTCGCCGTCGTCCTGGTGCTCGCGCTGACCGCCGCCGTCTCCTTCGGCTCGGTCGACATCCCGCCCGGCGAGGTCTGGTCGGTGGTCGTCCACCACCTGACCGGCCGGGCCCCCGAACCCGGCACCCGCGACCTCATCGTCTGGCAACTGCGCGTCCCACGTGCCCTGTTGGCGGCCGTGGTGGGTGCCGGACTCGGCCTGGTCGGCACCGCCGTCCAGGCCCTGGTCCGCAACCCGCTCGCCGACCCCTACCTGCTCGGCATCTCCTCCGGCGCCTCGCTCGGGGCGGTCGCCACCATCGTCCTCGGCACCGCCTTCGGGTTCGAACTCTCCTTCGGCAGCGCGCTCGGCCTCACCGTCTCCCTGGCGGCCTTCGCCGGCGCGCTCGCCGCGTTCTCCCTGGTCTGGCTGATGGCCCGGCGCGGCGGCGGCTTCTCCCCGCTGCGCCTGGTGCTGGCCGGCATCGGCATCGCCCAGTTCCTCGGCGGCCTCACCAGCTACCTCGTCCTCCAGACCAGTGACGAGCAGCAGACCCGAGGCGTGCTGTTCTGGCTGATGGGCAGCCTCGGCGGCGCCGTCTGGGACCAACTCGCCATCCCCACCGCCGCTGTGGCGCTCGGACTGGCGCTGCTCCAGGCCCGCGCCCGGGGGCTCAACGCGATGCTGATGGGAGACGAGACGGCCGCCGGACTCGGCGTGGACGTGGCCCGGCTGCGCCGCGAGGTGTTCGTCGTCACCAGCGTGCTCACCGGGGTGCTGGTCGCGGTCTCCGGGGCGATCGGCTTCGTCGGGCTGATGGTGCCGCACGTCTGCCGGCTGCTGGTCGGCGGCGACCACCGGCGCCTGCTGGCGCTGTCCGCCCTCACCGGGGCGGTGCTGCTGACCGTCGTGGACACCGTGGCCCGCACCGCCCTGGACGGCCAGGAACTGCCGATCGGCGTGGTCACCGCCGTCCTCGGCGCCCCCACCCTGCTCTACCTGCTGGACCGACGACTGGAGCGCAGTTGAGGATCGCCGTCGAGGACCTGAGCGTCGCCCTGGCCGGCCGCACGGTGGTGGCCGGGGTCCATCTGGTCGCCGAGGAGGGGGAGATCGCCGGGCTGGTCGGGCCGAACGGCAGCGGCAAGTCCAGCCTGCTGCGCACCGTCTACCGGCACCTGCGGCCGAGCGCCGGGAGGGTCCTGCTGGCCGGGCGGGACCTCGCCGGACTGCGCCCCGCGCAGTCCGCCCGGCACATCGGGGCCCTGCCCCAGGAGCGCGGCGGGGGATTCGAGTTGAGCGTGCGAGAGGTGGTGGCAATGGGCCGCACCCCGTACAAGCGGGCCTTCGCGGCCGACGACCCGCAGGACCACCGGATCACCGCCGAGGCGCTGGGCCGGGTCGGCATGAGCGGGGACGCCGACCGGCGGTTCGCCCAACTGTCCGGCGGCGAACGGCAGCGGGTGCTACTCGCCCGCGCGCTCGCCCAGCAGCCGGACGTCCTGGTGCTGGACGAACCGACCAACCACCTGGACGTCCGGCACCAGGTCGAACTCCTCGCCCTGCTGCGGGAGCAGCGCCGCACTACGCTGGTCGCGCTGCACGACCTCAACGCCGCCGCCTCGGTCTGCGACCGCCTGCACGTGCTGCACCGCGGCGCCCTGGTGGCCTCCGGGACGCCGCGGGAGGTGCTGACCGCCGAACTGCTGGCGGAGGTCTTCGGCGTCCGCGCCGCGGTGGTCGAACACCCGCTCACCGGTGACCCGTTGATCGCCTTCGACCACCGCTCCCCGGCCGGCGCCGCTGCTCCGCAGCCCGGCGTTCAGCGGCAGCCCGGGGCACAGCGGCAGCCCGGGGCACAGCGGCAGCCCGGCGTTCAGCAGCGGCCCGTGGTTCAGTAGGCCTGGTAGTGGCTCGGCCGGCCCTCGCGCAGGACCGGCCGACCGAGCCGCGCCGCCTCCTCGTTGCGCCGCAACTCCCAGCCACCGTCCGCCCGGTGGAGCACCGTTGAGTGCCAGGGCGTCATCCAGGCGTCGGGTGCCGACAGCAGCCGGATGCCGAACTTCGGCGCGCCGGCCGGCTGCGGGTGGATCGACAGCCGCACCGACCGGGGGTGCTGCTCCGCGATCAACTCACCCCAGGCGCGGCTGCGCTGGATCACCCCGTAGGCGCGGCGACGGCAGTCCCGCTGCAGGGCGGAGCGGGTGCCGGGGAAGTCCACGGTGTCCTCGGTGAGGAACCGGGTGATGCCGCGGTAGAGCCGCAGGGTCTCCTGCTCGGTCACCACCTGCTCGCGCAACTCCTCGACGCTCGGCGCGTACCGCTCGTGCACCAGGGCGCGCTTCTCGTCGTACGGCAGGTCGCCGAGCACCGCCCGCAGGTCGAAGGTGCCCAGATGGCGGAGGCCCTCGCACCGGATCATCGCGGTCAACTCGTCCGAGTACTCGTCTATGTGCCCGTCGGGGACGTTGATCAGGTCGCCGAAGACGTGCCCGTCGGAGCAGATCAGGATCCGGGCGCCGGGCCGGTGGATCCGGCCGATCCGGCCGCAGAGGTCGTCGAGGAAGGTCAGGGACAACCGCTCGCCCTCGTCGGGTAGATGGCCGAGCACCTTGGCCGGGTTCGGCGACTTGCAAGGGAAGCCCGGCAGGGTGAACACGATCGGCTCACCGGCCTCGATGTAGTCCGCCAACTGCGCGAGCTGGAAGGGGAAGTGCTCGGGCCGGGCGGCGAACTCCGGGTCCGAGGCACGGCGGTGCGGAAGCAGCAGGCCCAGGATGCGGGCGGCGAGCTGAGCGGGCGACTGCTGCTCGGAGGCACTGGTGACGACGGGGGCGGTGCCGACGGGCGGCATGATGGATCTCCTCCACGGATGGTGACGGGTTGGTGGATGACGGGTGGGCCGGTGTGCGGCTGCGCCGGGGTTCAGCTGCGCCGGTCGTAGGCGACCGGCAGCCGGTTCACCCCGCGGGCCAGGACGGCGGGGATCCAGGCGAGTTCGTCCAGGCCGTCCCCGGGTGTACCGCCGGGGCGCAGTCCGGGCAGCCGGGCGAGCAGGGTGCCGACCGCGATCTGGAGTTCGGCCCGAGCCAGGGCGGCACCCGGGCAGTAGTGGATGCCGTGGCCGAAGGCGAGGTGGGCGTTCGGGGTGCGGTCGAGGTCCAGGCGGTCGGCCTCCGGGAACTGCGCGTCGTCGCGGTTGGCGGCGCAGAGCGAGACGATCACCGAGTCGCCGGCCGGCACGGTGGTGCCGGACAGCTCGCTGTCCTCGGCGAAGAATCGCCAGGTGGTGAGCTCGAACGCGGCGTCGTGGCGCAGCAGTTCCTCCACCGCCCGGGCCAGTCGGCCGGGCTCGTCGAGGCCCGCGCGCAGGGCGTCGAGCTGCTCGGGGTGGCGCAGCAGGGTGATCAGCATGGTGGTGATCTGGTTGGTGACCGGCTCCTGCCCGGCGACCAGCAGCTGGAACACGATCGAGTCGAGCTCCTCGCGGCTCAACTCGCCCGCGTCGTGGGCGGCGACGAGCCGGCCGAGCAGGTCCTCGCCCTCGTCCCAACCGGCGGAGCGGGAGTCGGCGCGCTTGCGGGCGACCACCTCGGCGATGTACGTCTGCAGCCCGCGCAGTCGCGCCTCGTACGCCGGCCGGCCCGGGTCCTGCGGGCCGACCGGTTGCACCACCTTGCCCCAGTCCCGGTCGAAGCGGGCGGCCAACTCGGCGGGTAGGCCGATGACTTCGGCCAGCACCCGGAAGGGGTAGTGGGCCGCGAAGCCCGCCACCAGATCGGCGCCGCCGACGGGCGGAAGCCCGTCCACCAGTTGGTCGGCGAGCTGCTGCAGCCGCGGCCGCAGCGCCTCCACCCGGCGCGGGGCGAAGGCGTCCAGCACCAGGCGGCGCATCACGGTGTGCTTGGGCGGATCCTGGTGCAGCAGGTGGACCTGGAGCTGGGAGTGCTGGGGCTCCGGCATGATCGACGCGAGCCGACGCCAGTTGTCGTTGCCCAGCGCGTGGTTCTTGCCGAGCCGGGCGTCGTTGAGGGTCGCGTGGGCGGCCTGGTAGCCGGTGACCAGCCAGGCGTGGATGCCGCTTGGGAACTCCACCCGGTGTACCGGCCCGGCCTCGCGCATCCGGCGGTAGAGCGGGTAGGGATCGGTCTTGTAGGCGGAGCCGTGCAGCGGGACGGGGCTGGGGAGCGGGTCGAGGCCGTAGCCGTACGGGCAGCGCGCGGCCTCGGGCGCGGCCGGGATGCGGGCGATGTCGGTCATGGGTGTGCTTCCTCCGGTGAGGCGGATGAGTCTGTGGGGTCTGTTCGGCCCGGCTCCCGGGGCACCCGGGGCTCAGGGCTTGGGGCTCAGAGTTCCGGGCTCGGGTTCGGGGTTCGGGTTCGGGGTTCGGGTTCGGGGTTCGGGTTCGGGGTTCAGGCCTGCGGACGGCGGCGGTGCAGCGCCAGCAGCGGCACGGCGGTGGCGGCGACCGCGGCGGCCAGGGCGATGCCCACATGGGTGCCGGTGGTGGCGCGGTCGCCCGCCAGGGCGGCGGCGGTGGCCAGGGCCGGGCCGAGGGCGAAGCCCAGGCTGCGGGAGAGCTGGACAGCAGAGCCGGCGGTGGCGAGCTTCCCGCGGGGGGAGGCGGTCATCACCAGCGCCTGGGTCGGGCCGCCGTTGAGGCCCATGCCGGCGCCGGCCAGGGCGAGCCGGGCGGCGATGTCCACGCTGGACCAGCCGGTGTCCACCGGGACGAGCAGCGCCAGGCCGCAGGTGGTGACGGCGGCGCCGGTGAGCGCCGTCGGTCGGGCGCCCCAGCGGTCCGCCAGCCGCCCGCCGACCCGTCCGGCCAGCACCATGCCGAGCGGGAAGGCCAGCATGGTCAGCGCGGTGGCGGTGGCGCTCTGGCCGTGCGGGCCGCGCAGGTGTTGGACCAGCAGGTACTGGCAGGCCGCGAAACCGGCGGCGAGCGCCAGCACCGAGGCGTTCACCCCGGTGGTGCCGGCGGCCCGCAGCACCTCGGCGACCGGCCGCCCGCCCGGGCGGCGCAGCCACAGCAGCACCAGCGGTGCGGCGGGCAGCGCGAGCAGCAGCCACTGCGGGGCGGTCGGCGTGAGGGTGAGGCCCAGTAGGACGTCGGCCATCGCCGCGCCGATCAGGGCGGCGTCGCCGAGCGAACCCCGGTCGGGCAGGCGCAGCCGACCGCTGCGCGGGGCGTACCGGCGCACGATCAGGACGGCGGCCAGGCAGACCGGCAGCTTGACCAGGAAGACCGCCCGCCAGCCGAAGTGGTCCAGCAGCAGGCCACCGAGCACCGGGCCGGTGACGGCGCCCAGCGGCCCCAGCGTCGCGGGCACGCTCATCGCCCGCCCGCGAAGCTCGGGCCGGACGGAGGTCGCGGCCAGCACCGGCATCAGCACGAACAGCACGGCCCCGAAGGCGCCTTGCAGCAGCCGCGCCGCGATCAGCCAGCTCGCCCACGGGGCGAGGGCGGCCAGCACGCTGCAGCTCGCGAAGCAGCTGACCGCGAGCAGCAGCGCGGGCCGGGTGCCGACCTGGTCAAGCCACCGGCCTGCGGGCAACAGCAGTGCTATCAGGGGGAGTTGGTAGCCGAGCGCGGCCCACTGGGCGACCCCGGCGGAGACGTGCAGGCCGGCGGCGAGATCGGTGAGCGCCAGGTTGACCACGTTCATGTCGAGCATCGCGACGAACGAGAGCAGTCCGGCGGCAACGACCAGGCTCCACCGGTCCACCGGCTCGGTCTGATGGGTGATCAGACAAGCGGTGGGCGAGGGGTCTTGTGCTCGCATGAAGGTCCTCCGTTCCCCCGTTGCCGTACCGGCACCGCCTCGGCGGCGGTGTCCGGTACAGCAGTCGGGGGCGGGAGGGCTCCGGTTCCGAACACTTGGGGGATTTTTCTGGACGGGCGGCCGACGGCGAACGGATGACAGAAGTTGAAATCTGTCATCTGTCATCTGAAATCTGTTCGCCGTCAGTTGTCCGCGTGCCCCGGCGTGCCTCGCCGGCCCACCGCCGCCGATCGCCGTCCACCGCCGTCCACCGCCGCCGATCGCCGTCCCCCCACTCGGCGGCGCAGGGCGCCGCTCAGCAGGCTGCTGCGAACTCCCCGGCCTCGGCCGCCCGCAGGCGCGCTATCAACTCCTCCCGCGCCCGGGCGACCCGCGAGCGGACGGTGCCGACCGGGCAGCCGGCGACCTGGGCCGCCTCGGCGTAGCTCAGGCCGACCACCTGGGTCAGCACAAAGGCCTCCCGTCGCTGCGCGGGCACCCGTTCGAGCAGGTCCCCGAGGGCGATCCCGTCCTCGAACCCGGCCGCCGGGGTACCGCCCTGCCGTTCCGCCGCCTCCTGCCAGTCCGGCAGTGCGGCGCAGCGCGGCCGGGCGGCGGCCATCCGGTACCGGTCGATCACGGTGCGCCGGGCGATCGACAGCAGCCAGGTGCGAGCCGAGGAGCGGCCGGCGAAGGCGGGCAGGCCGCGCAGCGCCCGCAGGAAGGTCTCCTGGGCGAGGTCGTCCGCGGACTGGACGTCGGTGAGGTGGGCGACGAAGCGCCAGACGTCCCGTTGGGTCGCCCGGACGAAGGCCTCGACGTCCGCCGCCCGGCCCGAGCGGGCGGTCAGCGCGAGCGCGGTGAGCTGGTCGTCATCCACGGCGGCCGCCGACCCGGCCGGCCCCGGCCTGATCGCCATGCAGGACGATGGTCGTATGAGATGCGCGCAGTTCCGTACCGCTCTGTCCGCCCGGCTCGACGGCGAACCGAGTGGCCTGCCCGGTGCCCGGCTGGACAAGCACCTGGCGCGCTGCACCGGCTGCCGGGACTGGCTGGACCGTGCCGAGCGCCTGCGCGCCCAGGTACGGGCCGCCGCCGTCGAGGGGCCCGCACCGGAGTGGGCGGCCGGGCTGTCGGCCCGGCTGGGTCTGGACGGTCCGCGTGTGGACGGTCCGGGTCTGGGCGGTCCGCGAGTGGGCGGTCCGCGTGTGGGCGGTCCGGGCAACGTGCCGGAGGCACCGGAGCGGTAGGACGCCGGCGCCGGCGAGAACCGGTGCGCGGTCGAAGTGAGGCATGGGAAGGTCCCGTGGGAAGGCGGGGGGCGGTTCCGCGCACGGCGGCACCGCAGGCGTCCATGGGCCGGCCGTGTGGCGCGCCGCACCTCCCGTGGGGACGGCGGCGGACGCGGGTCCGGGCCCGAGCCCTGTCGGCGCGGCGGTGCGGGGCGTTACGGCACTGGAGTGACGGCGCGGGGCACGACGGCGCGGCAGGGCGACCTGCCCGACGCCGAGGTCCCGGCAGGGGGCCGGAGTCCGGCCGCAGGGGGAGGAGCGCGTCGGGCGCGTCAGCAGGCGGGGGCGAACGCCGGCGGCCCGCGCCGGACCACGGCATGCGTGAGCAGTACCGACCGGGGCAGCCGAGCCGGCCGGTCGGCCGACCGGGGCGCGGCCGGCGGCCGGTGCCCGAAGGGCCGCGCGACCAGCGTCAGCAGCGGGAGCAGCAGCGCCCCCGCGACGACGCCCCCGAGCGCGGCGAGCAACTCGAAGACCCGGGCCAGCGCGGCATCGCCGCGCCAGAGCAGCAGTGCACAGGCGAGCGCCGCCAGCAGGTGGGCGAGGGCCATCCCCGGCGACATGCCGTGGGACATCCCGTGCGCCATTGCGCCGGTCATCCGATCGGTCATCCCATCGGACGTTCCGGGAGACATCCCGCCGGTCATCCCGTGGGCGGCCCCCGTCGGCATGACGTGCGACGTGCCGGTCATCCCGGGCAGCCCCACGTCCATGGCCGTTCCGTCGGCCGGCCCCGCCGCCCCGTGGTGCATCCCGGCCATCGGGTGCGGACGGCCGGCGGCCGGCGGCACGTCCGGGTCGATGCCGGCCATCCGCGCCAGCTCGACGGGGGAGAGCCCGCCGGCGGTCCGGTCCGGGTTGCAGAGCAGCAGCGCGGCCCAGTCCGTGCCGGCCAGTTGCCGGAGGCCACCGCCGCCGCGGCCGAGCGTCCTGGCGTGTTCGAACAGCAGGTGCAGCGCGCTCTGCGCCGCGACCATCCAGACGCTGATCACCCCGAGCCCGCGCCGCTTCCCGGCCAGCAGCCAGGTCAGTGCGAGGACGGCCCCGAAGGCACCGAGCAGTACCGGCGGGGAGGCTCCGGCCCCGGCCATGGCGACGTGCGCCGTGGCGGCCAGCGCCACGCACAGCGCGGCGAAGACCGCGGCGCGCAGCAGGCGGATCCGGTCGGTCATCACGATGGCACTCATCGTCGCACCCGCCACGGCCCGCCCGTACCGCACCCTCCGGTGATGGCCGGTTCCGGTCCGTGAGAACATGCCCGGCCCGTCAGGTCGGCGGATCAGCCGCTTGTAGCACGGTTTCACGCAGTGGCCGATCCGGCTTGACACACGCACCTCCTACTCACTAAAAGTGCACATTCGGCCACGGATCGTGCGTGCCGGAACGAATCGGGGCCGGTCCGAACGATTCGGAACGATTCCGAGCGGAGACGCTGGACGTCGCCCGAGCGGAGGCACCGGAACGGCCGGACACCGGAACGGCCGGACACCGGAACGGCCGGAGACCGTAAGCACCGGAAACAGGAGGCACGGCCATGGACACCCCGACGGAGCCCGGTACCCCGACCGAGCTCGGCACCCCGACGCCAGGCACCCCCGACCTCGCCGACCCGCGATTCTGGCAGCTGCCCGCCCCCGCCCGCGCCGCCGCCTTCGCCGAACTGCGCCGCCGTCCCGCCCCGGTCTACTTCGGCGACCGTGCCACCGGCCGGGGCTTCCACGCCCTGGTCCGGCACGCCGACGTGGTCGAGGCCAGCCGCACCCCCGCCGTGTTCCGCTCCGGCCCCGGCGTCACCATCCCCGAACCGGCCCGGTGGGTGCGGCTGCTGTTCGGCGACTCGATGGTCAACCTCGACGACCCCCGGCACGCCCAACTGCGCCGGATCGTCTCCCGGGCCTTCACTCCGCGCCTGCTCGGCCGGGTCGAGGAGGACGTCCGGCGCATCTCCGCCGCCCTGGTGGACGGGGTCGAGCGCGAGCGGCCGGAGGACTTCGTCGGCGCGGTCGCGGGCGAACTCCCGTTCCAGGTGATCTGCACCATGATGGGCGTCCCGGAGCGCCCCCGCCGCACCATCCTCGAACTGGTCAACCGCACCTCCGAGGACGTCGGCGTGGCCCGCCCGCTGCGCCGCCGGTTCCGGATGCCCGGGCGCGGGCTGGCGGCGCTCGCCCGGATGCAGGGCGTCGTCGCCGCGATCGGCCGCGAGCGCCGCCGCCGGCCCGCCGAGGACCTGATCTCCGCCCTGGTCACCGCCGACCTGGACGGCCGCCGGCTCACCGGCCGCGAGCTGGGCGCCTTCTTCTCCCTGCTGCTGGTCGCCGGGGTCGAGACCACCCGCAACGCGCTCGCCCACGGGCTGCACCTGCTGACCATGCACCCCGAGCAGCGCGCACTGCTGCTGGCCGACCTGGACGGACGGCTCGACGGCGCGGTGGACGAGATCGTCCGCCACTCCACGCCGATCGTCCAGTTCCGCCGGACCGTCGCCGTCGACCACGAGCTGGGCGGCCCGGGCGGCCCGCTGCTGCGGGCGGGGGAGAAGGTCGCGCTGTACTACGGCTCGGCGAACCGGGACGAGACCGTCTTCCCCGACCCGGAGGCCTTCGACATCAGTCGCACCCCCAACCCCCATCTCGGCTACGGCGGGGGCGGACCGCACTACTGCCTCGGCGCGCACCTGGCCCGGCAGGAGATGACGGCGCTGTTCCGCGAGCTGTTCACCCGGCTGCCCGGCGCGCGGTCGGTCGGCGAGCCGGTGCTCGCCCCGTCCAGCTTCGACCACCGGGTCCGCTCGCTGCGCTTCACCTTCTGATCCAGCCGGGCCCGCTGCACCCCTGCCGGTTTCCATTGCCGTTCCGTCGGAGCCAGTCGGAACCGGTCGGAAACAGCCGGGGCCAGCCGGGGCCAGCCAGGACCAGCCGGGACCAGCCGGGACCATCGGCACTAGACGGACAGCTCCCACACCGCGTGGTCGTGCGCGAACATCACCTGCCGCGGCCCGTGCTCCGTGACCTGGTCCAGCCAGGGCCGGTAACCGGGCAGCGGCGCCGCGACTCCCTCCCGTGCCGCCTGCCGCGCCAGCACCGCCTGCCCGTACTCGGAGGCGAAGTCGTACGCCTGCCCGGCCAGCAGCACCGTGCAGTCGCCCAGCCGCTCGACCAGCAGGGACTGGTGACCGGCGGTGTGCCCGGGGGTGGGCAGCACCCGAACGCCGGGCCAGACCTCCACCTCGCCGTCGAGCTCGCGGTGCACCGCGCCGGGGAAGTCGACCAGCCCGTCGATGGTGTGGCCGCCGCGCCGGGCGGCGGCCAGTTCGCCGGCCTGGACCAGGACCGGCGTCCCGGCGAACAGCGGGTTGCCGCCGCAGTGGTCGAAGTGCAGGTGGCAGTTGACCACCAGGTCGATGTCCGCGACCGCGACGCCGGCTGCGGCGAGCGCCTCCGGCAGCGGGCGGCGGACCGGCCGGTAGTGGGCCTCGGTCTCCGGTGAGCCGGCGCCGATCCCGGTGTCGAACAGCAGCAGCCCGTCCGGGCTCCGGACCAGGTACGCGAGCACCGGCTCCACCCGCGGTTCGGGGCCGCCCACCTCGGTGGCCGGCCGGACGATGTAGCCCAGGTCGAGACGGCGGATCGTGTGCATGCGGCCCCCTTGCGGCTCAGCCCCCGTGCGGTGGCCGAGTCGGCCGCCGTTCGCACCCTATCCGGCGGTCCCGCGCCCTGGCGGGCGTTCACCTGACTGACAGTCAGATCGACCCGCGGCTAAGGGAGGCCGGCCCGGCCGGGCCGTCGGCGGGGTGCGGGCCGCTGCCGGCGCGCGGCGGGGTGAGGCGACGCGCGGTGGCGTGCGGCAGTGCGCGGTGGCCTGCGTCACGGCGGGCGCGCCGGATGCGGAGCACAATGCCCGGCATGACCGATCGCCCGACACCGCCCGAGCACGGGCCCGCCGACCGCCCCACCGCCGATGTCTGGGCCGCCCTGGGCGGACCGGCCGACCTGCTGGACCGGGTGTCCTTCCACGGTCCGAGGGACGGCCTGCCCTCCGGCCTTCCGGTGGGCCGGCTCGCCCGGGCCGCCGTGGCCGCCTGCTCGTTGGCGGCGGCCGAACTCGCCGCGCACCGCGGCGGCGGGGCCGTCCCCGCGGTCCGGGTGAACGAGGGGGCGGTCGCCACCTCCTTCGTCAGCGAGCGGCACCTGGAGATCGACGGCCGCAAGCCGGTCGGTTTCGCCCCGCTCTCCGGTTTCTGGCGCACCGCCGACGGCTGGATCCGCACCCACGCCAACTACCCGCACCACCGCGACCGGTTGCTCGCCGTCCTGGACCTCGCCCCCGACGCCGGGCCCGAGCAACTCGCAGAGGCGCTCGGCAAGCTGCCGGGCGAGCAGGTGCAAGAGCGCGCGTACGAGGCGGGGGCGCTCGCGGTAGCGGTCGCGCCGGTGCGTGCGTCCGTACACCCCTTGGTGGAGCGCAGAGAGATCGGCACCGCGTCGGTCCGCCCGCTCGCCGCCGCCCCGGCGGACCGGCCCGCCGCCGGGATCCGGGTCCTCGACCTCAGCCGGGTGATCTCCGGACCGGTCGCCACCCGTACCCTCGCCCTGCTCGGAGCCGACGTGCTGCGGATCGACTCGCCCCGGCTGCCCGAGGCCGAGGACGCCCACACCGACACCGGCTTCGGCAAGCGCTCCACCCGCCTGGACCTCGCCGACCCGGCCGATCGCGCCACCTTCGAGCGACTGCTCGACACCGCCGACGTCGTCGTCAACGCCTATCGCCCCGGCTCGCTCGACGCCCTCGGGCTGGCCCCCGAAGCGCTGTTCGCCCGCCGGCCCGACCTGATCCTGGCCCAGATCTGCGCCTGGGGCTGGACCGGTCCGTGGGCCGGCCGCCGCGGCTTCGACAGCCTGGTCCAGGCCGGCGTCGGCATCGCCGCCCACGAGGCCGGCCCCGACGGCCGCCCCGGTGCGCTGCCCGCCCAGGCCCTCGACCACGGCACCGGCTACCTCCTCGCCGCCGCCGTGCTGCGCGCCCTCACCGAGCAGCGCACCCACCACCCCGGCGGCCGCCACCTGCGCTTCTCCTTCGCCGGCACGGCCTCCTGGCTGCTGCACGGCATCCCCGCCGAGCCGACGGACCCGCCGCACCGGGACGCCGACCGGTACGAGGCGGCGCGCTGGCTCACCGAGACCGACTCGGCGTACGGGCGGCTGCGGTACGCCCTGCCGCCGATCGGCTACGTCGGCGCACCCACCGACTGGGACACCCCGCCCGGGCGTTGGGGGACGGATTCGCCGGTCTGGCGCTGAGCCGCCGGGGCGGCGGGCCGATCACGGGGCCGGAGCGCCGGCTGTCGGTGGGGTCTGACAGCATCGCCGCATGACCGCCGCACACGCCACCGACTACACCTGGTTCGAACAGCGCTACCCCGTCCTGGGCGAGGCCTACTGCCTCACCCAGGTCCAGGGGACGGCCGCCGAAGAACTGCTGCACCGCTTCGACGCCCTGACCGGCCGGGCGGTGACCGGGCTGGAAGCGGTGGTCGCCGCCTGGGAGACCTTCGACGACGGGGAGGACGAGGAGGCCGAGGAGTTGTTCGACCTGGACGAGGACCGGCTGCTCGTCGCCGTCACCGAACTCGACGGCTGGGCGCTCGCGGTCGAGCCGTACGGCTACCTCGGCAGCCTGCCCCAGGTCATCGCCCGCCTCGCCGAGGGCACCCGGCTGGTCTCGCACTTCCGGAACGCCAACGCCGTGGACCACTTCAACTGGTGGGAGCAGGGCGCCTGCCGGCTGCAGTTCGAGCCGCTCTTCGCCGCCCAGCGGCACGGTACGGACGCCGACGCCCCCGGCGTCCCCGAGCTGCTGACGGCTTGTGGTTTCCGGCTGGACGGCGAGCGCGGCGACCTGCACACCGAGGCCGCGTTCGCGCTCGCCGAGCGGCTGACCGAGGTGCGGCTGGACCCGGCACGGCTGGAGGCCGCCACCTTCCGGCTCGGCTACGCGCCCCGCCCGTAGCGGGCGTGGCGCGTAGCGCGGGACCCGGTCGGTGGCGGCCTCCGGAGCGGGCGGCGGCGCGTCAGGCCCCGGACGGGATCTGCTTGGCCCGGCCGCGGACCTGGATGGCGGTCGCGATCTCGACCACGCCCAGGACCACCAGCCAGCACCCGGCCAGCACGGTCAGCGCGGTGATCGAGCCGACCGGCCAGACCATCAGCAGCACACCGGCCAGGGTGTTGGCCACGCCCGCGAAGGCCTGCCAGCCGCGGGCGGGCATCAGCGGGTCGGAGATCGCGGCGGCGAGCTGGGTGATACCGCGGAACAGCCAGCCGATCCCGATCCAGAGTGCGAGCAGCAGCAGCGACTGCACGGCGCTGCGGAAGCAGAGCAGTCCGAGCAGCACGCTGATCGCGCCGCTGATGAAGGCCAGCACCCGCAGCGCGGTGGTGGTGTGGGTGCCGAACGCGGCGACCAACTGCACGATGCCGATGACCAGCAGGTAGAGGCCGAACAGGACGCCCACCACCAGCAGGGTCTCCCGGGGCCAGACGAAGACGACGATCCCCAGGGCGAGCGAGGCGACGCCGGCGGCCAGCAGGACCTGCCAGGCGGCCTTGGCGAGCAGGCCGAGCGGGCCCTGCACCGGGGTGCCGTCGGGGGTGATGATCGGAGGGGCCACGGCGGCGTACTCCTCGGGGTCGGGGGCAGAGAACGGCCCCAGCCTCCGTGCGCCGTCGTCAGTCCGCATGCTGGGTGCGTATGTTCGAGCGATGCCGCTCGGCTGCCGGAATGACATCCTCCGGACACTATTCGTCGATATCATCCGTCGGTATGACTTCTGAAGGGTGGGGGACCCCTCCGGTCGAGCCGATCAGCCAGCACTACATCGTCTGTGGGGGCAACGCACTGGCCCACCGGCTGATCCTGGAGCTCGTCGAGCACTACGAAGTCCCGGTCGTCGTCCTGGTCACCGACCGCACCCGCGACCACGCACCGCGGATCGAGCAGATCGCCGGCGTCGCGGCCGTCGTCGAGTACCCGAACATCACCGAGGAGGCGCTGCGTGCGGTGTCCATCGGCACCGCCCGGGGCCTCGCCCTGGTCGAGGGCAGCGACCAGGAGAACATCCACGCCGCGCTCAGCGCCCAGGGCCACAACCCGGACATCCGGATCGTCTTCCGGATGTTCAACCAGCGCCTCGGCGAGAACATCGAACGGCTCCTCAGGAACGGGGCCGCGCTCTCCGGTTCGGCCACCGCCGCCCCGGCCTTCGCGGCCGCCGCGCTCGGACGGCCCAACTCGGTCGAGATCGGCGGCCGTTACCTGCACATCGCCTTCGACGACGCCATCACCTCGGACCGGATCTGCGTGGTCGCCGACCACATCGACCGGCAGGACCTCAGCAAGATCCGGCTGCTGCCCGAGCAGGAGGGCGACTCGGCCGAATTCGTCCGGCTCGCCCGTGAGTTCGGCGACGACGGGCCGGTCCGGCAGGGTGGGGCGCGGCGAGAGGCGACGCCGGAGCGGGGGCCGGTGTCGGGGACGGGGACGGGGTCGGTGTCGGTGCCGGCGCCCGGGACCGATCCCGGGCCGGAATCCGGACCCGAGCCCGGAGCCGGAAGCGAGGTCGGAACCGATGTCGGGCCCGATGTCGGGCCCGAGGTCGGGCCCGGAGCGGAGACGCCGCCCGGCGGGATCGCGGCGTTGCAGGCGATCCGGATGGAACCCCGGGAGCCGATCAACTGGGTGCGCCGACTGCGCTGGCGGCTGCTCGACACCATGCGCTTCTTCACCAGCGCCCGGATGCGGCTGGTGCTGCTCACCGCGCTCGCCGCGGTGCTGATGGCCTTCAGTGTGCTCTGGTACCTCAGCCGGGACTTCGGCTGGACCGTCTACATCTCCCTGCTCGACCTGGCCGGCGCCGCCCAGCCCGACCAGCAGGCCGACATCGCCGCAGGGACGGGGACGGGCGGCGTCTGGCAGCGGGTCGCCCAAGTGGTGATCACGATCTGCGGGATCACCTTCGCGCCGGTCGCCACCGCCATCGCGGTCGAGGTGCTCGGCTCCGGGCGGCGCGGACTGCCCCGCAACCCGAGCGCGGGCACCCGGGACCACGTGATCGTGGTCGGGCTCGGCAACGTCGGCACCCGGGTCGCGACCCTGCTGCACGAGATGGGCGTGCCGGTGGTCTGCATGGAGCGGGACCCGCAGGCCCGCGGCATCGCCGCCGCCCGGGCGCTCGGCATCCCGGTGGTGCTGGGCGACGGACCGTTCGAGGAGCAGCTGCGCCGGGCCCGGCTGAAGCACGGCCGGGCGGTGGTCGCGGTCAGCGGGGACGACGCCACCAACCTGGAGGCGGCGCTGGAGGCGCGCCACGGCAACCCCGACGTCCGGGTGGTGGTCCGGCTGTTCGACGACAACTTCGCCGGCCACTTCTACAGGACGCTGGACAACGCGGCCTCCCGCTCGGTCTCCTACCTGGCCGCGCCCGCCTTCGCCGCCGCGCTGATGGGCAGCGAGGTGCGCGGGACGCTCTCGGTGTTCCGGCACGTGCTGCTGATCGCGGAGCTGACGGTGGAGGACGGCAGCGGGCTGATCGGTCTGAACCGGCACGACCTGGAGGACCCGGGCGGCGTCCGGGTGATCGCCGTCCGCTTCGTCCGAAGCAACCAGCTGCACTGGGGCTTCGCGGACCGCACCCGGCGGCTGGCCCCGGGCGACCGCATCGTGGTGGCCGCCACCCGCATCGGGTTGGCGCGGCTGAACACGGTGCTGGTCGAGGAGGGGTGAGGGTCGGCAGCCGCCGCCTGCCGCCGGCCGGCGGACAGGTAACAACTGACAGGTAACAGCAAACAGCTGACAGCGCACAGATTTCAGATGATGAAATCTGTGCGCTGTCAGCTGTCTCTACGCCGGCTACAGCATCGGCCGCACTGCCGGCCGCAACGCCACCGTCAGCGGTTCTCGAACTTCGGCGCCCGCTTCTCGGCGAAGGCTGCCATGCCCTCCTTCTGGTCCGCCGTGGCGAACACCGCGTGGAACAGCCGGCGCTCGAAGCGGACGCCCTCGGCGAGCGTCGTCTCGAAAGCGCGGTTGACGCTCTCCTTGAGCATCACCGCCGCTGTGGTGGACATCCCGGCGACGGTCTCGGCGGTGGCCAGCGCCTCGGTGAGCAACTGGTCGGCCGGGACGATCCGGGCGACCAGCCCGGCCCGCTCGGCCTCCTCGGCGCCCATCATCCGGCCGGTCAGGCACAGGTCCATCGCCTTCGCCTTGCCGATGGCGCGGGTGAGGCGCTGGGAGCCGCCGATGCCGGGGAGCACCCCGAGCTTGATCTCCGGCTGCCCGAACTTCGCGGTGTCGGCCGCGATGAGGATGTCGCACATCATCGCCAGCTCGCAGCCGCCGCCCAGCGCGAACCCGGCCACCGCCGCGACCACGGGCTTGCGCAGCGCGCCGAGGCGGTCCCAAGGGCCCAGCCAGTCGTCCAGGTAGACGTCCGGGAACCGGTTGCCCTGCATCTCCTTGATGTCGGCGCCGGCCGCGAAGGCCTTCTCCGAGCCGGTGATCACCAGGCAGCCGATCTCCGGGTCCCGGTCGAACGCGGTGGCGGCGGCCACCACCTCGTTCATCAGCTGGGTGTTCAGCGCGTTGAGCGCCTTGGGCCGGTTGAGCGTGATCAGCCCGACCCGCCCCTTGCGCTCGACCAGGATCGTCTCGTAGCCCTCGGTCTCGGTCATCGCCGTACTCCCATTCCGCTGCTTGGCCGTTCCGCTGCTCGGCCATTCCACTGCGCGGCGCCGCGCGGGCGCGCCCTGACCACCCAACGATCTACGACGCGCCCGGTCCCGCGCCAGTCTTGGTATGCGAGACGCCGGTCACCAGACCGGGTGGCCGGTCCGCGGAGCGGCGAGGAGGTCGGGACCGGACGCCGTGCGTACGGGTGTCCGGCTGCGGGGCACGTCGAGCCGGAGCTGCTGGCCGTGAAGCCGGTCGAGCTGGGACACGGGTGGTTCCCCATTCACCGGTGCGCTCAGGCGGAGCGGTCGGCGTACTCCAGGACGTGCTCCGCGAGCAGCCGCCCGACCTCCGGATCCTGCCGCCGGAAGGCCTCGATCAACGGCAGGTGGTCGGCGGCGTTCTCGTGCAGCTCCGGCCGGACCCGGTGCAGCGACAGCACCGTCCACACCTCGACACCCAGGCCCTCCCAGGTCCGCAGCAGCGTTCCGTTCCCGGAGGCCGAGACGATCTCCCGGTGGAAGGCCACCCCGTGCCGGGCCTGCCCGAGGGTGTCACCGGCCGCGGCGGCCGCCGCCGTCAGCTCGGCGTGCCGTTCCAACGCCCGGGTGTCCCCGGCCAGTCGGACCACCGCCGTCTCGGCGGCCGGCCGCTCCAGAGCCGCCCGTACCTGGTGGACCTCGCGCAGCTCCGCCGGGCCGATCTCGCGCACCCGGACGCCCCGGTTCGGTTCGGCGTCCAGCAGTCCGAGGGTTTGCAGCGAGCGCAGCGCCTCGCGCACCGGCGCCTGGCTGACGTTCAACTCGGCCGCCAGACGGCGCTCGACGATCCGGTCCCCGGGCTGCCAGCGGCCGCCCAGCAGGCCCTCCAGCAGCAGTCCGCGCACCTGCTCGCCGAGCGGCACTCGGGACAGCGGGTCGGTGTCCCCGGCCGGCGCCGTCGCGGCCGGCGTCGGGTGGCTCATGGCGTTCTCCAGGCTCTCGGGTCAGGGTCGGGTCGGCGGGGTCACGGGAGTCGGGGTCACGGGAGTCGGCGGGGTCGGCGCGGTGGGGGTCGGGCGCGGTCAGGCCAAGCCCAGCTCGTCGTCCTCACGCGGGGCGAGGAAGCGCGCGACGTCGGCCGCCGTCACCCCGGTCAGGGTGCGCGGAGACCACTGCGGGGCGCGGTCCTTGTCGATCACCTGGGCGCGGATGCCCTCGGCCAGGTCGGGACCGTCCAGCGCGGCGCAGGAGATGCGGTACTCCTGGTCGAGCGCGGCCTCCAGCGAGGGCAGGGTACGGGCCCGGCGTAGCGCGGCCAGGGTGACCTTGACGGCGGTGGGGGAGTTTCCGAGGATCAGCTCGGCGGACTCCTTCGCCTCCGGCACCCCCGAGTCGAGCAGGCGCTCGACGATCTCCTCGACGGTGTCGGCCGCGTAGCAGGCGTCGATCCAGTCGCGCTGCCCGGCGAGCCCGGCGGCAGTCGAGGCTGCGGATCCGGTGGGCGGTGCGGGCTCGGCGTGGGCGGCGACGGTCGCGGCCGGGTCGGCACTCTCGGCGAGGGCGTCGAACAGCTCGGGCAGCCGCGCGGACGGGACGAAGTGGTCCGCGAAGCCGCACAGCAGCGCGTCGCCGGGGCCCATCGAGGCGGAGGTCAGACCGAGGTGGGTACCCAACTCGCCCGGGGCGCGGGCGAGCAGGAGGCTGCCGCCGACGTCCGGGACGAGTCCGATCCGGGTCTCCGGCATCGCGATCACGGAGCGCTCGGTGACGATCCGCACAGCGGCGTGGGCGGACAGGCCGATGCCGCCGCCCATGGTGATGCCGTCCAGCACGGCGATGAACGGCTTCGGGTAGCGGGCGATCAGGGCGTTCAGCCGGTACTCGTCGCGGAAGAAGGCGCGGGTACCGGCCCCGCCGGCGGTGACGTCGGCGTGCATCGCCCGGAGGTCCGCGCCCGCGCACAGGCCGCGCTCCCCGGCGCCGGTCAGGACGACGGCGCGCACCCGGCCGTCGGCGGCCCAGGCGTCCAGGGTCGTGCGGATCGCGGTGATCATGCCGTGGGTCAGCGAGTTGAGGGCCCGCGGGCGGTTCAGCGTGATCCGGCCGAGGCCGCCGTCACCGTCGCCGTCCAGGACCGCCAGGACCGCCTGGACCTCCGCCGCCGCGCTCGTCTCCGCGCCCATCGGAACCGCTCCCGTCCCCTCGGTGATCTCGCCTTCCGCCGTCCACGGTACCGGGGCGGGTGGGGCGTTGTGATCACGAGGCCTTCCCGGTCGCCGGGGCCGGGGCGGCCCGGCGGTCACGGCCAGGCGCGCAGGGCGAGTTCGGCGGTGCGGGCCAGCTCCTCGGCGGTGGCGCCGTCGCGGGCCTGCTGGGACATGCCCTGGATGACCGTGGCGAAGTACCCGGCCAGCGCCTCCGGGTCGGCCCCGGGCGGCAGTTCGCCGTCCTGCCGGGCGGTGCGCAGCCGCTCCTCGAAGACCCGCCGGTTGGCGTTGCGCAGCTCGCGCAGCTGCGCCTGGATCCCGGCGTCCTGCGGGCTGACGTTGGTGGCGGCGGTGATCACCAGGCAGCCCGCCGGGTGGGACGGGTCCGGGTAGGTCGCGGCGGCCTCGCGCAGGATGCGGGCGAAGGCCGCGCGGGCGCCGGCCTCCTCGGCCAGTGCGGCGCCGACGAACGCGCCGACGGGGGAGTGCCCGTAATGGCGGACGACCTCCTCGAAGAGCGTGCGCTTGTCGCCGAAGGCGGCGTAGAGGCTGCCGGGGCGGATGCCCATCGCGGTGGTGAGGTCGGTGACCGAGGTCGCCTCGTAGCCGCGTTCCCAGAACAGCCGGGTGGCCGCCGTCAGCGCCTCCTCCCGGTCGAAGGCCGGCGGGCGGCCGCGCCGGGCGCGGGGCGCCGGGCCGGTGGTGGTGCTGTCGGGTGTCACGGCCTCGGTCATGGGATGGATTTTAGAGCAGTCACTCAAGAAGTGTGTGCTAGCTTCTTTGTTGAGCGATCGCTCAAGAAATTCCGGGATGCAACTCGGCGCAACAGGAGGGGACTCGGTCATGGGGTCGAGCGCGGGCGGGTACGGGCTTCGCGGCAAGGCGGCGCTGGTCACCGGCGGCAGCAGGGGGATAGGCCGGGCGATCGCCCGCCGGCTCGGGCGGGACGGCGCCACCGTCGCGGTGGGCTACGCCCGGGACGAGGCGGCGGCGCGGGAGGTGGTCGAGGGGATCAGGGCCGACGGCGGGCGGGCCTTCGCGCTGCGCGCCGAACTGGGGCGGCACGGCGACGCGGCCGCGCTGTGGGCGGCCTTCGACGCGGAGGTCGGGGCGCACGCGCCCGGCGGCGGGGTCGACATCATCGTGAACAACGCCGGGATCGGGCGCAGTTCGGACCTCGCGACGCTGACCGAAGAGGGCTTCGACGAGGTGTTCGCGGTGAACGTCCGGGCGCCGTTCTTCGTGGTGCAGCACGGGCTGGAGCGGCTGCGGGACGGCGGGCGGATCATCAACGTGTCCAGCGGGGCGGCCCGGCTCGCGATGCCGGAGATCATCGCCTACGGCGCGACCAAGGGCGCGCTCGACACCTTCACGCTCAACCTCGCCAAGCAGCTCGGCCCGCGCGGCATCACCGTCAACTCGGTCGCGCCCGGTGTGGTGGACACCGACGTCAACGCGGGCTGGCTGCGCGGCAATCCGGCGGCCGAGGCGCATGCGGCCTCGCTCGCCGCGCTCGGCCGGGTCGGGCAGCCGGAGGACATCGCGGACATCGTCGCCTTCCTGGCCTCGGAGGACGCGCGCTGGGTCACCGGGCGGGTCGTCGACGCGACGGGCGGCGCGGGGCTGTAGACGGCGAACAGCTGACAGCTGACAGATTTCATCATCTGAAATCCGTCAGCTGTCAGCTGTCAGCTGTCAGCTGTCAGCTGTCACGTGACGTCTGTCGCCCGTCAGCCCCGCACCCGCCCCGCGACCTCGCCGAAGCCGACCAGCGCGCCGTTCGGCCCCGGGGCCGTCGCCGTGATGACGACCTCGTCGCCGTCCTCCAGGAAGGTCCGGGTCGTCCCGTCCGGCAGCTTGAGCGGCTCCTCGCCGTTCCAGGTCAGCTCGATCAGCGCGCCCCGGGTGTCCGGCTCCGGCCCGCTGACCGTCCCCGAGGCGAACAGGTCGCCGGTGCGCAGCGAGGCGCCGTTGACGGTCATGTGGGTCAGCTGCTGTTGCGCCGTCCAGTACATGGACGCGAACGGCGGGCGCGAGACCAGGTGCCCGTTCAGCCGGACCTCCATGGCCAGGTCCAACCCCCACGGCTCGCCGCCGCGGTCGTCCAGGTACGCCAGCGGCTCGACGTCGCGCTCCGGCGGGGCGACCCGGGCGTGCTGCAGGGCGTCCAGCGGCACGATCCACGGCGAGACCGAGGTCGCGAAGGACTTGCCCAGGAAGGGGCCGAGCGGCACGTACTCCCAGGCCTGGATGTCGCGCGCCGACCAGTCGTTGAGCAGGCAGACGCCGAACACGTGCTCGCGGAAGTCGTCCAGCACGACCGGCCGGCCCAGCTCGGACGGCGTGCCGACGACGAAGCCGACCTCGGCCTCGATGTCCAGCCGGCGGGTCGGCCCGAAGGCCGGCGCGGCGTCGGCGGGAGCCTTGCGCTGTCCGTGCGGACGCACCACCGGCGTGCCGGACACCACGACGGTGCCCGCTCGCCCGTGGTAACCGATCGGCAGGTGCTTCCAGTTGGGTGTGAGCGGCTCCGAGCCCGGGCGGAAGATCCGGCCCAGGTTGGTGGCGTGGTGCTCGGAGGCGTAGAAGTCGACGTAGTCCGCGACCTCGAACGGCAGGTGCAGTTCGACCTGGTCGGCCGGCAGCAACGCGGGCGACAGCGCCTCGCGGAAGGACTCGTCCGTCAGCCAGGCGGTGAGGTCGGCGCGGACCCGCGTCCAGGTCGAACGTCCGGCCGCCATCAGCGGGTTGAGCGAGTCGGCGTCCAGCAGAACCGACGGGGCTCCGGCGGCCCGGGCGGCGGCTCCGGCGTCCAGCACGAAGTCCCCGACGCGCACGCCGATCCGGCGCTGCCCGGGCCGGTCGGCCGCGGTGAAGACGCCGTACGGCAGGTTGTGCACGCCGAACGGCGAGTCCTGGGCGCTGGCCAGCCAGCTGCGGGGGGTGCTCAACGGTCCTCCTGGAGGAGTGGACTGGGCGACAGCAGGCCGAGCGCGGCCAGGTCGTCCAGGGGTTCGGCGACGCTGCAGGTGCCGAACGCGGTGAACGAGTTGCGGATCACCGTAACCTGGTGCCCGCTCAGGGCGTGGACGGCCTTGGCCAGCACCGCGCCGTCGCGCTCGGCCAGCACCTCGGCGGCCGCGGCGCGGTCCGTCTCCTGGGCGGCCAGCAGGACGTTGAGGAAGCCGTGGTGCTCGAACCCGGTCTCCGGGTCGGTGTGCCGGACGGCGTTGTGCAGGCCCGCCGTGCACTTGTACGGCAGGCCGCGCCGGGCGCAGCCGGTGAGGAAGGCGGCCAGCTCGTCCTCGTCCGGGAACGCCTCCGCGACGACGCCGCCGGTGCGGAACTTCGCCCGGTACGCGCTGTCGAGCAGGGCGTCCAGCACGGCGTCCAGGTCGTCCCCGCGCAGGAGTTCGCGCGGCAGCTCGACGGCGGCGGGCACGTCGACCGGCAGCAGCCGGTCCAGTTCGGCGACGGCCTCCTGCACGTCCCGGGTGGCGAGCTCGACGCCCGCGACCTCGAAGGGTGCGGCGGCGGTGAGCGCCGGCCCGAGCTCGGGACTGCCCCCCGGCAGTACCAGCCCGACCCTGAGCGGCCCGGTGCCCGCCACCGCCGCGGCCAGGTCGCCCAACCGGCCCGCCCCGCACAGGAACGGGCCGACCGCGTCGGCGTACCAGGCCGTGCGGTGGGCGCGGTGCGCGGGCACGGCCTCGGCGACCGGCAGGTTCCCCGGGGGGAACACCGCCGCGTCGTCGAAGAGCCCGCGGAACAGCTCCGGGATCGGCGACGGGGCCGCGGAGGGGAACACGGGGGAGCCGGCACTCATCGGCCGGGCCCCCGACCCGCCCAGGTCCAGGCGTAGTCGGCGTCCTCGGTGGCCCGTCCGCCCTCGCCGAGCTCCAGCGGGCGGAAGGTGTCCACCATGACCGCCAGCTCGTCGAAGAACTCCACGCCGATGCTGCGCTCGTACGCGCCCGGCTGCGGCCCGTGGGTGTGCCCGCCGGGGTGCAGCGAGATGGAGCCCTGGCCGATGCCGGAGCCCTTGCGGGCCGCGTAGTCGCCGCCGCAGTAGAACATGACCTCGTCGCTGTCCACGTTGGCGTGGTAGTACGGCACCGGGATCGACAGCGGGTGGTAATCCACCTTGCGGGGAACGAAGTTGCAGATCACGAAGTTGTTGCCCTCGAACACCTGGTGGGCCGGCGGCGGCTGGTGGACCCGCCCGGTGATCGGCTCGAAGTCCCGGATGTTGAAGGCGTACGGGTACAGGCAGCCGTCCCAGCCGACCACGTCGAACGGGTGGTGCGGCACGGTGTAGCGGGTGCCCGAAACCCCGTTCGGGCCACGGTGCTTGACCAGCACGTCGACGTCCCCGGGGGTGTCGACCACCAGCGGCCCGACCGGCCCGCGGAAGTCCCGCTCGCAGTACGGCGCGTGCTCCAGCAGCTGCCCGTACTTGGAGAGGTAGCGCTTGACCGGGGTGATGTGGCTGTTGGCCTCGATGCAGTACGCGCGCAGCGGCTCGTTCCCGGACGGCACCCAGCGGTGGGTGGTGGCGCGCGGGATGATCACGTAGTCGCCCTGGCCGACCTCGATCGAGCCGAAGACCGTCTCGACCGTGCCCGCGCCGGACTCCACGTACACGCACTCGTCGCCGAGCCCGTTGCGGTACAGCTCGCTCGGGGCCCCGGCGGCGACGTACGAGATGCGCACGTCGCCGTTGCCGAGGACGAGCCGCCGGCTGCCGACGACGTCCGCGGACTTCCACTCCTGGTCCGCGAACAGCTCGTGCAGCTTGAGGTGGCGGGGGAGCAGGGGATGGTTGGGCACCGTGGACTGGTCGGGCAGCTCCCAGGGCGCCGCGTCGACCACCGCCGAGGGGATGCCCCGGTGGTAGAGCAGCGACGAGTCGGAGGAGAACCCCTCCTCGCCCATCAACTCCTCGTAGTACAGCCCGCCTTCGGGTGTGCGGTGCTGGGTGTGCCGCTTGGGCGGGATGCTGCCCAGCTGCCGGTAGTACGCCATCTCCGTGCTCCTCCTCGACCGTCCGTCAGGGTCGGCGTCAATCAGGGTAGGCCGACGCTCACAGGTTGCCGCGACGGTCCTGCTCGCGCTCGATCGACTCGAACAGCGCCTTGAAGTTGCCCTTGCCGAAGCCCAGCGAACCGTGCCGCTCGATGAACTCGTAGAAGACGGTGGGCCGGTCGCCGATCGGCTTGGTGAAGATCTGCAGCAGGTAGCCGTCCTCGTCGCGGTCGACCAGGATGCCGCGCTTCTTCAGCTCCTCGATCGGCACCCGGACCTTGCCGATCCGCTCGCGCAGCTCCGGGTCGTCGTAGTAGGCGTCCGGGGTGTTGAGGAACTCGACGCCGCGCGAGCGCAGCACGTCCACGGTGGTGAGGATGTCGTTCGTGGCGAGCGCCATGTGCTGGCAGCCGGGGCCGGTGTAGAACTCCAGGTACTCGTCGATCTGGGACTTCTTCTTGGCGATGGCCGGCTCGTTGAGCGGGAACTTCACCCGGTGGTTGCCGCTGGCGACGACCTTGGACATCAGGGCGGAGTACTCGGTGGCGATGTCGTCGCCGACGAACTCGGCCATGTTCACGAAGCCCATGACCCGGTTGTAGAACTGGACCCACTCGTCCATCCGGCCCAGCTCGACGTTGCCGACGGCGTGGTCCAGGGCCTGGAAAAGGCGCTTGGGCGAGCCCTCCGGGTGGGTGACGCCGCTCTTGGCGACGACGTAGCCCGGCAGGTACGGGCCGCTGTAGCGGGAGCGGTCGATCAGGGTGTGGCGGGTCTCGCCGTAGGTGGCGATGGCCGCGCGGCGCACGGTGCCGTTCTCGTCCGAGACGTCGTTGGGCTCCTCCAGGACGGTGGCGCCGCTGGCCCGGGCGTGCTCGATGCACTTGTCGACGTCCGGGACCTCCAGGGCGAGGTCGACCACGCCGTCGCCGTGGCGGCGGTGGTGGTCCAGCAGCGCGCTGTCCGGCTGGACGCCGCCCTTGATCACGAAGCGGCAGGAGCCGGAGCGCAGCACGTAGGCCTTGCGGTCGCGGCGGCCGGTCTCCGGGCCGGAGTAGGCGACCAGCTCCATGCCGAACACGACCTGGTAGAACTGGGCCGTCTGGGTGGCGTTGCCGACCACGAAGACGACCGCGTCCTGCGCGGTGACCGGGAACGGGTCGGCGGCCTGGTCGTGCTCGACGAGTCCGACCAGGCGGCGCAGCTGGTCGGCGTCGAGGCCGGCCTCGCGCTCCTCGGGGGTCAGCTCAAGGGCGTGGGTCTGCGGGGTCATCGCTCGTTCCTCCACTCAGGGCCTCGGCGTTGAGGCTTCCGGGGGTTTCCGGGGGCTCGGGGCCTTCCGGTGCGGATCGCGTGGATCGCTGCCGCACGGCGACGGGTGGGCGGTGCGGTTGCGCAGAGCTTGCTCCTGTCCTGAGGGTTGGGCAACAGGTCGATTTTTCACTGCTCAATGTGTACAAGCTGATCAGGAAATCCCGCCTTCGGCTGCGCAATATGTGCTGCCCCCGGGCGGTGCCTGCGCGAAATCTGCGCAACCGGCGCTACCCGCCCTCGGCGGGCGGTGCGCCGACGGCCGGCAGGTGCCGCAGGAACCAGTCCCCGGCCAGCTCAGCGGCCTGGTCGAGGGTGCCCGGCTCCTCGAACAGGTGGCTCGCGTGCGGCACCACCGCCAGCTCGCTCGCGCCGCCCAGCAGGGCCCGGGCCCGCCGGTTGAGGTCGAGCACGGTGGTGTCCAGGGAGCCGACCACGAGCAGCGTCGGCGCGCCCACCCGGCCGAGGACGTCCGGCCCGGCGAGGTCCGGGCGCCCGCCCCGGGAGACCACGGCGCGCACCGCCGGGCCCAGTTCGGCGGCGGTGTACAGGGCGGCGGCCGCGCCGGTGCTGGCGCCGAACAGGCCGAGCGGCAGGCCGTGCGCCCCCTCGGTGCGGCCCAGCTCCCGGGCGACGGCGGTCAGCCGGGCGCCGAGCAGGGCGACGTCGAACACCTTGCGCCGGTCCGGCTCCTCGGCCTCGGTGAGCAGGTCGAACAGCAGGGTGCCCAGCCCGGCCCGGTTCAGGTGGCGGGCGACGTGCCGGTTGCGCGGACTGCGCCGGCCGCTGCCGCTGCCGTGCGCGAACACCACGACCCCGACCGCCCCGGCCGGGACGCTGAGCCGACCGGCCAGCCGGACCCCGGCGACGGGCAGCACCAGCTCGCGGTCGGTGCCCGCGGCGGACGCGCCCGGCTGGTCCGCCCGCTCGCCCCGGGCCTCGGCCAGCAGCCGCAGCACCTCCTCGTCGCCGGTCTGGGTGAAGTCGGCGTAGAACTCGCCGATCGCGAAGAACGGTGACGGCGTGTCGACGCAGACCAGCTCGTCGGCCGCCTCGGACAGCCGCTCCGTCCAGTCCCGGGGCGCCACCGGGACGGCCAGCACCACCCGGGCCGCGCCGCGCGCCCGGACTATCCGGCAGGCGGCCAGGGCGGTGGAGCCGGTGGCGATGCCATCGTCCACCACGACCACGGTCCGCCCGAGCAGGTCGGCGGCCGGACGGTCGCCCCGGTAGCGGCGGGCCCGGCGCTCCAGCTCGGTGCGCTCGCGCCGTTCCACCTGCGCCAGCTGCTCCCCGCCCACCCCGGCGAGCCGGATGACCTGCTCGTTCAGCACCCGGACGCCGTCCTCGCCGATCGCCCCCATGCCCAGCTCGGGCTGGTAGGGCACGCCGAGCTTGCGGATCACACAGATGTCCAGCGGTGCGCCGAGCGCCGCCGCCACCTCGGCGGCCACCGGCACCCCGCCCCGGGGCAGGGCGACCACCACGGTGCCGGGGCCGGCGAGGTGACCGAGGCGGGCGGCCAGCCGGCGGCCGGCGTCGGTGCGGTCGGTGAAGTGGGTTCCGGTGACGTGCATTTCACGGCCTCCGGGTTCCACCGTACGCCGCTCGCGGCGGGCCGGTGCCGGGCGTGTGGGGCTCGCGGCCCCGGGCTCTCGTGGGGGGTTTGGCCCGGGGTCGGTCCCGGGGCGCCCCCAAGGGGTGCCCAGGGCGCTTCCAGGGCCTGCCGGGGCGGCCCGGGACATGGTCGGGGTGCGGTCGGGACATGGTCGGGCACGGGGGCACATCTTCGAGAAGCTGCACGTGGCCACCCGGGCCGAGGCGGTCGCCCGGGCCCGCGACATGGGCCTCGGCGACGGCTGACGCCGTTCCCCGTTCCCCGTTTCCCGGTTCTCGTTCCCCTGTTCCCCGTGCTTGGGAGAGGCGGTCCGGGGGTGCCGGTCCGCCGACCGGCACCCCCGGAGTCTTGCGTGTCCTACTGGCCCTACGGCTGCATCTCGTACGCGCCGGAGAGCGCCTCGACCCGGGCCCACACCTTCGCGGCGCGCTCGGCGTCCGCCACCGGACGGCGCACGTTGGCCAGCGCCCAGGCGGCCTGCTCCTCGGTCGCGGAGGCCTTGCCGTGCAGCTCGGTCGCGTGCGCGGAGAAGTCCCGGACCAGCGCGTCGAAGACCTGGTCCAGCACGTCCGCGTCCAGCCCGGTCAGCTCGGCCTGCTCCAGCACCAGCTGGCCGTAGACGATCAGCGCGAACAGCTGGCCGATCTCCAGCAGGAAGTCCAGGTCGGCCTGCTGCTCCTTGCTCGGCGCGTGCTTGAGCAGCAGCTCGCAGAAGCCGTCGGCCTGCTCGCGGAAGCGGGCGACGTTCGGCAGCTGCGCGTGCCGGTCGTAGGCGGCGCGCCAGTCGTGGAAGCGGATCGCGCCGAGGCCGCGGGCCGGGCCCTGGTGGAACAGGAAGGCGTCGTCGGCGGCGTCCAGTCGGGTCGGCACCGGCGCGTAGTCGGTGGGCGCGAACAGGTAGTTGCCCATGAACTTGAGGATCAGCGCCAGGTTGACGTGGACGGTGCCCTCCAGCTTCGGCAGGCCGCGGATGTCCTTGGCGGCCTTGTCGAAGTAGGTGTCCGCCTCGAAGCCCTTGGCCGCGATGACGTCCCACATCAGGTCGATGACCTTCTCGCCCTCGGTGGTGACCTTCATCTTGGTCATCGGGTTGAACAGCAGGTAGCGGCGGTCCTCGGGGGAGGCGGTGCGGAAGTAGTCCACGGCGCGGGCGCTGAACAGCTTCATCGCCACCAGGCGGGCGTACGCGTCGGTCAACTCCCGGCGCACGTGCGGGAAGTCGGTGACCTTCCGGCCGTACAGCACCCGGTTGTGGGCGTGCGTGACGGCCTCGTACATCGCGTGCTCGCAGATGCCGACGGAGGCGGTGCAGAGGTTGAACTTGCCGACGTTGACGGTGTTCAGCGCGGCGTCGAAGGCGGCCTGCCCGGTGTGCAGCACGTCCTCGGCGCGCACAGGGTAGTCCTCCAGGCGGAACTCGCTGACGTACATCTGGGCGTTCACCACGTTCTTGACCAGGTGGTACGCCTCGTGGCGGCTGTCGGCGGCGAAGAAGACGTAGCCCTCCGGGCCCTCGACGTCCGAGCGGCGGCCGAAGACCGAGACCAGGCCGGCCACGTTGCCGTTGCCGATGTAGTACTTGGGGCCGGTCGCGGTGAAGCCGCCCTCGCCGTCCGGGGTGAGGATCATGTCGGTGGAGTAGATGTCGGCGCCGTGGGTGCGCTCGGACAGGCCGAAGGCCATCACGTGGCCCTCGGCGAGGAGCTTGGCGGCGCGGGCCCGGACGGCCTCGTTCTCGCTCTGCCAGACCGGGCCGAGGCCCAGGATGGTGACCTGCCAGGTGTACCAGTAGCCGAGGCCGTAGAAGCCGAGGATCTCGTTCAGCTCGGCGATCCGCGCGGTGTCCCAGCGCTTGTCGGGGTCGGCCGACGAGGGGGTCAGGAACTCCGCGAACAGGCCTTCCCGCGCGGCGAATTCGAGGAAGTCGCCGTACCAGGCGCGGTCGATGTAGGTGTCGATGAGCGCCTTCTTGCCGCGGGACTCGAACCAGTCGACGGTCGCGCGCAGCAGCCGACGGGTCGGCTCGTCGAACTGCGCGGGGTCGTAGGTGCGCGGGTTGAAGAGCATCAGGGGCTCCCTGGGGTCGAGGGTGTGAGGGCTCGGCGCGGTTAGGGGGGCGGGGCCGGGTCGGCGGGCGGGGGCGGCTTTCGGCGTACAGGGTTCAGCGGACGGTTGTCAGCTGACAGATTTCAGGTAACAGATTTCAGACTCTGTCAGCTGAAATCCGTCATCCGTCATCCGTTATCTGTCATCCGGCGGCTGTCACCCGTCACCGTCACCCGTCATCTGTCGTCCGTCTTCCGGTCCCGTTCGCCGTCCGCGAGCCGGCGCAGGGTGGCGAGCACGTCGTCCAGCCAGGCGAGGGTCATCCGCTCGAACTCGATGCCGCCGCGCAGCACCACGTGCTGGAGTTCCTGCCGGGTGTCCAGTGCGGTGAGGTCGGGGAAGTCCCGCTGCTCGCCGTGCAGGTAGCGGGCGAGCAGAGCGGCGTGGCTCTCGCGGTGCCGCTCGACCTCGGAGATCAGCGCGGCCGGGTCGTCGAAGGCGGCGGCCCGGATCTTGACCGCGAGCTCGTGCCGGACGGTCTCCGGCTCGACCGGTTCGCGCAGCCAGCCGGCCAGCGCGGCCCGTCCGGGTGCGGCCGCCGAGTAGACCTTCTTGTCCGGGCGGCCGTCCTGCGCGACCTCCTCGGCGGCGACCCAGCCGTCCGCCTCCATCCGCCGCAGGACCCGGTAGATCTGCTGGTGGGTGGCGGTCCAGAAGCGTCCGATGGAGCGGTCGAAGCGCCGGGCCAGTTCGTACCCGGAGCCGGGCTGCTCCAGCAGCGAGACGAGGATCGCGTGCTCCAGTGCCATGCCCGCATCCTGCTATGCAACGAGTTGCATAGCAATGGAGCGCCGGAGTGTTGAGACGCAGGTCACCGGCGTGACCGGATGGTTATCGGTCATTCCGGACTATCAGGTGCAAAACCTTGGAGAAGCGCCAGAATGGGTACGGGGCTTGTCCCTTCCATGGTCCGAACCACAGGAGGTGGTATCGGTGGCAACCCACATGCCGACGGGCATGGAGCACCACCCGGACATCGTCGAACTCCGGGAACACTACGAGCGGGTCACTTCGACCCCCCGCGCCCAGGGCATCGAAGCCCTGGCCGTACTGGCCGGTCTTTTCCTGGCGGCATCGCCTTGGATCGTCGGCTTCACCGCGTTCAGCACCCTGACCGTGACCTGCCTGATCGTGGGTCTGGCCTACACCGCGCTGATGGCCGGCTACGGCTCGGCCTACGAGCGGACCCACGCGAGGGCTTGGGCCGCCTCCGCGCTCGGTATCTGGACGATCATCTCTCCCTGGGCCGTCTCCGGGTCCGTCGCGCACGGCAAGAACATCGTCACCTGCGTCATCGCCGGTGCGGTGATGTTCCTGCTCGGCCTCGCGGCGATCTCGATGGCCACGATCACGTCGAACGGAGCAGCGATGCGACTCGGCCGGGCCGGCCGAGCCAAGGGCTGACCTTCCCCGCAGCCCGCGTCCGGGGCACGGAGGGCACGCGAGTGCCCGCCGCGCCCCGGCGCACGTCCGGCCCACGCGCGCTTTGCGTCGGTCACGCTCTGCGTCGGACCTGCCGTACGTCGGACACGCCCTCCGGGTGCGTCATCCGCAGCACGTCCAGCGCCTCGTCCAGCTGCTCCTCGGTGAGCGCGCCCCGCTCGACGTAGCCGCGCTCCAGCACCACCTGGCGGATGGTCTTCCGCTCGGCCAGCGCCTGCTTGGCGACCTTCGCCGCTTCCTCGTACCCGATGTGCCGGTTCAGCGGCGTCACCACCGAGGGCGAGGACTCCGCGTACTCACGGGCCCGTTCGACGTTCGCGGTGATGCCGTCCACCGTCCGGTCCGCCAGCAGTCGGGCGCTGTTGGCCAGCAGCCGCACTGACTCCAGCACGTTGCGGGCGATCACCGGGAGCATCACGTTGAGCTCGAAGTTGCCGCTCGCGCCGGCCAGTGTCACCGTCGCGTCATTGCCCACCACCTGGGCGGCGACCATCAGCACCACCTCGGGCAGCACCGGGTTCACCTTGCCCGGCATGATCGACGAACCGGGCTGGAGGTCCGGCAGGTTGATCTCGCCCAGGCCGGTGCGCGGGCCGGAGCCCATCCACCGCAGGTCGTTCGCGATCTTCGTGAACCCGACCGCCACCGTGCGCAGTTGGCCGCTCAGCTCGACCAGTGCGTCCCGTGCGCCCTGCGCCTCGAAGTGGTCCCGGGCCTCGGTCAGCGGCAGCCCGGTGGCGCGGGCCACCTCCTCGATGACGGCCGCCGGGAAGCCGGGCGGGGTGTTGATGCCGGTGCCCACCGCCGTTCCGCCGAGCGGAAGTTCGGCGACCCGGGGGAGGGTGGCCAGCAGCCGCTCGCGCCCGTGCCGCACCTGCGCCGCGTAGCCGCCGAACTCCTGGCCCAGGGTGACGGGCGTGGCGTCCATCAGGTGGGTCCGGCCCGACTTGACCACCTGGGCGAACTCCACGGACTTGCGCTCCAGCGCCTCCGCCAGGTGCTCCAGCGCCGGGATCAGGTCGTGGGTGACGGCGGCGGTGGCGGCGATGTGGATCGAGGACGGGAACACGTCGTTGGACGACTGGCTCGCGTTCACCTGGTCGTTCGGGTGGACCGGCCGCCCCAGCCGCTCGCCCGCCAGGGTGGCGATCACCTCGTTGGTGTTCATGTTGGACGAGGTGCCCGAGCCGGTCTGGAAGACGTCCACCGGGAACTCGGCGTCCCAGCGGCCCTCCGCCACCTCCTCGGCCGCGGCCGCGATCGCCCCGGCCGTCTCCTCGTCCAGCACCCCGAGGCGGGCGTTCACCCGCGCCGCGGCCGCCTTGATCCGGGCCAGCGCGGCGATGTGCGCACGCTCCAGCCGCTGGCCGGACACCGGGAAGTTCTCCACCGCCCGCTGCGTCTGCGCCTGCCACTTCGCGGCGGCCGGTACCCGCACCTCGCCCATCGAGTCGTGCTCGACCCGGTACTCCTGCGGCTTCTCCCGCTCGTCACCCATCGCGCGCTGCACCTCCTGTACGGGCCCGGTCGGCCCGGTCACCGGCGTTTCCGATCACGACAGCCGCGCGCGGGCCCCGGGTATTTCCACCCGGGGCCCGCGATCCGCCGGACGCCCCGGCCGTGGGGGGCAGGAGCTGCCGCGCAGGGCGGGCGCAGCGGGCGGGGGGCGGGGTTGCCGGGCGGAGCGGGCCTACCGGCCGGGCAACTCGGCGCGGCGCAGTTCGGCGCGGAGGAGTCCGCCCGGCTCGGCGCCGAGCTGGCCGACCACGGTGCCGTCCGGCGCCCACACCCCGGAGCAGCCCGAGGTGTCCGGGAACTCGCCGCTGGCCCCCGCGCTGGTGGACAGCACGCCCCAGACCCGGTGCGCCGTGGTCCGCTCCCGCAGGTGCTCGGCGAGCCGCTCGGCCTGCGCGGGTCCCGGGCCGTACAGGGTGGAGGCGACGTAGGCGTCGATGCCGAGCGCGGCGGTCTCCTCGGCGTGCGTCGGGTCGGCGGCGTCGGCGCAGACCGCCAGGCCGAGCCGCAGGCCGTCCAGCTCCAGCACGAAGGGCTTCTCGCCCGGGACGAAGCGGTCCAGTTCGGGTCCGTGCAGGCGCATCTTCCGGTAGACGGCGGCGGCGCCCTCGCCGGTGACCGCCAGGGTGGCGATGGACTCGCAGCCGTCGGCCTCCACGACCGGTGCGCCGACCAGCGCGAGGGCGCCGGTCGCGGCGCAGGCCTCGACCAGCGGGGCGAGTCGCGGGTCCGCCGTGTCGACGGCGGGGGCGGTCAGGTCGTAGCCGGTCAGCGACAGCTCGGGGAACACCACCAGGCGGGTCCCGGCCTCCCGGACAGCCTCGGCATGCCGTCCGACGTTGACGTCCAGGGTGTCCGGGCGGCCGGGGGCGGCGCAGACCGGCTGGGCCACGGCGACGGTGACGGCGGCGGGGGCCGGGGTGGCCGTGCCGGTCGGGTCGGTGGCGGTCGGCGGCACGGACGAGGGCATGGTGGGGCCTCCGGGCGGGGATGGGGGGCGGTGGTCAAGATCAACCTATGCGCCCGCTGATCAGCCGGGCAACGCGGTATCGCTCCTCGGCTCGGTCCTCGGCTCGGTCCCCGGCTCGGAACTGGCGGCGTCACGGCGAGCCGTCGTCCACCGAGTCGTTCCGCGCCGCGCCGAGGACGAGGGTGGACGGCCTTCGTCCGTTCGCGCCATGATCACTCGAACGAGTGAGATCCCAGCCGGATCGCTTCAAACGGGCGTACGGCACTTCGTACGCTCCTGACCGGGTCGGACGGACACCGACCGCCCCGGAGCGCCGAGACCCGGCCCGGGGCACCGACGCAGGGGGCGGACCGGATGACCACGGAACACGACGGCAATCACACCGAGAACACGCACCGCGCGGCGGACGGGCGGGGGAGTGGGCGGGGGAACGGGCGGGTGACCGCCCCGGAGTCCGGCCGCGGCCTGACCAGGCGGCAACTGCTCGGCGCCTCCGCGGCGCTCGGCGGCGCGGCCTGGCTGCTGCGCGGCACCATCGGCCCGGACAGCGCCGAAGCCGCCGCGCCCGTACCGCCCGGCCTGCCCGCCGGCACCGAGCTCTACCAGCGGGTCTTCCAGAACTGGTCCGGCGAGATCCGCACCGACCAGCTGTGGACCTGCGCGCCGCACACCCCCGAGGAGGTCCCGGCCCTCGCCGACTGGGCGCACGCCAACGGCTGGCGGCTGCGCGCCACCGGCTACCGGCACACCTGGGCGCCGCTCACCGTCGCCAACGGGACCCCGGACACCGCCCGCGTCCTGCTGCTGGACACCAACCGGTACCTCACCGCCATCACCGCCGACTCGCCCAGCACCGTCCGGGTACAGACCGGCGCGAGCATGGAGGCGCTGCTCGCCCACCTGGCCGACCGGGGCCTCGGCCTGACGGCCTGCCCGGCGCCGGGTGACCTCACCGTCGGCGGCGTGCTCGCCATCGGTGGCCACGGTACGGCTGCCCCGGCGGGCGGCGAACTGCGCCCGGACGGGCACGGCTACGGCTCGGTCAGCAACCAGGTGGTCCGGCTCACCGCCGTCGTCCTGGACCAGACCACCGGCCGCTACGCGCTGCGCACCTTCGACCGTGCCGAGGCCGACAGCGCCGCCTTCCTGGTGCACCTGGGCCGCGCCTTCCTGACCGAGGTGGTGCTGCGCGCCGGCGCCGACCGCCCGCTGCGCTGCGTCAGTCGACTGGACATCCCGGCGAGCGACCTGTTCGCCCGCCCGGGGACCGCCACCGGCGGTGGCGGACTGCTCGGCGGGCTGCTGGGTGGCGGGGGCCCGCGCACCCTGGCCGAGTTCGTCGAGCGCGACGGCCGGGTCGAGGCGATCTGGTTCGCCTACACCGACTACCCGTGGCTCAAGACCTGGACCGTCACCCCGACCAGGCCGCTCGCCTCCAGGGCCGTCGACCAGCCCTACAACTACCCCTTCTCGGACAGCATTCCGGAGCCGGTCGCCCGGCTGGCCGGCCAAATCGTCTCCGGCGCCTGGGGATCGGCCCCGCTGTTCGGCCAACTCCAGTACCTGGTCGCCAAGGTGGCGCTCACCGGCGACCTCACCGACGTCCTGCTCTCCGGCGGGCTGCTTCGCGACCTGCTCAGCGGCGACCTGATCACCCACCTGCTCGCCGGTGGACTGCGCTCCGACCTCTGGGGCCCCTCGCGAGCGCTGCTGCAGTACGTCCGGCCCACCACCCTGCGGGTCACCGCGAACGGCTACGCGATCCTGACCAAGCGGGCCGACCTGCAGTGGGTGGTCAGCGAGTTCGCCGCCTACTACCGGCAGTTGCTCGGGGAGTACCAGGCCCGGGGCGAGTTCCCGGTGAACGGTGCGGTGGAGGTCCGGGTCACCGGCCTGGACGACCCGTCCTACTCCGGCGTCCCCGGAGCCCGGCCCCCGCTGCTGTCCGCGCTGCGCCCGCGGGCGGACCGGCCGGAGTGGGACACCGCGGTGTGGCTCGACGTCCTGGCGTTCCCCGGCACGCCCGGACTGGAGCGCTTCGCCCGGGACCTGGAGCAGTGGCTGCTGCGCACCTTCGACGGGACCAGGGCCGGCCTGCGGGTCGAGTGGTCCAAGGGCTGGGCCTACACCACGGAAGCGGCCTGGTCCGACCAGGACCTGCTCGGCCGGGTCATCCCCGACAGCCTGCGGGCCGGCGGCGGGCCGGGCTGGGACGAGGCGGTCGCCACGCTGGACCGGTACGACCCGCACCGGGTGTTCGGGAACCCGTTCCTGGACGGGCTGTTGAAGTAGCGGCTGACGGGTGACGGCTGACAGATAACAGCTGACGGCTGACAGATTTTGAAATCTGTCAGCCGTCAGTCGTCGACCGTTCCCGGCGTTCGGCCGCGCCGGAGGCGGCCTTCAGATGTGCTCCATCACGATCACCGCGAGGGTGTCCGGGGCCAGGGCGCGGAACACGTGCGGGGCGTCGCCGGGGTAGCTGATGTAGTCGCCCGGGCCCAGCTCGACCGGTGACTCGCTCGGGCCGACCAGGGCCCGACCCGCGCCGATCATCACGTGCTCGACGGTGCCGGGCATGTGCGGGTCGGAGGCCCGGGTCTCGCCGGGCTGGGCCTCGATCCGGTAGATGTCGCGCCGGGCGTTCGGCGGGCAGGAGGAGAGCACGGTGGCCGCGTAGTCGGCCCGTTCGGAGTGGGTCACCGGGCCCTCTCCGGCCCGCAGCACCTTGACGGTCGGGCGTGGCGGGTCGACCAGTCGACTGAACGGCACGTTCAGCGCCACTCCGAGCGCCCAGAGCGTCTCCACGCTGGGATTGCCCGCGCCCGACTCCAGTTGGGAGAGCGTCGACTTGGCGATGCCGGCGCGGCGGGCCAGCTCGGTCATCGACAGTCCGCCGCGTTCGCGTTCGCGCCGGATGGCCGCGGCGATCTGGCCGATCAGCTCCGTGCCGGAGCCGTTGGCGCCCTCGGCCCGGGGGGTCCGGTCACTCATCCTCGCCACTCACGCTTTCTCCAGACTCCTTCGGTCGGCTTCCCGCAGTCGGCGCCGCTCGGGGCCGGCTGGCGCCGGTCGGTGCCGTTCATGCTGCCACGGCTGTCGCCGAGGATGTCGTCGGCGAGCGTCGTTCGCTGTGCCGGTCGTTCCGTTCGCCTTGACGAACCTGGTGTCTCGGGTTCACTCTGATGGACATGCGTTCGCTTCTCCGAACACTCGAACATGCCACCCTGCGCGACATCGCCCTGGTCTGCCTCGCCGACGCGCTGGTCGGCGCCTCCTTCGGCGCGATCAGCGTGTCCGGCGGCCTGCCGCTCTGGGTGCCGGTGGCCCTCTCCGTCCTCGTCTTCGCGGGCGGCTCGCAGTTCGCGGCCGTCGGCGTGGTGCTGTCCGGCGGCGGGGCGCTGGCCGCCGTCGCCACCGGGCTGGTGCTCAACGCCCGACTGCTGCCGTTCGGCTTCGCCGTCGCCGACGTCCTCCAGGGTCCTTGGTGGCAAAGGCTGTTCGGGGCGCAGATGCTCACCGACGAGAGCGCGGCCTTCGCGCTCCAGGAGAGCGAACCGCGGCGGCGCCGGGCGGTGTTCTGGACCTGCGGGGTCTCGTTGTTCGTGGTGTGGAACGTCGCGGTGCTGCTCGGCGGCCTCGCCGGCGGGCTGATCGGGGACACCGACGTGTTCGGCCTGGACGCCGCCTTCCCGGCGGTGCTGCTCGCCCTGGTGCTGCCCTCGCTCGCGGACCGCGGGACCCGTACCGCGGCGGTGGCGGGCGCGGCGGTGGCCGTCGCGGCCACACCGTTCGTACCGGCCGGGCTGCCCGTGCTGCTCGCCCTGGTCGGGCTGCTGTTCGCCGGGCGGCCGATGGCGGCGTCGGAGCCGGGGTCGGGGCCTAAGTCGGGGCCGGGGTCGGCGTTCGAGTCGCCGGAGCCGCCGCAGTCTCCGGAGCCAGTGGTCGCTGCGGCGGCCGTGAAGGAGGACGTCCGATGATGCCCCTGTACGCCGTGCTGCTGCTGGCCGCCGGGACCTACGCCTACCGCGTGGCCGGTCCACTGCTCGGGCACCGGCTCGCGCTCTCGGAGCGGCTGCGCCACCTGCTGCTGGTCGCGGCGGCGGTGCTGCTGGTCGCGCTGGTGGTGACCGGCGCGCTGACCCAGGGGCACGGCTTCGCCGGGTGGGCGCGCCCGGCGGGCGTGCTGGTCGCCGGGGTCCTCGCGTGGCGCAGGGCGCCGTTCCCACTGGTGGTCCTGGCCGCCGCCGGGACGGCGGCGGTGCTGCGGCTGTGCGGGGTGGGGTGATGGGGACAGGCGGGGCGCCGGGCTGACGGCTGACAACGAACAAGTTTCAGCGAACAGCTGACAGATTTCGAAATCTGTCAGCTGTTCGCTGTTGCCCGTCAGCCGTCAGCCGTCAGCCGCTCGGCGTCAGTCGTCCGTCGCCGACCGCTCCGCCTGGATCTCCGGCCGCTTGCTGTCCCACAGCAGCTCCCACACCTTGAACACGCAGTGGTAGTCGCGCATGCTCCCCTGGAGGATCAGCAGATAGGTGTCCCCGTCCCGGAGCAGCGTCTTCCGTCGGCTGCTCATCGGATGATCCGGGGTGTAGGTCGGGACGATCCGCCGCAGCTCCGCGACGGCCTCCTCGCGGGTGCCCTCGACCTCGCCGAGCACCTTGCTGCCCCAGGTCCGGTCCCTGCCGATGCCCACCGTCTCCTCGACGACCAGCGCCCAACGCGTCATGCTCCGCCTCCCCTTCCGTGTCCGCTCGGGCCGGTCGCGTTCTCCGGCGCCGTGTTGGACATGTCGTGTTCCTCACGCGCTCCCGTCGGTCCGAGGCCGGGCGGGTTACGGAATACTCGCCGGTGTCCCGCCGAGACTACAAGGAGCTTCAATGACGAAGCCGACCCGGATCGACCCGTCCGACCTGCTCGCGGTCGGCGACCTCCTCTCCGACGAGGAGCGGCTGATCCGTGACACCGTCCGCCGGTTCACCGAGGAGCGGATCCGCCCGCACATCGGCGAATGGTTCGAGCGCGGTGTCTTCCCGGCCCGTGAACTCGCCCCCGAGCTCGGTGCCCTCGGTGTGCTCGGCATGCACCTCGACGGTTACGGCTGCGCGGGCGCCGGCGCCGTGGCGTACGGGGTCGCCTGCATGGAGTTGGAGGCGGCCGACTCGGGGCTGCGCAGCTTCGTCTCGGTCCAGGGCTCGCTCGCGATGCGCTCGATCCACGCCTTCGGCTCCGAGGAGCAGAAGCAGCGCTGGTTGCCCGGCATGGCGGCCGGCGAGCTGATCGGCTGCTTCGGCCTCACCGAGCCCGACTTCGGCTCGGACCCGGCGAACATGCGCACCCGGGCGGTGCGCAAGGGCGGCGACTGGGTGCTGTCCGGCAGCAAGATGTGGATCACCAACGGCAGCATCTCGGACGTCGCCGTGGTCTGGGCGCAGACCGAGGAGGGGGTGCGCGGCTTCCTGGTCGAGCGCGGCACCCGCGGCCTGACCGCGACCGACGTGCACGGCAAGCTCTCCCTGCGCGCCTCCGTCACCAGCGAGTTGGCCTTCGACGAGGTGGTGCTGCCGGCCGATGCGGTGCTGCCCGGCGTCACCGGTCTGCGCGGGCCGCTGTCCTCCCTCGGCGAGGCCCGCTACGGCATCCTCTGGGGCACCGTCGGTGCCGCCCGCGACTGCTACACCGCCGCCCTGGACTACGCGAAGAGCCGGATCCAGTTCGACCGTCCGATCGCCGGCTTCCAGCTGACCCAGCAGAAGCTGGTCGAGATGATGCTGGAGGTCGAGAAGGCGTACCTGGTGGCCCTGCGGATCGGCCGGCTGAAGGAGCAGGGCGCGGCCCGCCCGGCGCACATCAGCTTCGGCAAGCTCAACAACGTCCGCAGTGCGCTGGAGATCGCGCGCAGCGCCCGGACCGTCCTCGGGGCCAACGGCATCACCACCGAGTACCCGGTGCTGCGGCACGCCAACAACCTGGAGTCGGTGCTCACTTACGAGGGCACCAGCGAGATCCACACCCTGGTCCTCGGCGAGGCCATCACCGGTGAGTCGGCCTACCGCTGACGATCCGTCCGCTGCCACCCGGAGCTGCGAAAACCGGTGGCCGGGCCCGTCGTGGCCCGGCTACCGTCCCCGGCATGACCAGCCAGCCCGTTCAGCAGTCCCCGACCACCACCCTCCGGCGCCCCACCGGCCCGGAGGAACTGGCCCTGGTCGAGGCCGCCGATCGGCGTGCCTGGCCGCCCCGGATGCCCGAGCAGCCGATCTTCTACCCGGTGCTGAACGAGGACTACGCGATCCGGATCGCCCGCGACTGGAACGTGCCGGCCTCCGGCGTCGGGTACGTCACCCGCTTCGAGGTGGAGACGGACTTCCTCGCCCGCTATCCGGTGCAGCGGGCCGGCGGCCGGACGATCCTCGAACTCTGGGTACCGGCTGAGGAGTTGACCGAGTTCAACCAGCACATCGTCGGCCGCATCGAGGTCGTCCACGAGTTCCGGCCGCAGCCATGACATCCACAGCCGTGGTGCCCGACCCTGCAATGCCCGATGCCGTCCTGCTCACCTCCGCCCAGCCCACCGGCACCACCACCCTGCTCACCGCGGCCGCCGCCCGCCGGGGCCTGGCCACCGCTGTGCTGTCCGGACCGGAGCAGGTCGGACGGTTCGCCGGGCGGCCAGTCCACTGGTACGGCGGGCCGCTCGCCGCCGCGCGGATCGCCGGACCGTTGGGGCTGGCGCTGCTGGAACCCGAGGACGACTGGCTCGTCCGGCTCCCCGAGGAGTTCACCCGCCGTCGGATCGAACTGACCACCCTGGCCGAGGCCCGGACGCTGCGCCACCCGGTCTTCGTCAAGCCGCCGGCCGACAAGTCGATCCCGCCCGCGGTCTACCCGGACGGCTCCCGGCTGCCCCGCACCGGCGAGCGGATCGGCCCGGACACCCCCGTGCTGGTCAGTGAGCCGGTGACCTTCGCCGCCGAATACCGGCTGTTCCTGCGCGATGGCGAGGTGCTCACCGGCAGCCGGTACGCCCGCTTCGGTTGGCTCGACCCGGCACCGCTCACCGCCGCGGCCACCGCCTTCGCCCGCCGGCTGCTGGACGCCGTCGGGGACACCCTGCCCAGCGCCGTAGCCCTGGACGTCGGCCCGATCGCCGACCCGTACGACCCGGCCGAGCACTGGGCCGTGGTCGAGGCCAACCTGCCCTGGTTCGCGAACTGCTACGCCGCCGACCCGGACCGCGTCCTGGACGTCGTGCTGCGCGCGGCGGGCCCGGCCGCCGTACTCGCCGAACCGGACCGCCGCTTCGTCCGGGCGACCGGCTGACGGACGGGGCCGGGCGCCGCAGAAACTCCCGACGCCGCAGAGGGTCCCGACACCGGAGGCCTCTCGACGCTCCCGGCGACCTCCCGACACCTTCCGGACACCCGCCGTTGGGCGGCTCGACGCCGCGCGGTACGGCGGGCCGTGAAGCATGGCGCGGTCGGCGGCGTCCTCGGCGGGCGCGGCCGGGTGTGCACGACCGAAAGGAAGCTCCACCATGTCCGCAGCCCAGTGGCCCCGCCCCCGCGTCCTCGTGATCGGGATCGACGGAGTCCGCCATGACTACCTGGCGCAGGTGCCGATGCCGCGCCTCCAGGAGGTCGCCGAGGCCGGGTTCCTGGTGCCGGTGACGGTCGCGGACTCCACGCCCACCATGTCCGGCCCCTGCTGGGCCACCATCGTGACCGGCGTCGAGCCCGCCAAGCACGGCGTCTGGGGCAACCACCTGGGCGGCAACCGGCTGGACGTCTTCCCCGACTTCGCCACCCGCCTCAACCGCGGCGACCGCCGCCGCACCTTCGTCGCGGCCGGTTGGGACCCGCTGGTGATCAACGAGTCCGGCGGCCCGCTGTTCCGAGCCCCCGGCCGGCTGTCCTACGTGGCCCCGGCCGAGGATACCCCCGAGGCCTGGGAGGCCGTCGACGAGGAGGTCACCCGGGAGGCCGTCCACGTCCTCGGCACCGCCGATCCCGAGGCGTCCTTCGTCTACCTCGGCGCGGTGGACGAGACCGCCCACTTCCTCGGCTGCGGCGAGGAGTACCGCGCCTCGATGCGCACCGCCGACGAGCGCCTCGGCCGCCTGCTGGACGCCGTCCGCGGCCGGGAGGGCTACGCCGAGGAGCAGTGGACCGTCATCGTGGTCACCGACCACGGGCACGTCGACGCCGGCGGCCACGGCGGCCGTACGGTCGAGGAGCGCACCGCCTGGGTCGCCTGCGCAGGGCACGGCATCCCGGCCGGCCCGCCGACCGGCGAGATCCGCCACCCCGACGTCGCCGCCCAGGTGTACGCCTCGCTGCTGCGCCCGATCGACCCGCACTGGACCCTCGACGGCCGCCCCTTCCCCGTCGCCCGGCCGGTCCCCGCCGCGGTCTGACGCGTCACCCGACTCCGCGTCATGCCCCGGGTGCAGCAGGCCGGGCTGCGGTGGAACCCCGCTTGAGTCAGGCTCGATCGGGGCGCGGGAGGTACGAGAACCCGGCGTGGCAGCCAGAGCGCCGCAAGGCACGTACGTCCGGGACCGGGCCCACGGACGTACGCCTCAAGGTGGAGACGGTACCCCGTGGGTTGGATGCAAGATCGCGACCTGGTGGTGACGCTCGGGCAGGACGGCCCGGGCCACCATGGATACACCCGGCCGGCGGAATGCTCGGCCCGGACGGGTCACGGACGGACCGGCCACGGTCCCGGACGCACCGGACCCAGCGGACGCACCGGAAGCATCAGCGACGTACACGGAGAGGGCAGTCAGGCATGAAGGGCATCGTGAGCAAGGTCGCGCTGGGAGTCGCGGGCACCGGCATGGCCGTCGCCGTGGTAGCCGTGGCAATCGGCCCGCGGGTGTCCGAGTGGTACGACGGGCGCCACCAGGAGCAGGTCTCGTACGACAGCGGCTCGCAGGCCAAGGCCGACCGCCGCTCGATGCCCGCCTGGCTGCCCGACAACGCCTCCTCGGTCAAGTACGTGATGTCCACCACGGGTGACGACCGGCTGCTGCGGGCCACCCTCCCCGAGGGCCGACTGCCCGTCGGCTGCCACACCGGGGTGCCGGGCAAGGGCCCGCACCCGGTGCCGGTCTCGCTCAAGGCGGGCTGGTTCCCGGAGGGCGTCGCGGACAAGGCCACCGGCACCTGCGGGCACTACAATGTGACGCTCACCGGCAACCAGCTCTACGCGTGGCAGGACGGCGCGGCGCTGCAGGCGGCCCTCCGCGCCGAGCACGTCGCCAAGCACTGAGGGTGCTGACCGGGCGCTGATCCCGGATCAGCCGTCCTGACCAGGGAACGAACGGCCCGCCGGGCACCGGAAGGTGCGGGCGGGCCGTCGTCGTGCGCGTGCTGCGGATCGGCCGGTGGGCGGATCCGTCCCGGTGCACCCCTGCCGTCGTCACGCCCGCCGGGCTGCGATAGGACGGATCGCGAACGAACCCGAGTCACCGCGTCCGTTAGGAGAGCCATGCCCGGCCCGACCGTCGGTCCGACCGACGACACGTCGACCGCTCCCGCCCCAGCAACCGGCACGGCACCGGCCGTCGGCCCGAAGACCGGTGCCGGCCGGGCCACCATCGCCGTCCTCGGCGGTCTCACCGCGCTCGGCCCGCTGACCACCGACCTCTACCTGCCCGGCCTGCCCGCGATCGCCGACGACCTGGCGGCCGAACCGGCGGCCGTCCAGCTCACCCTGACCTTCTCGATGTTCGGGGTCGCGGCCGGGCAGCTGCTCTTCGGACCGCTCAGCGACCGCTTCGGGCGCCGCCCGCCGCTGCTCGCCGGACTGGTCGTCTACACCCTGTCCAGCGTGGTGTGCGTGTTCGCGCCGAACCTCCCGGTGCTGATCGCGGCCCGCTTCGTCCAGGGCGTCGCCGGATCGGCGGGACTGGTCATCGGACGCGCCGTCGCCCGGGACCGCTTCCAGGGAGTCGCGATGCTGCGCTTCCTCGCCTCGATCGCGCTGATATCCGGGCTGGCACCGATCCTCGCGCCGGTGATCGGGGCGCAGCTGATGCGCTTCACCTCCTGGCGCGGCACCTTCGGGGCGCTCACCGCGCTCGGGCTGCTGCTCACCCTGGCCGCCTTCGGCGCGCTGCGAGAGACCCTGCCGCCGCAGGCCCGGGTGGGCGGCGGGGTCGGCGTGGCGCTGCGCACCATCGGCCGACTGCTGCGCCATCTGCCCTTCCTGGGGCTGGCGTTGACGAGTTCGCTGGCGTTCGGCGCGCTGTTCGGCTACATCAGCGGCTCGTCCACGGTGCTGCAGCACGTGTACCAGGTCTCGCCGCAGACCTACAGCCTGCTGTTCGGCCTGAACTCGCTGTCCATCGTGGTGATGACCCAGCTGAACGGGCGGCTGCTGGCGCCGCGCTTCGCGGCGCGGTCGCTGATGCTGGCCGGGCTCGCGACGGCGGTCGCGGCCGGGGTGGCGCTGGTGCTGCTGACGACGGTGTGGGACTTCGGGCTGGCCGGGTTCTGCCCGCCGCTGTTCGTGCTGATGGGCAGCCTCGGGGTGGTGCTGCCGAACACGGCGGCCCAGGCGCTGAGCCTGGTCGAGTCGCAGACGGCGGGGACGGCCTCGGCACTGCTGGGGACGGGCAACTTCCTGTGCGGTGCGGTGGTCGCACCGTTGAGCAGCATCGGCGGACGGCCGTCGGCGACGCTGCTGGCGCTGGTGGTGCTGGGTTGCGGGGTGCTGGCGTTGGCGGCGTACGTGGCGCTGTGCCGGCCGGGGCGGCTTCGGGAGGCAGCGGCGGACAACTGACGACGAACGGCGGACAACTGACGACGAACGGATGACAGCTGACAGATGATGAAATCTGTCAGCTGTCATCCGTTGTCTGTTACCTGTTCTCCGTTACTCGTTCTCCGTCACCGCCGTCAGGCGATCGAGAAGTCGTCCCCGTACACGCTGCCCTGCCCGTACCAGCCGTGCAGGTACACCGTGACGCTGCCGGTGGCGTCGGTGGTGAAGGGGACGGACAGCTTGGTCCAGCCCGAGGCGTTGACCCAGGTGCTGGCGGTGGCACCGCCGCTGACGCCCAGGTAGGCGTAGTTGCCCTGCACCCAACCGCTCAGCGTGTAGACGGTGTTGGGCTTCAGCTTGACTGTCTGGCCGCACTCGCCGGTCTGGCTCGCGGAGGCCGCGGCCTGCAGCGCGTGAGAGCCGGCGTGGACCGGGGTTGAAACGACGCCCCCGCCGCTCTGGCAGGTCCACGGGGCCAGATTGCCGGTCTCCAGGTCACCGTTGACCAGGCCGGTCGACGGGGTCGTCCCGGTGACGGTCAGCGAGTAGGTCGCGGTGTGGGTGCCGGAGGGGCCGGTGGCGGTCACGGTCAGCGGGTAGGTGCCCGCCGCGGCGGCCGAGGTGGTGGCGATGTTCAGGTTGGCGCCGTTACCGGCGGTGACGGTGCCGGGGGTGACGGTGGCGGTGACACCGGCCGGGGCGCCGCTGACCGAGAGGTTGACGTTCTGTGCCGAGCCCGCCGTGACGGTCGTGGCGATGGCCGCCGAGGCGGACGCGCCGGCTTTCACGGTGGCCGAGTTCGGGTTCACCGCGACCGAGAAGTCGTTGGTCGTGGTGGAGCCGCTGGTGAACGGCGCGAACACATGGGTGAAGTCCCAGGTGTTCTGGGCGATGCCCGAGCAGGAGTCGTCCCCGGCCTTGCCCACGCAGCCGCCGTTGTCGCGCTGGAGCGCCCAGAAGGCGAGCGTGTTGATGCCCTTGGACGTCGCCCAGTTGTACACGGTGGTGGCGTTGGCCACGGTGAAGGTCTCGGCCGCGCCGTAGTCGTCGATGCCGACCATCTCGGTGATCCCGATCGAACCCCACAGCTGAGCCGGGGACTTGGCCGGGTAGAGCTGGGCCAATTGGTCGTACAGGCCCTGAGCCGAGGTCTGGGTGTCGGCCGCCATGTCGTGGGTGGAGCCGTCGTAGTAGTCGAAGGTCATCATGTTGACGACGTCGATCCGGGCCTTGTTGCTGACCGCGTTCCGCAGTACCGCGAGGCCGTTGTCGGCGAGCCCGCTGGTGGTGGTCGGCAGGGTGTAGGAGAACTGGACGCTGCGCCCGTTGGCGCCGGCCCAGTCCTGCACGACCTTGATCGCCTTGTTGCGGCGGTCGATGCCGGCCGCGTTGGTCAGCGAGTTGTCCTCGATGTCGAGGTCGATCCGGCTGATGTCGTAGGTGGTGATCAGGTTCTCGTAGGCGGCCGCGATCTGGTTGACATCGGTGCAGCTGTCGGCCAGTTCGGTTCCGGTGTTGTCGGCGGTGTAGCCGCCGAAGGAGGGGATCACGTCCCCGCCGTTGGCGCGGATGGTGGCGATGTCGGCGCCGAAGGTCGACGAGGAGACCGGCTTGGAGGTGTCGCCGTTCCAGTACGGGGTGCAGGAGCCCTTGGTGGCGGCCTGGAGGAAGGCCATCGTCAGGTACTTGGCGCCGGACTGCGCGGCCAGGGCGGCGGGGCTCTGGCCGGTCCAGGACTCGAAGTAGGGCGCGAAGACCCGGCTGGGGAGCGGGGTGGCGGCCTGGGCGGAGCCCGTCCCGGCGGCGACCAGACCGGCCGAGGCGGCCAGGGTGGCGCAGGCCGTCAGTGCGGCCTGGAGGGTTCTGCGAAGACGCATGGATTCTCCAACAGACTTGGTGGGGCAGGACGTTGGGGAGTAACGCAACGGCTCGGGGCGTCGGCGGCCGTGTGGGGTCGGTCGCGTGGGCGCCTGGTCCGGGGCCTTCGGTGCGGGGGCGCGGGGGTTCGTGCGGACACAGGGGCATGCGGAACCCGCCGACTCGCGTGGAGGCGGGCGGTGCGAAGGTGCGCTCGCCGTACGGAGCGGGGGTGGAGCGGAGCAGGGCAGGGCAGGGCAGGGCAGGGCGGTGCCTCAGCCGCCGGTGGTCACACCCCCACAGTGCATCCCGGTCGGATCGACATGCTTATGTTTGGACTAGACCACTGCTCTGTCAAGAGAGCTAACAGTTCGTCAGCGGACGGCCTTGTTCGCCGAAGGGCGGTGGCCGCCGAGCCGCCGGTGGCTGCCGAGACGCCGGTGGCTTCCGAGACGCCGATGGCCGCGCACCCGGTGGGCGGGGCGCGGCCACGGCTGCCCGGAGCTCAGGACACCGGGCGGTTGGGGGAGGGGTGGAGCGGTGTCAGTGCGCCGGCGGGCAGAGGGTGGCGCGCAGCGCGTCGTCGATCTTCGCGGCGGTGTCCGGCCCGAAGCCCTGCGGGTGCTCGGGCGAGGTGAAGTTCTGGCCGGCCAGTTCGGCCAACTTCGCCTTGTCCTTGGGGTACTGGTACAACGCCTGGCACTGCTTGCGGGCCTGCTCCACCACCTGGTCGGGTTTGCCCCCGACGATCGCCGGGTCGATCGCGGTCAGCGCCGCGACCACCTTGCCGGTCAGGTCGGCGTCCGGCTTCCCGGGCAGTCCGGCGTCGGCCGGCGGTGCGGGCTTGGCCGGGGCCGAGCCGTCGGCGCCGGGAGCCGAAGCGGAGGCGGGGGCGTCGGGCGCGGACGGTGCGGCCGTCGTGGGCGCCGAGGTGGACGAGCCGGCCGAGGGGGCGCCGGATGCGGCGGCGACGGTGGGGGAGCCGGCCGCGGCGGTGCCCTTGCCCGAGGCCGAGCCCGAATCCGAGCTCGAGCAGGCAGCGAGGCTCACCGCGGCGAGTGCCGTGAGGGAGGCGGCGAGGAGACGAGTGCGCATGGCGCCACACTGTCATGTTCGCGGCGCGGAAGGGAAGGTCCCGTCCGGCCGGCGGAGGGCCTCGGCACGGCGGACGGCGGCCCGGAGGGAGTGCCTCCACGCCGCCATCCGCCCACTCCGACCGCCGTCCGTCGTTCAGTCCGTCGCCGGTCGCCGGTCGCCGGTCGCCGGTCGCCGGTTGTCGGTCGCCGTTCAGTCCGGCCGTCGGTCGTCAGCCGAGCCCGTTGGCCTTCAGCCAGTCCTTGGCCACCGCCGACGGGTCCTCCTTGTCGACCGAGACCCGCTTCATCAGCCCCGTCAGCCCGGTCGTGTCGAGCTTGGCCGACACCGCGTTGAGCGCTGCCGTCGCCGTGGCGTCCACGCCCGCCTTGTTGATCAGCGGGGTGACGTTCTGCGCGCCGAAGACGTTCTTCGGGTCGCTCAGCGGCACGAGCTTGTACTGGACGATCTTCGGGTCGGTGGTGAACACGTTGCCGACCTGGACGCCGCCGTCCTTGAGCGCGTTCGCGGTGGTGTCGGCGGTGGGCTTCCACTCCTTGAAGGTCAGCCCGTAGGCGTCCTTGAACTGCTGCTCGCGGCGGGACTTGAACTCCGGCGGGCCGCCGATGGTGAACTCGCCGGCCTTGGCCGTCAGGTCGGCGATGCTCTTGAGGTTGTACTTGTCGGCCGTCTCCTGGGAGACGCTGAGCGAGTCCTTGTCCTCGGCGGGGGAGGAGTCCAGGATCCCGAGCGAGGCGGGCAGCGCCTTGGTCAGCGCCGCGTTCACGTCCTGGGTGGTGACGGCGGTGTTCTTGGCGTCCAGGTAGGCGAGCAGCGCGCCGTTGTACTCGGGCAGGACGGTCAGGTTGCCGCTCTGCAGCTGGCCGTAGAGCACCTCGCGGCTGCCGATGTTGAACTTCTCCTCGACCTTGACGCCCTTGGCCTTGAGTGCCTGCGAGTAGATCGAGCCGAGCAGCACGTTCTCCGGGAAGTTCGCCGAGCCGACGACCACCGTCCCGCCGCCGGAGCCGCCTCCCGTGGCGGCGGAACCGGCCCCGGAGGCCGAGGCGCTCGGGCCGCCGCCGAGCGGGTTGCTGCTGCTGGCGGAGGAGCCGCAGGCGGTGGCGCCCAGGGCGAGCGCGGCGAGCGTTCCGAGGACGACGGCGCGCCTGCTTCTCTGCATTGTCGACATGGTGACAGTTGTCCTTCCGGAGCGGATGGGAGAGGAAAGCGAAGGGGAGTGCCTCAGCGGGCCTTGCGCTGGGCGCGCACCCCGGGCGGGAGTGCGAACCGCGCGAGCAGGGCGAAGAACAGCTGGGCGCCGACCGCGAGCAGCACCACCAGGAGCGCGCCGCCCACGGTCACCGCGTACTGCCGGGTGGCCAGCCCGTCGATGACGTAGCGGCCGAGGCCGCCCAGTCCGACGTAGGCCGCCACCGTGGCGGTCGCGATCACCTGGACGGTCGCGGTGCGGAAGCCAGCCAGCAGGGTGGGCGCGGCGGAGGGCAGGCAGACCTGGAACAGCACCTGCGGGTGGGTCAGCCCGATCCCGCGTGCGGCGTCCCGGACGTCCGGGTCGGTGCCGCGCACCCCCTCGACGGACGCCACCAGCAGCGGCGGCGCGGCCAGGGCGACCAGCGGGAACAGCACGGCGGTGTCGCCGACCCCGGCCAGCAGCACCGCCAGCGTCACCAGGCCGAGGGTGGGCAGTGCGCGGGCGGCCCCGGCGAGCGCGGTGACCACGGTGACGCCACGCCCGGTGTAGCCGATCAGCAGCCCGAGCGGGACGGCGATCAGCGCCGCGTAGAGCAGTGCCTCGCCGGAGAGCAGCAGGTGCTCGGAGACCCGGTGCACGATCGAGTCCGGGCCGCTGCGGCGGTCCGGGTCGGAGAAGAAGTCGTTCAGCCAGTTCAGCCAGTTCACGAGCCCGCCCCCTGCTCCCGGACGGCCCAGGGTGCGAGCAGCCGGCGGGCGGCCACCAGCAGTAGGTCGACGGCCAGCGCCAGTACGGCGATCAGCACGATGCCGGCCACGATCGGGGTCGGGAAGGTGCGCTGGAATCCGTCGATGAACAGGTAGCCCAGCCCGCCGCGCCCGATCAGCGCGCCGACGCTGGCCAGCGAGATGCTGGACACCGCGGCGACCCGAAGCCCGGCGATCAGGTACGGCACGGCGGCGGGCAGTTCGACGGCGGTCAGCCGGTGCCACGGCCCGTACCCCATCGCGGTGGCGGCCTGCCGGACGGAGTCCGGGACGGCGCGCAGCCCGTCCACGGTGGTCGGCAGCAGGACGGCGAGGGCGTAGAAGGTGAGCGGGATCATCACCGTCGCCTGGGTCGCGAGCCCGGTGTACGGGATCAGCACCACGAAGACGGCCAGCGAGGGCAGCGCGTAGACGATGTTGAAGACGGCGGAAAGCGGCTGGTACAGCCGGGGGAAGCGGGCGCAGGCCAGGCCGAGCGGGACGGCCAGCAGGAGGCCGATGAGCACCGGGACCAGGGCGATCACGGCGTGGTCGGCGAGCAGGTTGCCGAGGTAGCCGACATGGTCGCCGATCCAGTACCAGCGGACGAGCGGTTCATCGTCCACCGTCGGCTCCGTCCGCCGGTCCGGTCCGGTCCGGCTCATGGATGCCGACGCGCTTCTCCAGGCCGACGGGCTTCTCCACGCTGATGGCCTTCTCCGCGCCCGCAGACCCGTCGCCCGCAGACCCGTCGCCGATCGAGCCGTCGCCGATCGAGCCGCCGACGGGTGTGAGCGCGCCGAGGACGGCCTCGCGGTCGGCGGTGCCGATCGCCCGGCCGTCGGCGTCCAGCGCGACCGCGACCCCGGCGGGGGAGAGCACGGCGGCGTCCAAGGCGGCGCGCAGGGTGTCGGTGTCCGGGCGGAAGCCGGCGGCCGGCAGCAGTTCGGTTCCGTCGGTGCCGTGGTCGATCCAGCCGATCGGGCGGCGCTCGTCGTCCAGGGCCAACTTCCAGCCGCCGTAGCCGGATCCGTCGGCGAGCGGGTGCAGCCGGACGGTCTTCGCGGGCCGAAGGCCGAGGCCGCGCAGGCCCCGGTCGCGGCCGAGGAAGGCGGCCACGCCGTCGTCGGCGGGGGAGGTCAGCAGGGTGTGGGGGTCGGCCAGTTGGGCGATCCGGCCGTGCTCCCGCAGCACCACGACCTGGTCGCCGAGGCGGACGGCCTCCTCGATGTCGTGGGTGACGAACAGCACCGTCTTGTGCAGCTCGGACTGCAGCCGCAGCAGTTCGTCCTGGAGTCCGGCCCGCACCACCGGGTCGACGGCGCTGAACGGTTCGTCCATCAGCAGCACCGGTGGGTCGGCGGCCAGCGCCCGGGCCACGCCGACCCGCTGCTGCTGGCCGCCGGACAGTTGGAACGGGTAGCGCTTGGCGGTCTCGGGGGCGAGGCCGACGAGTTCCAGCAGTTCGGCGGCCCGGGCGCGGGCCTTCTTGCGGTCCCAGCCGAGCAGGTAGGGCACGGTGGCGATGTTGTCGATCACCTTGCGGTGCGGGAAGAGCCCCGCCTGCTGGATCACGTAGCCGATGCCGCGGCGCAGCTTGGCGGGTTCCAGCTTCGCCACGTCGGCGCCGTCCAGCAGTACACGGCCCGAGGTGGGCTCGACCATCCGGTTGACCATGCGCAGCAGAGTGGTCTTGCCACAGCCAGAGGGTCCGACCAGGACGGTTATCCGACCGGTCGGGACCTCGAGGTCCAGTCCCTCGACCGCGATGGTGCCGTCGGGGTGGCGCTTGCCGGCGCCCTCGAATCTGATCACGGAGTGTTTCCTCGTCAGGGCGCCCGGTGGAGGCGGCGCCTGTGTCGGTCGGTCTTTCGGTGGTTCGGTTGACGGCGGTCTCACCGCCCGGGCGTTCTTCCGCCCGCGTGGCTGCCCAGCTTCGGACCGGCGGAAACTCTGATCAGACTATGACCTGCATCATCTCCTGTCCCTGATTTACAGCCCGGCACGCGGCGTGACCCCGGCTCGGCGGCCGGGGCCACGCGGTGTGACCGTCTGTTCGACGGCCGGGGCCACGGGAGGTGACCTCGGCTCAGCCGCCCTGGCGGGTCGGCAGTCCGGCGGCCGCCCAGCCGACGAACCCGCCGTCCAGATCGGTCGCCCGGTGCAGCCCCAGCTCGCGCAGCGAGGCCGCGGCCAGACTGGAGGCGTAGCCCTCCGAGCAGACCACGATCACCTCGACGTCGTAGCCCGAGGCCTCGGGGATGCGGTGACTGCCCGTCGGATCGAGCCGCCACTCCAGGACGTTGCGCTCGATGATCAGCGAGCCGGGGATCCCGCCCTCGGCCGCCCGCTGCGCCGCCGGGCGGATGTCCACCAGCAGCGCGCCCTCCAGCTGGGCCTGGTACGCCTCCCGGGCGCGCGGACGGTGGACGCCCTCGCGGGCCCGCTCCACCAGGTCGTCGATCGTGGTCACCATTGCTCCGGTCCTTCCTCCGAGGTGCGGACGAGCCCGCCGGCCCGCAGGTCGTAGTGCGCCATCGAGCTGAGCGGGGGCGAGTAGGCGTGCAGTGTGACAGCCGGGCCCGCGGCGGTGTTGCGCACGTCGTGCACGTACTCCGGGCCGAAGGCGCGGGCGGTGCCGGCCGGGACCCGGCGGATCAGGAGGCCCTGGTCCGGGCCGCCGAGGGACAGCTCCTCCAGCTCGCCGAGCGCGACGGTGAACGCGCCGCGCGAACCGCCGTGGTCGTGGAAGCCGGTGGACTGGCCGGGCAGCCAGCTGATCAGCCAGACCTCGTGGTCGTCGTCGGCCACCAGGCGCTGGTACCAGCGCTCCTCGGTGGAGAGCCGGACCAGGTGGATCCACTGTTCGGGCCGCTCGGCCAGCTCGCGGACGACGCTCCGCAGGGTCTTCGGGGTGAACGGGGCGCGGGCCCGCCCGGCGGTGGGTGGCTTCCCGGCGGTGGGTGGCTCCCCGGCGGTGGGTGGCTTCCCGGCGGTGGGGGTCGGGGTCTCGGCTACCAGGTCCAGGCTCATGGGGGCGTCCTCGGGTGCGGCGGGAACGTCGGCAGGGGCGCTCGGGTCCGGTGGCGGGGCTGCGGCGTGGCGGTGACGGTGGCGGGCGCGGGCCGACGGAGCGACCCGGCTCGACCGGCACGGCATGCGCGGGTGCCGCCGGGCGGGCGGGATTCAGGACTGCGGATGCGGGTGCGCGGTACGGGCCCTGGCGGTGGTCACAGGGCGGAACCGGCGGTGCGGAGCAAGGTCAACAGGCACAGATGGAACTCGCCTGGCGCCGCAGATCGACGTGCAGGCGGCAAACCAGAGTGGTGCCGGAGTCCATGCCAGGGATCCTTTCCGAGCGGGTCGGAGGAAGTCAAGCCGGGGCGGCCGCTTGTTGCGCCCTGTTAACCAGCGGCCCGACCGCCTGCCCGACCGCCTGCCCGACCACTGGCTCGACCGCCTGCCCGACCACTGTTTCGGTCCCCGGTTCGGCTCCCGACCCCCCTCCCGGCTCAGCCCTCGGCGGGGACCCGCGGTCCCGGCGGTGCCGGTGGCGCCGCTGTGGCGGAGCCGTCCGCGACGGTCGAGAGGGCGCGCTCGATCACCGGACCGGCCTGCTCGCCCAGGTACCGGCCGAGCGTCTGGTAGGCGTCGAACTGCTGGTGGTCGAACCACTGGTCGCTGGTGCCGTCGTTCGGGAAGGCCTGGTTGGCCGCCGCGTAGGACTGCAGTTCGTACGGCATGTCGGCGGTCAGCACGGCCTGGAGGACGATCAGCGTGCCGTGCCGCTCGGAGTCGGGCTCGCCGTCGAGGGCCGGGTAGTGGATGTCCCCGGTGATCACGCCGCAGGCCGAGAGCCGGTCGGAGAGCTGGGCCGCCAGCCCGTGCAGGGGCGGAGCGGATCCGTCCCGCCCGGCGGTGGCACTGCCCGGGATCAGCAGCTCCGGTTGGTGCAGGGTGATGACGACGCCGAGTTCCTCGCGGGCCAGGGTGATCGCGGAGGCGAGGTTGGCGGCGTAGCCGGAGTCACCGCTGGCGTCGATGCTCACCGCCGTCCGCACCCGGTGCCGCAGCAGCTCGACCAGTCCGAGGTTCTCGTAGTGCCCGCCGTCGGTGGTGAGCAGGAAGCGGTCGTCGGCGGGGAACCGGCCGGTCAGCTCCCGCAGTTGGTACGGGAGCCGGCGGACGGCGGGCTGCCCGGGGCGGCGCCAGTCGGGTGTGCCGGACCAGGCCGGGCCGAGCTGTGCCGGGTTGGGCAGCCACGTCCCGAGTCGGGCGTTGGTCACGGCGAACAGCGCCTGGTAGACCCGGGACTGGCGGCCCATCGCGGAGGAGAAGGCGGCGCCGGAGACGGCCATCGCGGACTGCACGGTGAGGTCCCGGGCGATGTGCCGGCGGGTGCGCCGCTCCAGCAGGTCGGTGCGCGCGTACCCGACGTCCGGGCCGCCCACGTAGTCGTACGAGAGCGAGAAGGACACCGCCCGACGGCCCGGCGGTGTACGGGAGTTGCCGGACAGGTTGGCCGCCGCCGAGAAGATCACCTGGGGGAAGGCGGGGTGCCGGGCGGCGTAGTGGCTCAGCCAGGTCTGCTCCCGGTGGAAGTCGTACCGGCGGGCCAGCGAGCGGCCGCCCTCGGTTACCCGGCGGACCGCGAACGCCGAGGCCAGGCGCAGCCGGTAGAACGGGTGGAGGCTCATCCAGGTCTGGTCGAGGTTGAGCCCGACCGCGCCGAGCACCAGCGGCAGCAGCACCTGGACGGCCGTCGGCCAGGCGTAGCCGGTGGCGACCGCCCAGCCGAGGGCCAGCAAAGCGCCCGCCGTCAGGGTGCCGAGGGCCGCCCAGACCACCACGTACTGGGGGAGGTTGGCGGTCAGCCCGCCGCCGATCCGGCCCGCGCCGCGCAGCGCCCCGGCGGCCGCGCGCACGCTCCGGCCGATCGTCCGGCGGTCGCGCCAGAGTATGCCGAGCAGCAGGGCGAGGTAGCTGAGCGCCACGGTGAGGCTGAGGCCGGCGCCGGTCAGCTGCGGGCCGGCCGCCAGCGCCTGCTGGAGCCGGACCGCGCCCCAGGCCAGCCCCGGCACGGCCAGCACGCCGAGGGCGAGCAGCCCGGCCAGTGCGAGCGCGGCGTAGTTGAGCCGGCGCAGCGCGCGTGGCAGCAGCGCGTGCCAGCCGAGCGGCGGGAAGGCCAGCAGCCACAGCAGCCAGCACCCGGCCGCCGCCGCGAGCAGTGCGCCGAGGGCTGACAGCGCGGGGGTGCGGAACGCCAACGCGCCCGGCACGGCGCCCGGGTGGCGCAGGCCGGCGGCGGCCAGGGCGTCCAGGTCGGTGAGCGGGACGGCGTGGTAGAAGCGGCTGAGGCCGAGCCCGAGCACCAGGACGGCGGCCAGCAGCAGGGTGAGTGCGGACAGCACGCCGCGCAGCAGCGTGCCGAGGGCGATCAGCCACTCGCCGGTGCCGTCGGCGATGTACTTGCTGTGCCGGCGGAGGTGGTCCTCCTCCGGAGAGCCGGGCGCCATCACCGTGTCGGCCGTCAGGCCCGAGGCGGCGTGCACCGGGCTGCCGGGCGCGGAGTCGCTGAGGGCGAGCTGCAGCGCGCCCACGGTGTAGCCGCCGCCGGAGACGGACACCAGGTAGCGGGCCCGTTTCAGCCACGGACGCAGGGCCTGGAGCGCGCCGAGGGTGACGCAGGCCGAGCGGATGCCACCGCCGGAGGCGCAGAAGCCCAGTTCGGCGGGCTCGCGGCCGGGCGGCACCCGGCCGGCGTCCCGCCAGTGGGCGTGGGTGCCGGGGGCGTCGGCCGCCGGTGCTTCCCGGGGCGGGCGGTGGTGCGGCAGCCTGCCGTGCCGGGTGAGCACGGGCCACGGCGGTATCAGCGCGGGGCGGTCGGGGTCGGCGTCGTCGCCGGGTTCCGTCGCCCCGGGGCGCAGCCCGCGGACGGCTCGGGCGGCCGTCACCGCCAGCAGGCCGGCCGCCGTCACCCCGGCGGGCAGGAGCAGCAGCCAGGTGACGGTGGCCAGCGCCGCGGCCACCGTGAACGGGGTGTCGGAGCCGCCGTGGTCGAGCCCGAGGCGCAGCAGGACGTTGGCGCCGAGGTCGCAGCCCGCGGCGAGCAGCCCGGCGACCCCGACCGCCAGTGCCGGGCCGATCCGGCGTCGGTGCCCGAGCACGTAGCCGCCGAGCAGCGCCGCGGCCACCAGCGTCAGCCCGTAGCCGCCGATCAGCCAGAGCTCGGCGCGCAGGGCCGCGAGGTACGCCGAGGTGTGCTCGCCGACCACGGCCTCGGCGGCCGCCCGGGAGCCGGCCAGTTGCAGGGCGGTCAGCCGGGTGTGCGGCGCCTGGCCGCGGGCCGGCAGAAGGCCGAGGGCGAGCGGCAGCAGCGCGCCGAGGGCGAGCAGCAGGCCCGCCCAGGCGGGCAGGGCCGGCGGCCGGCCCGCCGCGCCGCCGCCGGCGCTCGCCCCCGGTGCCGCTGCCACCGGCGTGTCCGGCGCGTCCGACGTGTCCGCCGTACGCTCCTCGTGCCCACCCACCGCTGCCACCCCTACCACCCCCCGTTCGGCTCCCGGCCGACCGTCGATCCCCGTGCCGCACTCATGAAGTCGCCCCGCAACGCCGTCAGATGACGATCCGTCGAAGCGTCCACGCGCGTTTTACCCTGCCATGGCCGATTCCGCACCCCCGGTGACCGCTTTCACTCGAATGAGTAAGGAGGTCACCAACGGGGTAGATGAGCGTTTCATCCCACCCAGGACCGTTCGCGTGTCCGCGTAACGAGATCGCCCCAGACGCGTTACCGCCGACGTATTGTCAGGCCACCGAGGCCCGGCCTACCGTCTACAGATCGCTTTCTACGCACGTAGACCCTTCCCGTAGACCCCTGTGGTTCCCCGAGCGGACCCGCAGGCGAGACCCGCCCCGTCAACCCTCAGACCGCGGGCCCGACCGCACGGCCGGGACGCGGAGTTGCGGAGGTACCCATGTCGCAGATCGTCCGTGCCGCGCTCGTCCAGACCCGCTGGACCGGCGACCAGGAGAGCATGATCGCGCTCCACGAGCGGTACGCCCGGGAGGCCGCCGCCCAGGGCGCGAAGATCATCGGCTTCCAGGAGGTCTTCAACGCCCCGTACTTCTGTCAGGTCCAGGAGGCCGAGCACTACCGCTGGGCCGAGGCAGTGCCGGACGGCCCGACCGTGCGCCGGATGCAGGACCTCGCCCGCGAACTCGGCCTGGTGATCGTCGTGCCGGTCTACGAGGAGGAGCAGACCGGTGTGTACTACAACACCGCCGCGGTGATCGACGCGGACGGCAGCTACCTCGGCAAGTACCGCAAGCACCACATCCCGCAGGTCAAGGGCTTCTGGGAGAAGTACTACTTCAAGCCCGGCAACCTCGGCTGGCCGGTCTTCGACACCGCCGTCGGCAGGGTCGGCGTCTACATCTGCTACGACCGGCACTTCCCCGAGGGCTGGCGCGCCCTGGGCCTGGCCGGGGCGCAGATCGTCTACAACCCCTCCGCCACCAGCCGCGGCCTGTCCGGCTACCTGTGGCAGCTCGAACAGCCCGCCGCCGCCGTCGCCAACGAGTACTTCGTCGCCGCCATCAACCGGGTCGGCACCGAGGAGTACGGCGACAACGACTTCTACGGCACCTCCTACTTCGTCGACCCGCGCGGCCAGTTCGTCGGCGAGGTCGCCTCCGACAAGGAGGAGGAGCTCGTCGTCCGCGACCTCGACCTCGGTCTGATCGAAGAGGTCCGCCAGCAGTGGGCGTTCTACCGCGACCGCCGGCCCGACGCCTACGGACCGCTCGCCGAGGCCTGAGGAGCAGCCCGATGAGCACCCGTGACCCGCGGCAGCGCACCGTCGTCCGCGGCGGCCTCGTCATCACCGCCGCCGACGAACTCCACGCCGACGTCCTGATCGAGGGCGAGCGCGTCGCCGCCCTCGCCGCCACCGGCAGCGCCGCCGCCGAGGCCTGGACCGCCGACACCGTCATCGACGCCACCGGCCACTACGTCATCCCGGGCGGCGTCGACGCCCACACCCACATGGAGTTGCCGTTCGGCGGCACCGCGGCCTCCGACACCTTCGAGACCGGCACCCGCGCCGCCGCCTGGGGCGGCACCACCACCATCGTCGACTTCGCCGTCCAGCCCGTCGGCGGCGCCCTGCGCGAGGGCCTGGACACCTGGCACGCCAAGGCCGAGGGCAACTGCGCGATCGACTACGCCTTCCACACCATCGTCTCCGACGTCAACGACGCCGTCCTCAAGGAGATGGACGCGCTGGTCGACTCCGGCGAGTCCACCTCCTTCAAGCTCTTCATGGCCTACCCCGGCGTCTTCTACAGCGACGACGGCCGCATCCTGCGCGCCATGCAGCGCGGCGCGGCCAACGGCGGGCTGACCATGATGCACGCCGAGAACGGCATCGCCATCGACGTCCTGGTCGAACAGGCACTCGCCGCCGGACGCACCGCCCCGCGCTACCACGGCGAGGTCCGGCGCGAACTGCTGGAGGCCGAGGCCACCCACCGGGCGATCAAGCTCGCCCAGGTGGCCGGCAGTCCGCTCTACGTGGTGCACGTCTCCGCCGCCTCGGCGCTCGACGAACTCGCCCGGGCCCGCGACGCCGGCCTCCCCGTGTTCGGCGAGACCTGCCCGCAGTACCTCTTCCTCTCCACCGACAACCTCGCCGAGGAGGGCGCGGACGGCTTCGAGGGGGCCAAGTACGTGTGCAGCACGCCGCTGCGGCCGCGCGAGCACCAGGAAGCGCTCTGGCGCGGGCTGCGCACCAACGACCTCCAAGTGGTCTCCACCGACCACTGCCCGTTCTGCTACGTCGGGCAGAAGGACCTGGGCCGCGGCGACTTCTCCAAGATCCCCAACGGTCTTCCGGGCGTGGAGAACCGGATGGACCTGCTCCACCAGGCCGTGGTGGACGGGCGGATCAGCCGGCGCCGCTGGATCGAGATCGCCTGCACCACCCCGGCCCGGATGTTCGGGCTGCACCCGCGCAAGGGCACCATCGCGCCCGGCGCGGACGCCGACCTCGTGGTCTACGACCCCACCGCCGTGCAGACCGTCTCCGCCGCGACCCACCACATGAACGTGGACTACTCGGCCTACGAGGGCCGGCAACTCACCGGCCGGGCCCGGACGGTGCTCTCGCGCGGCACGGTGGTGCTGGACGACGGCCGCTGGCTCGGCCGGGCCGGACACGGCACCTTCCTGCGCCGCGACACGTGCCAGTACCTGACCTGACCTGACCTGACCTGACCTGATCCTCCCTCCCGTCCGGGGCCGCGCCGCACGCCGGCCCCGGACCGCCCTCCCGATCCCTCTCCCGGAGCCACCATGGACATCGGCCTCGTCCTGCAGACCGACCCGCCCGCCCGCCTGCTCATCGACCGGATGGTCCGCGCCGAACGGGCCGGGTTCAGCCACGGCTGGACCTTCGACTCCTGCGTGCTGTGGCAGGAGCCCTTCGTCATCTACAGCCGCATCCTCGCCGAGACCGAGCGGCTCACCGTCGGCCCGATGGTCACCAACCCCTCCACCCGCACCTGGGAGGTCACCGCCTCCCTGTTCGCCACGCTCAACGACATGTACGGCAACCGCACCGTCTGCGGCATCGGCCGCGGCGACTCCGCCATGCGGGTCGCCGGCCGCCGGCCCGCCACGCTCGACCGGCTCTCCCAAGCCATGCACGCCATCAAGGAGTTGGCCGAGGGACGCAGCGTCGAGGTGGACGGCACCGAGATGCACCTGCCGTGGGTCGGCCCCGGCGCCGCGCTGCCGATCTGGATGGGCGCGTACGGACCCAGGGCACTTGCCCTGACCGGACGTCAAGCGGACGGATTCATCCTGCAGTTGGCCGATCCATACCTCACCGAGTACATGGTCAAGGCAGTCCGGGCCGCGGCCGTCGAGGCGGGCCGGGATCCGGCCGACGTCACCATCTGCGTGGCCGCGCCCGCGTACGTCACCGCCGACGACTCGCCCGCCGCGCTGGCCCACGCCCGGGAGCAGTGCCGCTGGTTCGGCGGGATGGTCGGCAATCACGTCGCCGACCTGGTCAGCCACTACGGTGAGCACTCCGACCTGGTGCCGGACGCCCTCACCGACTACATCAAGGACCGCCACGGCTACGACTACAGCCACCACGGCCGGGCCGGGAACCCCGACACGGCCTTCGTCCCGGACGGGATCGTCGACCGGTTCTGCCTGATCGGGCCGGCCGAGACCCAGCGCGCCCGGCTCGCGGAACTCCGCGCCCTCGGCGTCGACCAGTTCGCCGTCTACGCGATGCACGATGCGGTCGAGTCCACGATCGACGCCTACGGGGCGGACGTCATCCCGCACCTCTGAACCCGTGCCCCCTGGACTCGTGGGCTCCTGATCCCTTGAGCCCCTGATCCCTTGAGACCTCATCCCTTGAACCCCTGATCCCGCATGCGGCAGAAGGGAGTTGCCCATGGCCGACACCGCGACCGGCGGCGGCGGACAGCGGCAGCACTCCGACGGCCGGGTCGAACCCGACCCGGTCGAGGGGGTGTTGCCACCCAACGGCTTCACCAGTGACGACCTCCGGCCGGTCCCGGTGCGACGGCGCACCTGGACCACCTACAACTTCCTCGCGCTCTGGGTCGGGATGGCCCACAACATTCCGTCCTGGACGCTGGCTTCGGGCCTGATCGCGATCGGGATGGACTGGAAACAGGCGGTGCTGACCATCGCGCTCGCCAACCTGATCGTGCTCGCGCCGATGCTCCTCACCGGGCACGCCGGGACGAAGTACGGCATCCCGTTCCCGGTGTTCGCCCGGGCCTCGTTCGGACTGCGCGGCGCCAACCTGCCCGCGTTGATCCGGGCGGCGGTGGCCTGTGCGTGGTTCGGCATCCAGACCTGGATCGGCGGCGAGGGGATTTTCCTGCTCGCCGGCCGGCTTCTCGGCGAATCCTGGCGCACGGCAACGGAGTTCGGCGGATACCCGTGGACGCAGTGGGCCTCCTTCCTGCTGTTCTGGCTGGTCGAGATGGTCATCATCGCCCGGGGGATGGAGGCGCTGCGGCGCTTCGAGAACTGGGCGGCGCCGTTCGTCATCGTCGGCGCGCTCGCCCTGCTGGTGTGGATCGGCGTCAAGGCGGGCGGGCTGGGGCCGCTGCTGGACCAGCCGTCGAAACTGGGCTGGGGCAGCGGGTTCTGGCAGGTCTTCTTCCCGTCGTTGATGGGGATGATCGGGTTCTGGTCCACGCTGGCGCTCAACATCCCCGACTTCACCCGCTTCGGCGGCAGCCAGCGGGCCCAGATCCGCGGCCAGGCGCTCGGGCTGCCGACCACGATGACGCTGTTCGCGCTGCTGTCGGTGCTGGTCACCTCGGGCTCCGCAGCGGTCTACGGCGAGCCGGTGTGGGACCCGATCAAGCTCGCCGCGAAGATGGAGAGCCCGGTCGCCCTGCTGTTCGCGCTGCTGACCGTCCTGGTCGCCACCTTGTCGGTGAACATCGCCGCCAACGTCGTCTCCCCGGCCTACGACCTGGCCAACCTGCTGCCCCGGTTCGTCAACTTCCGTACGGGGGCGCTGATCACGGGTGTGGTCGGGATCGCGCTCCTCCCGTGGCGGCTCACCGCCGACCCCCACGTCTACATCTACGTCTGGCTGGGCGTGGTCGGCGGACTGCTCGGGACGGTCGCCGGGGTGCTGATCGCCGACTACTGGGTGCTCCGCCGCACCCGGCTGCGGCTCACCGAGCTGTACCGGCCGTTCGGGGCGTACTGGTACGCGGCCGGCTGGAACTGGCGGGCGGTGGCCGCCCTGCTGGTCGGCGGCCTGCTGGCGGTGGGGGGTTCGTACTCCACCGTCGACGGGCACGGCGTCAAGCAGGGGCCGTTCCCGGTGGACGGCGTGATCCCCTTCCTCAAGCCGCTCGCCGACTACGGCTGGGCGGTCGGGCTGGTGTCGGCGGGGGCGGTGTACCTGGCGCTGAGCGTTCCGGGGCGGCGGCGGGCGGGCGACAGCTGACGGCAGACAGATGGCGGACGACGGATAGCGGCCGACGGATGACGGATGACAGCTGACAGATTTCGACATCTGTCAGCTGTCATCCGTCAGCTGTTTCCCGTCATCCCCTTCGCCGCCGCCTCCACCGCCTCCACCGCGGCCAGGACCTTGGCGGCTCCGTCCTCGGTGGCGAGGGCGGCGGCGACGGAACGGGCGCGGGTGCGGTAGTGGGGGTCGTCCAGGAGGTGGCGGATGGCGGTGGCGAGGCGGCTGGGGGTCAGGGCGCGCAGTGGGACCGGGCCGGGGGACACACCGAGGGCGGTGAGCCGGGCGGACCAGAACGGGGCGTCCAGCTGGCCGGGCACCGGGACGGCCGGGGTGCCGGAGCGCAGCGTGGCCGCCGTGGTGCCGGCACCCGCGTGGTGGACGACGACCGAGGTGCGGGGGAACAGCCAGTCGTGCGGGGTGTCGCCGATGGTCAGCACGGAGTCGGAGTCCTCGGCGGCCAATCCGCTCCAGCCCGACTGCAGCAGCACGCGGACCCGGGCGGCCCGGGCGGCGGCCAGGACGGTCGCGGTGAGCCGCTCGGGCTCGGGCACGACCAGGCTGCCGAAACCGATGAAGACCGGTGGCGGTCCGGCGGCCAGGAAGTCCAGCAGCCGTTGCGGGGGTCGCCAGTCGGGCAGCGCGGAGGGCCACCAGTACCCGGCGACGTCCAGCCGGGGGTGCCAGTCCATCGGCCGGGGGACTACCCGCGGTGAGAAGCCGTGCAGGACGGGGTGGTCGCGCCGGGCGCGGGCGACGCCCAGAGGCGGCAGCCCGAGCCGTCGGCGCAGCCCGCGCACGGCCGGGACGAACAACTGGTCGGTGGCGGCCTGCACGGCCTGCCCGGCGAGCAGGTTGCCGGACCGCCCGAGCGAGCGGGCGCCGGTCACGGCGGGCGCGAACTCGCGGGTGGGGGAGAGGGGTTGGAGGTACAGCCCGATGCTGGGAATGCCGGCCGCCTCGGCCGCGACCTGGCCGAGTGCGCTGGTGGTGCTGGTGGTGAGCAGGAGGTCGGTGCCGAGTGTCGTGGCCTCGGCGATGCCGTCGCCGAGGGCGGGCATGAACCGCCTTCCCAGGCGCAGGAGTCGCAGGACGCCCAGGGGTCCGCTGCCGGCTCGCAGCAGCCGTCGGCCCTCGGCGGAGGCGAGTACGGTGCGCGGGTCGACCGGCAGCGGGCGGAACTCCAGCCCGGCGGCCCGTACCGACTCGGCGAAGGTGGTGTGGGTGGCGACGGCCACCTGATGTCCGGCCGCCCGCAGGCGGACGCCGAGCCCGGTGAAGGGGGCGACGTCGCCCCGGGAGCCGACGGTGGCGATCAGGATGCGCATGGCCGCAGTATTTCGGCGGGTGCGTCCGGTCGGAAGGACGCCACGCGCGGACCGGTCGGCTCCGGGTGGCCGGATCGCGTCGCCCGGGCGGGCCGCCCGGAACCGGGCCTGGGGGCGGTGGCGTCCTCGGTTGCGGAGCGCGCGGGACGGGGCCGTCGCGCCGTGGACGGGAGGGATGGGTCGGATGAGCATCATCGCGTGGATCGTGCTGGGCCTGGTGGCCGGAGCCCTGGCCAAGCTGCTGCTGCCCGGGAGGGATCCGGGTGGCCTGATCGTGACGACCTTGATCGGGATCGCCGGTTCCTTCGTCGGCGGCTGGATCGCGTCGCACTTCATGCACCGGTCGATCACGGCCCGGTTCTTCGACGGGCCGACCTGGGTGTCCGCGATCGGCGGCGCGCTGGTGCTGCTGATCGCCTACCGGCTGATCTTCGGCAACTCGCGCCGCTGAGAGGGGCGTTCGCCACGCATCGGCGGGTCGTCCCCCGGGGAGGGAGCCGGCCCGCCGATGCGTGGCCGCGGTGGCCCGGTCGCTAGCGCGAGGCCCCGGACGGGGCCGGGGCCTGGGCGACCCAGTCCGGCAGGGCCTCGCAGGCGGTGAGCCAGTCGGCCGGTACCTCGGCGAGCCCGGTGCGGGCGGCCACCACGCCGGTGGCGATGGCGCAGGTGGTGTCCATGTCGCCCCAGCCCGCCAGGGTGTGCCAGATCGCCTCCGGCAGTGAGTCCAGGTGCCCGGCGGCGGACCAGAGGGCGAACGGGACGGTGTCCGGGGCGGAGATCATCAGCCCCGAGCCCAGCACGTTGGCGGCGTGCCGGATGCTGGTGTGCTCCGGCAGCCGGGCGGCGATCCGCAGGCCGGAGCGGACGTCGCTCTCCGGCAGCCGGCCGGCCACCTCGGTGAGCAACTCGGCCCGGCCGGGCGCCGGCCGGCCCCGGCTGCGGACGGCGAGGGCTGCGGCCAGGGCCACTGCCACCGCTCCGGCGACCGCCTCGGGGTGGAAGTGGGTGGTGAGCGCCTGGAGTTCGGCCTGCCGGACCACCTCGTCGAGGTCCTCGGCGAACCAGGCGCCCAGCGGGGCGACCCGCATCGCGGCGCCGTTGCCGTACGAGCCCTGGCCCTCGAACTGGCCCGAGGTGATGGCGCGCCAGTCTCCGCCGGCGCCGATCCCGCGCAGCACCCGGTGCATCGACGGGCCGTACTTGCGTTGGTAGTCGCGGGCGTACTCGGCCGCGAACTCCCCGGCCAGCGCGGCCTGTCGGACCTCGCCGTGGGTGGTGAGGTGGCGCACCAGGACGAGGGTCATCGCGGTGTCGTCGGTCCAGTGCCAGGGCGCCGGGCGGACCAGCCGGGCGGCCAGTGCGGCGGGCGCCTCGTCGACCGGCACCGAGAACCACCGGTCGCCGAAGGCGTCGCCGAGCGCGAGCCCCCGCAGACCGTCCAGGACCGGACCGGCCGCACCCATGTCATCCTCCGAGTGAGATCAACTGTGTGCGACAGTCTGCCCGACCGGCCGGGGCGCCGGCGACCGGATATCGTCCCGGTCGCCGGCGCCCCGTGCGGCGTCGCCCGCGGTCGTCAGTGCTTGGCATTCAGACCGTTGAGGATCAGCTTCCAGACGGCCGCGAAGCGCTCGTCCGCGCCCGGCTCGGACCAGCTGGCCGCGAACATCGGGTCGTGGAAGGGGGCCGTGGCATCGAAGACGGCGCGGGCGGTGGTGAGGATGTGGGCGAGCCTGAACTCCTTGCGGTCCGTTCCGTCGTGGACGATCTGGGCGATCTGGTTGACCAGGGTCTCGATGTGCGCGTCGACGATGGCGCTGTTCTCCTCGGCCAGCACGAGGTAGGTGGCGAACAGCTCCGGGTCGTCCAGTGCCTTCTTGCGCTTGGCCGCGAACAGCGTGATCAGCCAGTGTTCGAGGCGCTCGGCGGCGCCGCCGCCGTCGATCGAGATGGTCTGCAGCTCGTGGTGCGCCTGGTCCAGCCAGCGCTGGGTGACCGCCTCGCGCAGCGCCGCCTTGCTGGGGAAGTGGCGGTAGACGCTGCTGTGGCTGACGCCGAGTTCCCGGGCGACGTCCACGACGGTGGCCTTGGCCGGGCCGAACCGCCGGAGTACTTCCTCCGCCGCGATCAGGATCTGCTCGGCGGTGAGTGCGGTGTCCGTGGTCACGGGGGCCGTCCTTAGGGTGGTGCGGGTCGGGTGGTGCGGGTCGGGTGGTGCGGAGGGTTTCCGCTGGTCAGCGGGGGGCTCGGTCAGCGCTCGCTGTCCAGGCGTGCCATCTGCGCGGCAGCGTACCGGTCGCCGGCGGCGGCACCGGCAGGGACGGCCGCCTCGACGGCGGTGAGGTCGGCCGGGGTCAGCGTGACGTCCAGCGAACCGAGGGCCTCGGCCAGCCGGTCCCGGCGGCGGGCGCCGACCAGCGGGACGACGTCCTCGCCGCGCGAGGCCACCCATGCGATGGCGACCTGGGCGACGCTTGCGCCCTTCGCGTCGGCGACCGCGCGCAGCGCCTCGACCAGCGCGAGGTTGTGGGCCAGGTTCTCACCCTGGAAGCGCGGGCTGTCGCCGCGGAAGTCGGTGCCGGCGAGCGGGCGTTCCGGGGTCCAGTGGCCGCTCAGCAGGCCGCGGGAGAGCACGCCGTACGCGGTGATGCCGATGCCGAGCTCCCGGGCGGCGGGCAGCACGGAGGCCTCGATCGAGCGGGTGAGCAGTGAGTACTCGATCTGCAGGTCGCTGATCGGGTGGACGGCGGCGGCGCGGCGCAGGGTGTCGGCGCCGACCTCGGAGAGGCCTATGTGGCGGACGTAGCCGGCCTTGACCAGGTCCGCGATGGCGCCGACGGTTTCCTCGATCGGGACTCTCGGGTCGAGACGGGCCGGGCGGTAGACGTCGACGTGGTCGGTGCGCAGGCGGCGCAGGGTGTAGGCGAGGGCCGTCTTGGTGGCGGCCGGGCTGGTGTCGTAGCCGACCCACTGGCCGTCGGGCCCGCGCTGGGCGCCGTACTTCACGCTGATCTGCACGCTGGCGCGGTCGCGGCCGCGCAGGGCCTCGTGGATCAGCAGTTCGTTGTGGCCCATGCCGTAGAAGTCGCCGGTGTCGAGGAGGGTGATCCCGGCGTCCAGGGCGGCGTGGACGGTGGCGATGCTCTCGGCCTCGTCGGCGGGGCCGTAGAGGTCGGACATGCCCATGCAGCCGAGGCCGAGGGCGGAGGTGACGGGCCCGGAGGCGCCGAGGGTGCGCTGTGCGGGGCGGGTGGTGGAGGGCATGGGTGCTCCGGGGGCGAGTGCGGTGCCGGATGGCGGGGGCAGTGTGACCCGGGTCTCACTATGGCACGACAGCGAACAGATTTCAAAATCTGTTCGCTGTCTTTTGTCATTTGTTCGCACCACCGCTGGCGGGGTGGCGGAGTGGCGGCGAGCGCTGGCGCGGGACAGGGGTGGTTCGCTGGGCGTACGGCTGGGTGTACAGCTAGGCGTACGGCCCCGGCGAGCGCAGCAGATAGGCGCGGGCGGGCGGCAGATTGCGCCACACCGTGCGCTCGCCCAGCCCGTACGTCGCTTCGAACCGCCGCAGCAGCCGTACCACCGCCCGGTGGCGGGCGCCCCGGTGCGGGCCCGAGAGGAGGGTTCGTGCCGTCGTGGTGCCGAGGTAGCCGAAGTACGTCAGCTCGCCGCCGGGGGCCAGCAGCCGTAGGTAGAGGTCGAGAAGGTCCCGTACCAGGGCCGGCTCGAAGTTGGTGAACGGCACTCCGGAGACGATCACGTCGTACCGCTCGCCGCCGCTCCCCTCCCCGGAGCCCTCGGGTCCGGTCCCGGGTGCCCCGGCCGCCTCCGGTAGCTCCTCCACCCGGCAGGCCGACAGTCGCAGGCCCACCCCCGGCCGGCGCGCGGCCAGCACCGGATCCTCCCGCAGTCGGTCGGCGAACCGCGGATTCGCCTCGACCGCGTGCAGCCGGTCGCCCGGGCGCAACACCCGGGCCAGCCGACGGGTCACCACGCCCGTCCCCGCGCCGACCTCCAGCACCGAGATCGGCCGGTTGGGACGGCTGGTGGCCGGCATTGCCAGGGCGTTCACCAGATCCGGCCCGCTCGGCGCCAGCGCGCCGGTGTCATGGAAGGTGCGCAGTGCCTCGGAGAGGAACAGCAGGCGGTCCCCGCCGTACCGTGAACCGTGCGAACTGCGCTGCGGTGGAGGGGAGTCGGGGTGAGGGTGGAGCTGTCCGGTCGTCATGCCGTCGACGCTAGGGAGGCCGCGACCGGCCCGGATCGGCCGGTGAGCGGCGCCGCCCCCCGACGAAAGTCGAGGGTGCGGCCGCCCGGGAGGAGGGGGTGCCGCGCCGCCGCCCGCCCGTAGCATCGAGCGAGCGGACGCGACGGCGGACGGACGCGAACGGAAGCGCACCGAAGCGCACGGGCGCGGCCCGACGCGCGGGACGTGGACCCGCGGGTGGGGCGAGAACTTACGTGAGGAGCGCGGACGGACGCGTGGGGGCGCGGGCCGACGCGAGGGGACCGGAGCCGGACGGCCCGGGCGGGAGGGGTTCGATGCGCACAGGTCCGCTCGGCTGGTACGGCCCGGACCACCGGCCCTGGGTGGACACCCTGTTGCTGCTCGGCATCCTCGGCCTCGCCGGCGAGGAGGGGTTGTTCCAGTGGCTGCACACGGACGGCCCGCTGCGCCTGCCCCGTACGGCGGTGGCCGCGCTGGCCGCGCTCTCCCTGCTGGCCGTCCGCCGCTACCCGCTCGCCTCGGCCGTCCTGCCGGTGCTCACCGGTGGGCTGTTCAACCGCGCGTTCCCCGCCCTGTTCAGCGTCTACCACCTCGCCTCGCTCGGCCGGGTCGGCCCGGCTGCGGTCGGCGGTACGGTGATCGCCGTGGTCAGCGCGACCAGGGCGGACTCGCTGGTCGGTTGGGCCGGCGCCACCGGCTCCCAACTCTTCGTGCAGGCCGCCGTGTTGTGCTTCGGTCTGTGGCTGCACGGCCGCCGGGTGCTGATCCGCACCCTGCACACCCAGGTCGAAACCCTTCGGCGGGAACGGGAGTTGCGCGCCGAGCAAGCCCGTTCGGCCGAGCGCGCCCGGATCGCCCGGGAGATGCACGACGTGCTCGCCCACCGGCTGAGCCTGCTGGTGCTGCACGCCGGAGTGCTGCGCGACCAGGCCCGCGCCGGTACCGTCGCCGCCGACCCGGACCGGCTCACCCACCGCCTCGAACTGCTGCGCACCGCCGCCGCCCGCTCGCTCGACGACCTGCGGGACGTGCTGGGCGCGCTGCGCGCCGATCCGCTGGAGCCGACCGCCGTAGCGAACGCGGTCGAACCGCCCGCACCGGTCGTCCCCGCCCGCGTCCCGGCGCCGGCCCTGCGCGACCTCACCGAGCTGGTCGCCGAGGCGAACCAGGCCGGTCAGCACGTCGAACTCGCCCTCGCCGGCGATCCGGAGGCCGTGCCCACCACCCACCGGCTCGCCGTCCACCGGGTCGTCCAGGAGGCGCTGACCAACGCCCGCAAGCACGCCCACACCGCGCCCGTCACCGTCCGGGTCGGCTACGGCGCGTCGGCGACCACCGTCGAGATCCGCAACGGCCCGGGCGAGGCCGCACCGAACGGGCCGGGCACCGGCGGCGGGTACGGGCTGGTGGGGCTCGGCGAACGGGTCGGCGCACTGGGCGGCCACCTGGACGCGGGCCCGGACGGCGCCGGGGGCTTCCGGCTCTCCGCCCGGCTGCCCGCGCCGGACCGGCCGCCGGGGGCGGCGCCGCCCCCGCTATCCCCGCTATCCCCGCCGCCCCCGCTGCCGCAGCACCGGCAGCACCCGCAGCGCCCGCGGCCCCCACAGCATCCCCAGACCCCGCAGCCCCCGGAGCCGGAGGACGTCACTTGATCCGCACCATGGTGGTCGACGACGACGCGCTGGTGCGCCTCGGCCTGGTCGATCTGCTCACCCAGGACCCGGCACTGACCGTGGTCGCCGAAGCCGCCGACGGGCTGCAGGCCGTCGAGCTGGCCCGTGGCCACCGGATCGACGTCGCGCTGATGGACATCCGGATGCCCCGGCTGGACGGGATCGCCGCCACCCGGCGGCTGCGCCAACTACCCGACGCCCCAAAGGTGATCGCGCTCACCACGTTCGACCTGGACGAGTACGTGTACCAGGCGCTCGCCGCCGGGGCGGACGGCTTCCTGCTGAAGGACACCCCGCCCGCCGAGATCGCCCGGGCCGTCCACGTGGTCGCCGCCGGGCAGGGGATGCTGCACCCGGCGGCCGCGCGACGGCTGATCGACCGGTACCACCGGGTCGGTGCGCCCCGGTCCGTGGCCGCGCGCGGCCGGATCGCGGGGCTCACCCCGCGCGAGACCGAGGTGCTGCGCGAAGTCGCCGACGGGCTCTCCAACGCCGAGATCGCGGGCGTGCTGGGCATGCGGGAGAGCACCGTCAAGGCGCACGTCAGTCGGATCCTGACCGCGCTCGGGGTGGCCAACCGGGTCCAGGCGGCGCTGCTCGCACGGGATGCGGGGCTGGTCGGGGAGGGTGCCTGACGGCGGGCGCTCGCGAGGGCAGGGCGGGGCGCAGCGTCGGACGGCGTTCACGCGGATGTTCCCGGGGTGTCGGTTCGGGTGTCGCCGCAGGCTTCCCTGAGCCGTCTCGTGCCTCCGGTTGGTACCGCCTGCTGAGCCGATGTCACCCATCCGGCGTGGAAATGCCGTGCCTTGGCCGTTTGCGCTGCCGAACCCGGGCGGCGGGTCCATGGTGGAGATGGGTGCGATCCGGCGACCGCGCCCGCGCGTCGATCCGGGCCCGGCCCGCCGAACGCCCGCCGCTTCCTTCCACGGGCGCCCGAAACCGGGGCCCGTACCGGCACGCTGGGAACAGGGCCACCTCGCAGGGAACCGAACGGTTCTTCTAGGCTCACATCTCGGCCTCCCTGCGGCGGTGCGGCCACTGCGCCCGCCAACAGGAGGCCGCCGTCCACGGGGCTCCGGGCGGACCGGGGCCACCGGATCGAGCGAGGAGGACGCAATGCCAAGCACGCCGCCCAACCGTTCCACCGCACTTGGGCCAGAGGGACCGGTCCGACGGGCCGTGCAACATCCCGGCCGGCCGGTGCGGTCCGGCCGGGCCTGGTACCCGGGCGGGAGCGGTCGGCCGGTACGGCCGCTGAATACCGGCTGCGGCCGCGGAGGCGAGCGTTGAGTCCCCAGATCGTCGGGTCGCCGGCCGCACCGGGTGCCGCCGCAGAACCCGACCACGTATCGGTGACCGTTCCCGCCGCCACCGACGGCGAAGCCCTGGCCGGCACGGCCGACCCTGCCGCTGCCGCTGCCGCTGCCGCTGCCGCCGTGGTCTCCGTGGCCGTTCCGGCCAACTCGGGTGCCACGGCGGTCGGCTCGACCGCCACCGGTTCGGCCGCCGCCAGTGCCACCGCGGCGCTGCCCGGACTGCCGCAGGCGCTCAGCAGCCGGGCCCGCACCCTGGCCGGCGCCGTCCGGCGGCGCTGCGCGGACCTCGCCCGGATCGAGTCGCCCAGCGGTGACGCGCCCCGACTCGACGCACTGGCCGAGGAGTTGGCGGCCGGCTTCCGGGCCACCGGGGCCACCGCCCGCCGCGAACCCGGTCCGGCCGGGGACCACCTGGTGCTGGAGTGGGAGGGGCGGGACGAGACCCTGCCCCACCTGCTGATCGTCGGCCACCACGACACCGTCTGGCCGGTGGGCACCCTGGCGGACTGGCCGGTGGCCGAGCAGGACGGGCGGCTCACCGGGCCCGGCGTGGTCGACATGAAGGGCGGACTGGCCGTCCTGGAGGGTGCGTTGGCGCTGCTCGCGGACCTGGGGCAGCGGCCGCACCGCACTGTGCGACTGGTCGTGGTGTCCGACGAGGAGGTCGGCAGCCCGGACGGGCGGCGACTGGTCGAGCGCCAACTGCGCGGTGCGGCGGCCGTCCTGGGGCTGGAACCGCCGCACCCGGACGGTCGGTTGAAGACCGCGCGGCGCGGCAGCACCCGGGTGCGGCTCACCGTCACCGGGCGGGAGGCCCACGCGGGCAACGACGCCCACGACGGGGTGTCGGCAGTGGACGAACTCGTCGACCAGCTGGTGCTCGTCCGGGGTCTGGCGGGTCAGCCCGGCACCGAGCTCAACGCCGGTCGGATCAGCGGCGGTTCGCGGGCCAACGTGATCGCCGGTCGGGCCGAGGCGGAGCTGGGGCTGCGGTTCTCCACGGTCGAGGCGCAGCGCCGTACGCTCGACAATCTGACCCGGCTGACCGCGCTGCGGCCGGGCGCGCGGGTGCGGACCGAGGTGCTGTCCAGTCGGCCGGCCTGGCCCGAGCGGAGCGGCAACCCGCTGCTGAGGCACGTGCGTTCGCTCGCCGCGGTGCTCGGGCAGCAGTTGGACGGCGGGCCGGCGGGCGGGGCCGGGGACACCAACCTGCCGGGCTCCCGCGGACTGCCGACGCTGGACGGCTTCGGCGCGGTGGGCGCCGGTGCCCACGCCCGGCACGAGTACATCCGGCTGGACCAGCTCGCTCCGCGGATCGCCCTGCTCGCCGCGCTGCTCGCGGTGCCGCTGCCACGGCTTCGGGACCGCGGGGAGGGGTGAGCGGGGGCGGCTGGCAGGCAACAGGCGACAGACAACAGGCGACTGGCAACAGGTGGCCGCTGACCGCTGACCGCTGACCGCTGACCGCCCACAGCCGACGGCTCACAGGTAACAGATCACAGCTGACGGATAACAGCTGACAGAATTCAGATTCTGTCAGCTGTTATCCGTTTCCGGCTCCCTCGCCCGTCCCTTGCCATCCCTCCACCTCGCCGCGCAGAATGGTACCGACCGAACGGTCAGTCGGTCGGTCGATCGTGTGACGTGAGAGGGGACCGTGGTGAGAGCAGAGGTGGCCGAGGCCGTCCCCGCGCAGACGCCGGAGGACCGGTTCGACGCGGTGATCGCCGCCGAGCAGCGGATCGAGCCCAGGGACTGGATGCCCGACGCTTACCGGGCCACCCTGATCCGCCAGATCGCCCAGCACGCCCACTCCGAGATCATCGGCATGCAGCCCGAGGGCAACTGGCTCACCCGGGCCCCCTCGCTGCGCCGCAAGGCCATCCTGCTCGCCAAGGCCCAGGACGAGGCGGGGCACGGCCTCTACCTCTACGCCGCCGCCGAGACCCTCGGCGTCGACCGCGCCGAGCTGACCGAGAAGCTGATCAGCGGCCGCCAGAAGTACTCCTCGATCTTCAACTACCCCACCCTGACCTTCGCCGACGTCGGCGTGATCGGCTGGCTGGTGGACGGGGCCGCGATCTGCAACCAGGTCCCGCTCTGCCGCTGCAGCTACGGTCCGTACGCCCGGGCGATGGTGCGGATCTGCAAGGAGGAGTCCTTCCACCAGCGTCAGGGCTACGAGCTCCTGATGACCCTGATGCGCGGCACCGACGGCCAGCGCCGGATGGTCCAGGACGCGGTGGACCGCTGGTGGTGGCCGTCGCTGATGATGTTCGGCCCGCCGGACGCCGACTCGCCGAACACCGCCCGCTCGATGGCCTGGCGGATCAAGCGCCACACCAACGACGAGCTCCGGCAGCGCTTCGTCGACATGACCGTGCCGCAGGCCGAGCACCTGGGCGTCACCCTCCCCGACCCCGAGCTGCGCTGGAACGAGGGGCGCGGCGGCTGGGACTTCGGTGAGCCGGACTGGTCCGAGCTGACCAGGGTCATCCACGGCCAGGGCCCGTGCAACGCCCAGCGGATCGACCGCCGCCGGGCCGCCCACGAAGAGGGCGCCTGGGTCCGCGAGGCGGCCGTCGCCTACGCGGCCAAGCGCGCGGCCGAAGCCGCCGCAGCACCCGCGGTCGTAGTCGACACCGCAGCCGCAGCCGCAGCCGGAGCCGCTGAGCGGCAGACCCCCGAACAGGAGAACGGAAAGTGACCGAGTCCAAGGCCGGCTGGCCGCTGTACGAGGTGTTCGTGCGCCCGCGGCGCGGCCTGAACCACGTCCACGTGGGCTCGCTGCACGCCTCCGACGACCGGATGGCCCTGCTCGCCGCCCGCGACCTGTACACCCGCCGCAACGAGGGCGTCAGCCTCTGGGTGGTCCGCTCGGACGCGATCACCGCCTCCACCCCGGACGAGCGGGACCCGTTCTTCGAGCCCAGCGGTGACAAGGTCTACCGCCACCCGACCTTCTACGACATCCCCGAGGATGTCCCGCACATCTGACGGGGGAGCCACCGTGCACGACCACACCGCGTCCGCCACCGAGGACGACCACGTCTACCTCAGCCTCGCCGGGGCCACTCCCGGCCCCGAGGGCGAGGGCCGCTGGGCCTACGGGACCGGCTTCGCCGACCCGCTGCTCGGCGTGGACACGGCCCTGCCCGCCGGCCTGGCCGGCCCGGACCTCGCCGCCTACTGCCAGATGCTCGGCGACGACGCCCTGGTGCTCGCCCAGCGGCTGATCGAGTGGTGCACCCGGGCGCCCGAGCTGGAGGAGGAGGTGGCGCTCGCCAACCTCGGCCTCGACCTGCTCGGCCAGGCCCGGCTGCTGCTCACCCGGGCCGGTCAGGCGGACGGCTCCGGCCGCACCGAGGACGACCTGGCGTACTGGCGGGAGGAGCACGAGTTCCGCAACGTCCGCCTGGTGGAGACCCCGAACGGCGACTTCGCGTACTCGGTCGCCCGGTTGCTGCTGTTCGCCACCGCCCGCGGCGCGCTGTACGAGGCGCTGAGCGCGCACCCGGACCCGGTGCTGGCCGCGGTCGCGGCCCGGGGCGTCAAGGAGCTGGCGTACCACCGCGAGTACGCCACCGCCTGGACGCTGCGGCTCGGCGACGGCACGCCGTACTCGGCGGAGCGGATGCAGGCGGGGCTGGACGCGGTCTGGCCGCTGCTGGAGGAGCTGTTCACCGCGCACCCGGTGGAGCTGAGGGCCGGCGTCGACCCGGCGCGGCTGCGCGAACCGGTGCTGCGCGAGCTCGCCGCCGTCCTCGCCGAGGCGCGGCTGACCGTGCCGGACGTCCCGCCGCTGGCCACCGTGCTGGGCCGGGCCGGCCGCGACGGGGTGCACACCGAGGAGCTCGGCCCGCTGCTCGCCGAGATGCAGGCGGTGGCCCGCGCGCACCCGGGGGCGACGTGGTGACGGCCACCGCGGCCACCGCAGCCACCGCAGCCACCGCGGCCACCGTCCGCGGACCGGCCTGGGAGGTCGCCGCGGCCGTCCCGGACCCGGAGCTGCCGATGCTCACCCTGGCCGACCTGGGCGTGCTGGCCGGGGTCGAGGTGGACGACGGCATCGGCACGGTGACGGCCTGGCTGACGCCGACCTACTCGGGCTGCCCGGCCGTCGCCGAGATGGCCGCCGACGTCGACCGTCGGCTGCGCGCCGCCGGGTACCCGGACGTCCGGGTGCGGCTGCGGCTGGACCCGCCCTGGTCCACCGACCTGATCACCGCCGAGGGCCGCCGCAAGCTCGCCGCGGCGGGCATCGCCCCGCCGCGCCCCACCTCGGCCCTGGCGCCCGCCGCCGGGCCGGTCCCGCTCCTGCTGGGCCCCACCCGCACCGGTGCCGCGCCTCCCGTGCCCTGCCCGCAGTGCGGCGGCACCGAGACGGAGGAGCTGTCCCGCTTCGGCTCCACCGCCTGCAAGGCGCTCTGGCGCTGCCGCGCCTGCCGCGAGCCGTTCGAACGCGTCAAGGAGATCTGAATGCCCGCCGCGACCCCAGTGTCGGACCCCGTCCGCCCGGCCCGCCGTCCGACCTTCCACCGGCTGCGGATCGACCGGGTGGAACGGCTCTGCGAGGACGCCGTGGCGGTGACCTTCGCGGTGCCGGACGACCTGGCGGCCGAGTACGCGTTCCGGCCGGGGCAGACCCTGACCCTGCGCAAGCTGGTGGACGGCGCCGACGAACGCCGCTCGTACTCGATCTGCGCCCCGGTCGGCGGGCCGCTGAGGATCGCCGTCCGCGAGGTGCCCGGCGGACTGTTCTCGCGCTGGCTGGTGCGCGAGGCCCGGCCCGGCGAGGAGGTCGAGGTGCTGACGCCGTCCGGCCTGTTCAGCCCCGAACTCGGCGAGCCCGCCGACCACGTGCTGCTCGCGGCCGGCTCCGGCATCACCCCGATGCTGTCGATCGCCGCCTCCGTGCTGGCCGCCGACCGCCGCTCCACCGTCACCCTGCTCTACGGCAACCGGCGCTCCGACACCGTGATGTTCGCGGATGAGCTGGCCGACCTGAAGGACCGCTACCTCGGCCGCTTCCAGCTGGTCCACGTGCTCTCCCGGGAGACCAGGGACGCCGAACTGCTCAGCGGTCGGCTGGACCCGGATCGGGTCCGGGCGCTGCTGACGGCCCTGGTGGACGTCGGCGGGATCGGGCACTGGTGGCTGTGTGGCCCGTTCGGCATGGTCGCCGGTGCGAAGGAACTGCTCGCCGAGCTGGCGGTGCCCGGCGAGCGGGTGCACCAGGAGCTGTTCCACGCCGAGGACGAGCCGCTCGCCGAGCGCGACGAGGACTGGGACGGCGCGGACGGCTCGGAGGGCTCGGGTACGACCGGCGAGCGCAGCGAGGTCACCGTCGTCCTCGACGGGCGCGGCAGCACCCTCGCCCTCCCGCGTGACCGCTCGATCCTGGACGGTGCCCAGCGCTCCCGCCCCGACCTGCCGTTCGCCTGCAAGGGCGGGGTCTGCGGCACCTGCCGGGCGCTGGTCACCGAGGGCGAGGTGGAGATGCGTCGCAACTTCGCGCTGGAGGAGAAGGAGCTGGCGGCGGGGTACGTCCTCACCTGCCAGGCTCGGCCGGTCACCGACCGGGTCACCGTCGACTACGACCGCTGATCCCCGCCGGTTCAGCCGGTTCAGCCGGCTGATCCGGCGGTTCGGACGGCAGCGGGGACTTGGCCGGGGACGGTGGCGGGGACGTGGGCGGCGAGGTGGGTGGGCTCGGTCTCGCCGGCCGGGTCCCCGAGGAGTCCGACCAGGTCGTTGACGGCGGCGCGGCCGGCTCGGTTCGCGCCGATGGTGCTGGCCGACGGGCCGTAGCCGACCAGGTGGACCCGCGGGTCGGCGGTGGCGCGGGTGCCGGTGAGGGCGATCCCGCCGCCGGGGGAGCGCAGGCCGAGCGGGGCGAGGTGGCCCACCTCGGGGCGGAAGCCGGTCGCCCAGACGATCGCGTCGACCGTCAGCTCCTCGTCGCCCCACGCGACGCCGTGCTCGGTGAGCCGGTCGAACATCGGTCGGCGCTTCAGTGCGCCCAGTTCCTCGGCCCGGCGGTAGGCGACCGAGGGGCCGAGGCCGGTCACGCTCACCACGCTGCGCACCGGCAGCCCCAGGCGGACCCGCTCCTCCACCTTGGCGACCACCGCGCGACCGTACTCGGGGGTGAACGGGCCCTCGTGGTAGACGGGCTCGGAACGGGTGACCCAGACCGTCTCGCCGACCGCGGCGACCTCCGAGAGCACCTGGACCGCCGAGGCACCGCCGCCCACCACCAGGACACGCCGGCCCGCGAACTCCTCGGGGCCGCGGTACTCGGCGTAGTGCAGCTGGCGGCCCGCGAAGTGGCCCGGGTAGTGGGGGAGGAAGGGGCGGGTCCAGGTGCCGGTGGCGTTGATCAGCGCCCGGGTGGACCAGGTGCCGCTGTCGGTCTCGACCAGCAGCCGGGAGTCGGGGCGCTCGGACTCGGCGTGCACCGCGCGGACCGCTACCGGGCGTACGACCGGGAGCGCGTGCCGGGTCTCGTACGCCGTGAAGTACCCCGGCACCACGTCGCGCGCGCGGGCCTGGGGGTCGGGTGCCGGGAGCTCGGCGTCCGGGAGGTCGTGGAAGCCGTGCACGGTGGCCATCCGTAGGGACGGCGAGCGGTGCGCCCAGGCACCGCCGGGGGTGGCGTTGGCGTCGAGGACGACGAAGCCGCCGTCGACTCCCTCCCGGTAGCGGGCGAAGCCGCGGCGGCCGAGGTGGTAGGCGGCGGACAGTCCGGCCTGTCCGGCGCCCACCACCAGGACGTCCACGAGTCGCGGACCGGCCGCGTTGGTTGCACCGTAAACAGTCACGCCGGTGAAACATCGGACGGTCGGTGACTGTTCCCGCGCCGGGCGCGGGCCGGGTGGCTCAGCCGATCGGGGAGATCACCGCGGCGGTGCCGTACGCGCAGACCTCGGTGCCGACGTCCGCCGCCTCCGTGACGTCGAAGCGCATCATCAGGACGGCGTTGCCGCCGCGCGCCTTGGTCTGCTCGATCAGGCGCTGCATCGCCTCGTTGCGGCTCTCCACCAGCGTCTTCGTCAGACCGCGCAGCTCGCCGCCGATCAGCGACTTCAGCCCGGCGCCGATCTGGCTGCCGATGTGGCGGCTGCGCACGGTCAGTCCGAAGACCTCGCCGATCACGTGATCGACCCGGAAACCGGGGATGTCATTGGTGGTCACGACCATGACGTCGGCGTTCGGGCCCTGCCCGCCGCCGTACTCGTTGATGTCAGCCATGGGGGTCATCCTGCCGGTGTCGTGCGTCCGAGTGACAGAGGCGCGGCGGGGCGGTGGCCGAGACGGGTCTCCGGAAGCTGGTTCAGACCGGTGATCGGGCGGCCGAAAGGCCGTACCGTAGCCCCATGGGCGAGCGAAGCGATCATCCGCAGGGGCCGGGCGCGGCGGAGTACTCCGACGCGCCGGAGATCGAGGCGACGGTGGTGCTGGGCCTGCGGATCACCGACTGGCCGGCGCTGCGCGCGGCCGCGATCAAGGCCGTCGAGGAACTGGACTTCGAGGGCATCGACCCGGCGGGCCAGCGCCGTGAACTGCTGCGCGAGGTGGCCGAGGACGCCAACGCGGCCCTCGGCGCACTGCTGCACCCCGACCGGCTGGTGGCCGCGATCCCCGGGGTCGAGGCGATCGGCGGCACGCTGGAGATCAGCGTCACCGAGGACTTCACCCCGGACTTCGCCGAACTCTTCCCGCTGGACGGCGGCGAGGAGGAGGACGGTGGCGCGGGCGCGGACTGGACCCTCACCCCGCGCACCGCCTGCCTGCTGCACGCACAGCTGCTCGGCCTGGCCGACGCCGCCTACGACGACCTCGACGAACACGGGGACGACCCGGTCGTCGACGGCGAGGACGTCGACTGGACGGTCTTCGCCCGGCTGCCCCAGCGCACCTGGCGGCTGCACCGCGGCTGGCGGCGCACCATGGCCCGGACTTTCGACGACCTCGCCGACGACCTCGCGCTCGGCGAATGGCCGCTGCCGCGTTGCCTGGCCGAGGAACTCGCGTTGCGGATGGCCCTGGTGGACGCCCGGACCCTGCTGGGCTCCCAGCCCGAATCGGTGGCCGACATGATGGGCGACCTGCCGGCCGACCTCTACGACTACGACTGGGACGGCTGCCACGACGAACTGTTCGGCGTGTACGGGCCGGACGACGGGGACCCGGAGCTCGGCGCCGAGCAGCGCACCGAACTGCTGCTGACCGCGACGCACCCCGAGGGATGGTTCCTGATGTACGAGGACGCGGAGGAGCGGGACCCGCAGCGCGGCTACCGGCGCTGAGCGGGCGTCGGGCGGGCGTCGGTCGAGCGCTGGGCGGGCGTCGGTCGGGGGCGGGCGGCTAGGCTGCCGACATGTCCGATGTGTCTGGTGTGCGGGGTGCGCCCACGGGGGATCCGGGCCCGGGGGAGTCGGGGTCGGACGGTCCGGGGTCGGACGGTCCGGGGTCGGCGGGGGACGAGTCGGCGCTGGGGCGGATCGCGCTCGGGCTGGACGGCGTACGGGCGGCGCAGCTCGGGCGGACCGCCGAGGCACGGACCAGCTTCGAGGCCCTGTGGGAGGAGCTGGGAGAGCGGGACGTCTTCCACCGCTGCGTCCTGGCGCACTATCTGGCCGATCTGCAGGACGACCCCCGGGCCGAGCTGGAGTGGGACCGGCGGGCCCTCGCGGCGGCCGACTCGCTGACCGTCGAGCGGGCCGCGACCTACGAGTCCGCCCTCCAGGTCCGGGTCTTCTACCCCTCGCTGCACCTCAACCTGGCCTCCGACCACCTCAAGCTCGGGGAGCCCGACCTGGCACGCGAGCAGCTCGAACGGGCGGTGCGGAGCCTGGACGAGCTGCCTGAGGACGCGTACAGCACGGGGATCCGGGCGGCGGTGGAGGAACTGCGGCAGCGGCTGCGCTGAGCGGGTGGCCGGGTCGGTGCGGTGCGGGTGGGCCGTAGGGGGTCTGCCGGGGGTGGGCCGGGGCGGTGGGGGTGGGGCTGGCATCCTGGACGGGTGACTTCTCCGTTCGATGCCCCGGCCCCCGCGCCCGCCCCCGACGACGTTCGAGCCCCCGACGACGTTCCCGGTCCGGAGCACGTTCCCGGCCCCGAGGACCGCGACGCGCGACAGCAGTACGTGCTGCCGATGGTCGTCCGGCTGGAGAAGGCCACGCCACCGGGGCGGACGGACGCGCTGGAGACCTCGGCGCGGGCGGTGCTGACGCTGCTCGCCGACCCCCGGGTGACCGATGTGGACGGCGAGTGGGCGGAACGGGTCGCGGCCTGGGAGGACGCCCGGATCCGCAAGGTGGTCCGACGGGCTCGGGGCGGGGAGTGGCGCCGGGCCGAGGAGCTGCCGGGCATCACGGTGCGGGGCCAGGAGGCGGAGGTGCGGGTGTTCCCGCCGATCCCGCTGGACGGCTGGCCGAAGGAACTCGCCAAGTTGCAGGTCTCCGGGACGGACCTGGCGGAGACCGCCGAGGTCGGCGCGCCCGAGCCGGGGCTGCCGGTGCTGTGGCTCAACCCGGAGCTGGAGATGAGCGCCGGCAAGACCATGGCCCAGACCGGGCACGCGGCGCAGCTCGCCTGGTGGCGGTTGGACGGGGCGCAGCGCAAGGAGTGGGCGGAGTCGGGGTTCGCGCTCGCGGTTCGCACGGCGGCGCCGGAGGTGTGGGAGGAACTGGTCCGCAGCGGGCTGCCGGTGGTGCAGGACGCGGGGTTCACGGAGATCGCCCCCGGGCCGACCGTCGCAGTCGAAGGCGGCACGCGCTACTGCCCCACCCCGCGCCTCCGGCGCCCGTGAACGCACCGCTCTGACCCGTTGCGGGCCCCAGGTCCGCCCGCGGTCGGCGACCGGGGAGTGTACGCCTCGTCGGCGAGGAACAGCAGGACGGCGGTGTCGTCGGCCCGACCGCCCTCCTCTCCGGCGCGCCGGGTCAGGTGATCGGTTCGGGCGCTGGTACGGGGCCTGGCAGCGGGCCGGGGCGGGGGCCCGGTTCCGGTGCGGGCGCAGGCGGCGGCTGCGGATCGGGCTCGGGCTGCGGCGGGGCGGGCGGTACCGGGTCGGGGCCACCCGGCGCGGGGACCGGGCCGGGCAGGGGGCCGGGCTCCGGCCCACCGGGGCCGGGCGCCGGTGTCGGGTCGGGCGGTACCGGATCGTTCGGAGGTGTGCCCATTCCGCGTGCTCCTTCCGCGGGACCGTGTCCGCCGTGACGGCAGCGCGACGGGTTCGGCCGGGCGTCCGCAGAAGCGTCGAAGCCCGGGGGCGCCTGGCCGCCGCCCACGTCTTCACGGTAGAGCGGGCGCTAAGCAGCGGCAGGTCAGCACGGGGCGATGCCCCGCCGAGCCCACAACCGCCCGCGGCATGCCGGCTGGCGCCGGGGCGCCGACCACGCGAGCATCTGGCCATGACGGAACCCGAGCCTTCACCGGTGAGCCATGACGCCCACTACATCGGCGCGACCGCCCGCCTCTACGGCTGGCAGGTCCTGCACGAGCAGGACGAGACGATGCGGTTCTCACTGCTCGACTGGACGCTGCGGGCGGAATTCTCCCCGGACGGCCGGTTCACGTCCGCCAGGGCCGATGGCCCCGGCAGCACGGACACCGAGCTGGACTTACGGACCGTGCTCGACGTGCTCGAAGAGTACGGCAGCCCCTCGCCGCCCGAGGAGACGTGAAGCCCCTGGCCCGCGGCCGATGCCGATTCCGCCCGGCGGCAGCACGACGAGGTGAGGGGACGGTGACCGGCAGGCAGGCGCCCGCCGTAGATGTGCGTGATCCTGGACTGGAGCGGCCCAAGTCGCCAAGTCGTGCCGGTGGCTGGGGCGAGGGCCGGCCGGCCGAGAAGGGCTGCGAGCCGTCGTGCCCGATCACGCGCCGCCACACCGGCGCCGGGACGTGACCAGCGGCCCGAGCGGAGGTCATACGGCTGATGAGCGGCAGCGAGCACGAGTCGGCAGGAGCGCGGGACACGGTCGGGGGCCGCGTCTACACCGTCACCGGCGGTGACTGGGACGAGGTCGCCGATGTCGAGCAGCGGCGAGAACGGGCGGACGACGAGCGGATCATCGTCAACATGGGGCCGCAGCACCCGTCCACTCACGGCGTTCTGCGCCTGGTCCTGGAGATCGACGGCGAGACGGTGAAAGAGGCCCGCTGCGGCATCGGCTACCTGCACACCGGCATCGAGAAGAACATGGAGTTCCGCAACTGGGTCCAGGGCACCACCTTCGTGACCCGGATGGACTACCTGGCTCCGCTGTTCAACGAGACCGCCTACTGCCTGGCGGTGGAGAAGCTGCTCGGCATCACCGAGCAGGTCCCGGAGCGGGCGAGCGTGATCCGGGTGCTGATGATGGAGCTCAACCGGATCGCCTCGCACCTGGTGGCGTTGGCCGCCGGCGGGATGGAGATCGGCTCCACCACGCTGATGGTCTACGGGTTCCGTGACCGCGAGGTCATCCTCGACGTCTTCGAGCTGGTGACGGGCCTGCGCATGAACCACGGCTACGTCCGACCGGGCGGCCTGGTGCAGGACCTGCCTCCAGGCGCGGTGGACCAGATCCGCGCGGCGGTCAAGCTGCTGCGCTCGCGGATGCCGGAGTACGACAAGCTCGCCACCGCCAATCCGGCCTTCAAGGCCCGGCTGGTCGACGTCGGCTTCCTGGACCTGGCCGGCTGCCTGGCGCTCGGAGCGACCGGCCCGATCCTGCGGGCCACCGGCCTGCCGCACGACCTGCGAAAGACCGACCCGTACTGCGGCTACGAGAACTACGAGTTCGAGGTCGCGACCGCCGACACCGCGGACTCCTACGGCCGGTTCCTGATCCGGCTGGAGGAGATGCGCCAGTCGCTGCGGATCGTCGAGCAGTGCCTGCACCGGCTGGCCCCCGGCCCGGTCATGGTGGGCGACAAGAAGATCGCCTGGCCGGCCCAACTGGCCGTCGGACCGGACGGGTTGGGCAACTCGCTCGACCACATCCGAAAGATCATGGGTGAGTCCATGGAGGCGCTGATCCACCACTTCAAGCTGGTGACGGAGGGCTTCCGCGTCCCGGTGGGGCAGGCCTACGTGGCGGTCGAGTCAGCCAGGGGCGAGCTGGGCGTGCACGTCGTCTCCGACGGCGGCACACGGCCGTACCGGGTGCACTTCCGCGACCCCTCGTTCACCAACCTGCAGACGATGGCCGCGATGTGCGAGGGCGGGCAGGTCGCGGACGTCATCGTCGCGGTGGCGAGCATCGACCCGGTGATGGGAGGCGTGGACCGGTGAGAGCCGTCGCACCGCGGACGCGCCGTGGCCGCCGAAACGGCCCACGAGTGCCGTGACGGCCGCTCACTTCAGGCGTTGAACACGGCATTGCGGCGTAGCTGTTCCGCGCACCACCAGAAGTGCCGGTCACGGTCGTCGAGGCCGAAGAGGTCGTAGGTCGTGAGGGCGTATGCGGCCTGATAGGCGGTGAGGGTCTCTGAGGTGTACCCGAGTTCCTGGGCGAAGAGTCCGGTGAGTTCCGCGGTGTGCTCCTCGGCGTGCGGCCCGTACATGTCGTAGACGGCAGCGGTGACGGCGGCCTCGAAGGCCGGGTCGCCCGCGGTCGTGTAGAAGCCGAAGTCGAGCACTGCGACGGGCCGACCGGCCGCGTCGAGGTGGATGTTGGGCGGGACGAGGTCGCCGTGGATCGCGGTCGCAGGCGCGTCGGGGAGGAACCGCAGTGCCTTTCGCGTGCGCTCGACACCCGCCTCGAAGTCCGGCACACAGGCGGCCAAGGCGGCACCGTGCCGGGCTGTGGCCCGGGCGACCAGGGCCGCGAGCGCGTCGCGGAAGCTGTCGTGGTCCCGCCACAGTGGACGGTCGTCACCCTGAACGGTCAACCGGCGCATGGCGCCGGTGCCCGGGACGGAGGCCAGGCCACGCAGAACGGCGAGTAGCGCGTCGCTGTGCCGGGTGGGTACCTCGCGCTCGTGGGCGGCCCGCGCGGAGTCGACTCGCATCGAGTCTCCGGGCAGCTCGCGCTCGTACGTCACCAGGACACCCTCGTGGTCCTCGGCGTCGAGGACCTCCGGGGTGGAGAACGGCAGCGGGTGCCGCGCGATGTCCGCGTACACCTGGCGGGTGAGAGCGAAATCGGCCGGCGGCCGACCGCTCCACACCTTGGCGACCCGGCCGTCGCCCAGCCCGTAGACGACGCCCTCGACACCAGCGCCGATACGGCGGACACCCAGGTGCCCGCGGTCGGCGAAGTACGCGAGCCATCGGTCGGAGAGCGGGACTTCCGCGTTCGGGTAGTTCTCCATCCACGCATTGGACCAGCAGCCACACCGACCTCGCGAGGCGTTTTCGTGCGGCGCCTCGCCGGGGCGGCGGGGAATCAGGCCGCGACGAGTTCCTGTTCGCGGTCCGGCGTCGTGACCTTGGGCTTCCTGTTCGGCAGCGAGAGCCGGAAGACCTTGCGCCACGCGGAGAACACCTGCTTGGGCAGCGGCCCGGTGACGTACTCCAGCTCGTACTTCTCGAACAGCGCGCGCACCTTCACCGCGACTTCGGCGTACCGGTTGCTCGGCAGGTCCGGGAACAGGTGGTGCTCGATCTGGTGCGACAGGTTGCCGGTCATGAAGTGCATGGCCCGGCTGCCGCTGATGTTCGCCGAGCCCATCATCTGGCGCAGGTACCACTGGCCGCGCGTCTCGCCCTTGATCGACTGGCGCTCGAAGACCCGTACGCCCTCGGGGAAGTGCCCGCACATGATCACCGAGTGGGACCAGACGTTGCGGACCAGGTTCGCGGTGAACGTGGCGGCGAGCGTGGTGAGGAACGACGGGCCCGACAGCAGCGGGTGGATCACGTAGTCCTTGAGCACCTGCTTGCGGATCTTGCGGCCCACGGCCCTGGCCCGCGCGCGGAACTCCGGGTCCTTGCGGCGGCGCTTCCGCAGGTTCTTGCCGAGCTCCAGGTCGTACGCCGCGATGCCGTACTCGAAGAAGCAGGCGTTGACGAAGTTCCACAGCGGCTGGCCGAGGTGGAACGGGTACCACTTCTGGTCCTCGTCGACGCGCATGATGCCGTAGCCGAGGTCGTTGTCCTTGCCGATCACGTTGGTGTACGTGTGGTGCAGCTCGTTGTGGGAGTGCTTCCACTGCTCGGACGGAGAGACGTGGTCCCACTCCCAGGTGGTGGAGTGGATCTTCGGGTCCCGCATCCAGTCCCACTGGCCGTGCAGGACGTTGTGGCCGATCTCCATGTTGTCCATGATCTTCGCCACGGACAGACCGGCGGTGCCGAGCAGCCACGCGGGCGGGAAGATCGAGAACAGCAGCACGCCCCTGCTGGCCAGTTCGAGCTTGCGCTGCGCCGAGATGACCTTGCGGATGTAGGCGGCGTCCTTCTCGCCGCGGCCGGCGATCACCTCGTCGCGGATCGCGTCCAGCTCACGGCCGAGCTCCTCGATCTGCTCCGCGGTCAGGTGGGCGGTGGGGTCGATAGCGGTCAAGTGCTTCTACCGTTCGATGTCGCAGGGGCCCGCCGCGGCGGACACGCAGGTCTGGATGAGGACGCCCGGCTCGGCCTCGGTGATCTCGCCGGTGCGCAGGTCGCGGACGGCGCCCGCCTTGAGCGGCGTGACGCAGCCGAAGCAGATGCCCATGCGGCACCCGGAGGGCATGAGCACGCCGGCCTCCTCGCCGATGTCCAGCAACGGTGTGGCACCGTCCGCGTCGACGGTCTTGCCGGTGGCGCTGAACGTGACCTCGCCGCCGCCGTTGTCGCCGTCGCCGGTCACGACGATGCGGGGGCGGAAGCGTTCGGTGTGCAGGCGCTCTCGCACGCCGTGCGCGGTCCAGTGCTCCTCCGCGGTGTCGAGCAGGCCCGCGGGCCCGCAGGCCCAGGTCTCGCGCTCCGCCCAGTCGGGCACGAGTTCGCCGAGACGGGAGATGTCGAGCCTGCCGTCCGTGTCGGTGTGCACCTCGGTGAGGCGCAGTTTCTTGGCCGCGACCAGGTCGTGCAGTTCGTCGCGGAAGATCACGTCTCGCGGCCGGGGTGCGCAGTGGACCATGACGGCGTCGTCGAACTCGACGTCGCGCAGCATGCCCATCACGGGCGTGATGCCGCTGCCGGCCGTCAGGTAGAGCACCTTGGCGGGCTTGGCCCGCGGCACCACGAAGTCACCGGCCGGCTGCTCGAGCTGGACCAGTGTGCCCGGTGTCGCCCTGTGGACCAGGTGGTTGCTGACCTTGCCGTCCGGGACCGCCTTCACGGTGATCGTGACGCGGCCGTCCTGGCGGTCCGTCGGTGAGGTGAGGGAGTAGGAGCGCCACAGCCTCCTCCCGTCGACGTCGACCCCGATCCGCACGTACTGACCGGCCGTGTGGCCGCGCCAGCCCCGTCCCGGCCTGATCACGATGGTCGCGGCGTCACCCGTCTCGGGGTGCACGGCCTCGATGCGCCCACGCAGGTCGGCGCCCGCACGCAGCGGGCTGACCAGGTCGAGGTAGTCCGACGGCAGAAGCGGCGTCGTGACCATCTCCAGCAGTTTCCACGCCCTGCTGCGGAGGGCTGAACTCGTCATGACTCCAGCTTGCTGCGCCTCAGGGCGTAAAGTCCTGACCGTAGGACGTAAATCTGGTCGGCTGAATTGTTCGCAGGGAACAAAAACGTGAGCCATGCAAACCGGAGGGCCGGCGAGCTGGTCCTGGACGAGACGACGGTCACCGCGCTTCGGGCCGCGCTGACGGCCACCGCCGACGAGGTCGTCCAGGCGATCATCGACGAGGTCCCTCCCTACGCGAACGCCCTTTCGGGCCGCATGGGCGGCACCATCCGCCGAGCCGTCCGCACCGCCCTGGGGCACTACCTGGACCGCGCGAGCGGGAACGCCACCGGCGGCGACGCCGGTGACGCGGCCTACGAGCTGGGCCGCGGCGAGGTGCGCGACGGCCGTTCGATGGACGCCCTGCTCAGCGCCTACCGCGTCGGCGCCCGGGTGGCCTGGCGATGCCTGGCCGCCGGTGCCGTACCCGCCGGCCTGCCCGCCGCCGAGGTCGCGAAGTTCGCCGAACTGACCTTCGCCTACATCGACGAGCTCTCCGCCGCGAGCGCCGCCGGCCACGCCGACGAACTGGCCGCCCGGGGCTGGGCCCGCGAGCGCCACCTGGAACAGCTGGCCCGTGACCTCCTCGCCGGCGCGAGCCCGGACGTGCTGCGGGCCTCGGTTCAACGGGCCGGGTGGCAGCCTCCGGTTTCGCTGACCGCGGTCCTGCTGCCCGCCGCCCAGGCCCGGCCCGCGTACCGCGCGCTCGACCCGAGCACCCTCGTCCTCGACGATCTACCGGACGCCACCGGTGCGCTGCTCGTCCCCGATGCCGACCGGTCACACCTCCTGCGGCAGCTGACCGACCGCACCGCCGTGGTCGGCCCGGCACGGCCATGGACCCGTGCGTCCGCCTCGTACGCACGAGCGGTACGCGCGCGCTCCCTCTCCCCTGACATCCGCGACACCGAGGAGCACCTGCCCGAGCTGGTGCTGAGCGCCGACGTGGACGCGTTCGCGGACCTGCGTGCCCGAGCCCTCGCGCCGTTGCGGGCCTTGCCGGTCACGACCGCTCGGCGGCTGGAGGAGACGTTGCGGGCGTGGCTGCTGTACCAGGGCAGGCGGGACGAGGTGGCGGCGGCGTTGTTCGTCCATCCTCAAACAGTGCGGTACCGGATGTCGCAGCTGCGGGAGCTCTTTCCGGATCTCGCATCGCCGCACCGGGTCCTTGAGCTGACCCTGGCGGTGGGTGTTCGGGGCGGCTGATGCGTACTGGCAGGTGCCAGGTAACAGATGACGGCGAACAGGTGGCGGATGACGGATGACAGACGACGGATGACAGATGACAGCGAACAGATTTCGAAATCTGTTCGCTGTCATCTGTTTGTCGCCACCTGTCACCCGTGACCAGTCGGCCGCCCCGCTCGGCGACCCCCTTCGCCGGCTACCCGCCCGAGGCCTGGTGCCGGCGCATCGCCCGTAGCCCGCCGTAGACGGCCGCGGCCGTCCAGAGCGCCATGATCAGCAGCCCGGTCCAGTGCCCGTAGTGGATGCCCGGCTCGGTCTGGGTGCGCATCGCGTACAGGCCGCCCCGGTCGGGCAGGAACTGGCCGACTTCGCGGACACCGGGGATCGCGGCCAGCCAGGTGGTGCCGAGGAACACCATCGGGGTGAGCAGTCCGAGGGCCGCGGTGAAGTTGCCCAGCATGGCGGTCAGTCCGAGGCAGAGCAGCACCATCAGCGGGTGGTACAGCACCCCCGCCAGGAAGCTGCGGACCAGGCCGGGGGTGGAGAGGTCGATGCCGACGGTGGCGCCGACGACCAGGAAGGAGCATGCGGTCGAGACCAGGCCCAGCAGCAGGCCCAGCCCGGCGCCGAGGGCGAGCTTGGCGCCGTACAGCCGCCCGCGCCCGGGGACGGCGGTGAGCGAGGTGTCGATCATCCGGGTGTTGAACTCCTGCCCGATCAGCAGGATCCCGAGGCAGGCCAGGGCGACATGGCCGAACAGCAGGCCGTAGTAGATCCCCCCGGCCGGGTCCTCGCCGGGGGTGTGGTCCTTCGCGCCGTAGGCGGCGTTCACGGCGGCGGTGATGCCGACGGTCAGCACCAGCGCGACCAGCGGGGCCGCCCACTGGGAGGGCAGGGTGGTGAACTTGATCCGTTCGGCGCGCAGGGCGTTGCCGAAGCCGGGCATCCTCATCTCTCCTTTCTCCTTCATCTCTCTTCATCTCTCCTGCGTGCGAGGTCACTTGGCGCGCTTCAGGGCCCGCAGGCCGCCGTACGCGGCCAGAGCCGTCCAGAGCGCCAAGATCAGCAGTCCGGTCCAGTGCCCGTACACGGTGTGCGGGTCGTCGGCGTAGTGCAGCGCGTACTGGCCGGCCCGGTCGGGTAGGAACTGGACCGCGTCCCGGGCGCCGGGTACGCCGGCGAGCAGGGGGGAGAGCAGGAAGACGGTCGGGCCCAGCAGGCCCATGGCGGCGGTGAGATTGCCGAGCAGGGTGGTCACCCCGAGGCAGAACACCACCAGCAGCGCCGGGTAGAGCACCCCGGCGGTGGCCGCGCGGGCGAAGGCGGGGCCGTGCCAGTCGGCGGGGACGGTGGCCGCGTAGCCGGCGAAGGCGCCCGCAGTGCCGAGCGCGCCGGCACCGAGGCCGACCAGTGCGCCCAACGCCAGTTTGGCGCCGTACAGTCGCCCGCGCCGGGGGACGGCGGTGAGCGAGACGTCGAGCATCCGGGTGTTGAACTCCTGCCCGATCAGCAGGACTCCGAACGCGACCAGGACGGCCTGGCCGAAGTTGAGCCCGTAGAAGACGCCGACGCCGGGGTCGTCGGTGATGTTGCGGTCCTTGCCGCCGAGGGCCGCGCCGACCGCCGTGGTGACACCCGCGGTGAGCAGGACGGCGATCAGCGGCGGGAGCCAGAGCGAGCGGAGGGTGGTGAGCTTGATCCGTTCGGCGCGGAGGGCGCAGGACAGGGCGCTCATGCGGCGGCCTCGGCGCGGTACTCGACGGTGTCGGCGGTCATCCGCATGAACGCCTCCTCCAGCGAGTCCTGTTGGACCGCGATCTCGTACAGCACCACGCCTTCGGCGGCGGCGAGCGCCGCGATCCGCTCGGGCTCGGCGCCGGTCACCTCCCAGGCGCCGCCGTCGACTTGGGTGGCGTCGAGGCCGTGGTCGGGGCCGGCGAACAGGGCGGCCAGTTTGGTCGGGTCCACGGCGCGGACCCGGATCCGGGTGCGGCCGTGCCGGTCGATGAAGTCGGAGGTGGCGGCGTCCGCGAGTAGCCGGCCGCGGCCGATCACCACCAAGTGGTCGGCGGTGAGGGCCATTTCGCTCATCAGATGGGAGGAGACCAGCACCGCCCGGCCCTCGGCGGCCAGTTCGCGCAGCAGGGTGCGGATCCAGCGGATGCCCTCGGGGTCGAGGCCGTTCACCGGCTCGTCCAGCAGCAGTGCCACCGGATCGCCGAGCAACGCGGCCGCCACCCCGAGACGCTGGCGCATGCCCAGCGAGAAGCGTCGGATCCGCTGCCCGGCGGCGTCCGCCAGGCCGACCTGTGCGAGCACCTCGCCGACCCGGCGCTCCGACAGGCCGTTGCTCGCGGCGAGCCAGCGCAGGTGGCCGCGCGCCGTCCGGCCGCCGTGCAGGGCCTGGGCGTCCAGCAGGGCGCCGACCTGCCGCAGCGGGTCGGCCAGTTCGGCGTACGGGCGGCCGTCGATCAGGGCGTGCCCGGCGGTGGGGCGGTCCAGGCCGAGAAGCAGACGCATGGTGGTGCTCTTGCCCGCGCCGTTCGGGCCGAGGAAGCCGGTCACCACGCCGGGGCGGACCTCGAAGGACAGGTCGTCGACGACCCGCCGGCCCTCGTACTCCTTCGTCAGGCCCTGGATCTCGATCACGGCCGCGCTCCCTTCGGGTCGTTCGGTGGTGCGTTGCTGCCGGTGCTTCCGGCCGGTGGTCACGTTCGACTGGTCACATTCGACCGGAGCCGGCCCCACCTGCGGATCCCGCACCGGAGTGGAGCCGTCTCCCTCCCGGGAGGGAGCGCGTCCGGACCCGGGGCGGGAGCCGCGCCGGCGCCGGACTGACAAGATGACGCGGTGACCGAGATCGCCGTGCCCAGGATCCTCGCGCCGCTGCTGGCCGGCGCCACCTACGCGCGCCTGCTGCACCTCCTGGTCGGATGGATCTTCATGGGCGTCGTCCTGCTGATCTATCCGGGGACGTACGGGCTGACGCTCGCCCGGATCGTGGCGGAGTGCGTCGCCGTGGACTCCGTCCTGCTGATGCTCGTCGCCCTCATCCCGGCGGCCCGGCGGGCGGAGGGGATCCAGGCCCGGCTGTTGCTGGTGCCCGACCGCGAGCAGGACATCGCCGCCGAACCCTCGCGCGGCTGGGCCGACCGGTGGCGCACCGCGCTCTGGCTGATCGGCCGGGTCGCGCTCGGCTCGGTCGTCGGGATGACGACCGTACTCGGCGTCAACGCCGGCGGCCATTTGCTGGCGGGGCCCCGGGGGCAGAGCTACCTCCTGCTCCTGCCGGTGGCGCTGTTCGGGTACGGCTGGCTGGTGGTGGCTGCGGGACGCCTCCAACTCGCCATGGCGACAAGGCTGCTGGGCCCGTCCCCGGCGGAGCGGCTGGCGGAGGCCGAGCTGCGGGCCGAACGGCTACTGGAGCGCAACCGGTTGGCCCGCGAGCTGCACGATTCCATCGGCCACGCCCTGACGGTGACGGTCCTCCAGGCCGGGGCCGCGCGCGAGGTCGGGGACCCTGCGTTCGCCGCCAAGGCGCTGGAAGTCATCGAGGAGACCGGGCGCCGGGCCATGGACGACCTCGAACGCACCCTGGTCCTGCTGCGCGAGACGCCGCCCGGCGAGAACGGCACGGCCACCGAGCGGCCCGGGATCGAGCAACTGCCCGCGCTGTTCGACACCGCCCGGGCGGCCGGCAGCCCGGTCGAGACGTGGATCGACGTGCCGGCCGGCGCACTGCCAGGGGTGCTCGCTCGCGAGTCCTACCGGATCGTCCAGGAGGGCGTCACCAACGCGCTGAAGTACGCGCCCGGCGAGCCGATCGGGGTCCGGATCGCCGTCCGGGCAGGGCAGTTGGAGCTGCGCTGTGCCAACCGGGCGCCGCACGGCACGGGCGGCTCCGGGGGCGCGCCGCGCCAGGGGGGTGGTGGGCGCAAGGGTGGCAAGGGCCTGCGCGGCATCCGCGAGCGCGCCGCACTGCTGGGTGGCGAGGCCATGGCCGGGGCGGCGGCCGACGGGAGCGGGGAGTGGGTGCTCGACGTCCGGCTGCCCCTACGCTTGGGCTCGTGACGGATGATCTTGCCGGAGTCGGTCCGGCGGGAGGCGGCACGGGGACCGTGGGGAGGCTGGTGCGGGGATGACGGACGTTCTGCTCGCCGACGACGAGGAGCTGGTCCGGTTCGGACTGCGGGCCGTCTTGGAGGCGCAGGGGGACCTACGGGTGGTCGGCGAGGCCGCCGACGGCGCCGAGGCGGTGTCGATGGCCCGGACACTGCGCCCGGACGTCGTGCTGATGGACGTCCGGATGCCGGTGATGGACGGCCTGGCGGCCACCCGCGAACTGCTGCGCCCCGGCGCGCCGGGGGAGCGGCCGCCGCGGATCCTGGTCGTCACCACCTTCGAGAACGACGACTACGTCTACCAGGCACTGCGCGCGGGCGCGGACGGCTTCCTGCTCAAGCGCTCCCGCCCGGCCGAGATCGCCCACGCGGTGCGGCTGGCGGCGGCCGGCGAGTCGCTGCTGTTCCCGGCCGCGATCCGCAGGCTGGCCGCCGGGCACGGCAATCCCGCCGCCCGCGCCACGATGGAGCGGGCGGCCCTGACCGGGCGCGAGGCCGAGGTGCTGCGGCTGATGGCGCGTGGGCTCAGCAACGGGGAGATCGCCGAGCGGCTGGTCCTCGGGGTGCAGACGGTGAAGACCCACGTCAGCAGCGTGCTGGCGAAGCTCGGCGCGCGGGACCGCACCCAGGCGGTGATCGCCGCGTACGAGTCGGGGTTCGTCGAGCCGGCGGAGTAGCGGCGGAGTAGCGGTTAAGTAGCGGCGGTGGAGTAGCGCGGTGGAGTAGCGGTGGCGCCGTCGTCGTCCGGTAGAGGGTGCTGGTGCTGGTACCGGTGCCGGGGCGCAGGCGCTTGTGGGTGGGTTGCGGTCAAGCCGGATAGGCGTGGGTCTGGGTGGCCTTGACCGAGGCCCAGACCACCGCCCCCGGCGCCAGTCGCAGTTCGGCGACGGCGGCCGGGGTGAGGTCGGCGGCCATCGGCAGGGTGCCGGAGAGTTCGGCGCGCACCTGGTCGCCGTGCAGGTCCAGGCCGGTGACCTCGGCCTCCCACAGGTTGCGGGCGCTGGCCTGCGGGCGCTCCCGGTAGAGGGTGACGGCGGAGGGCGGGAAGGCGACGAACGCCGGGCCGGACAGGTCCTCGGTGGTGGTCAGGACGGTGCCGTCCGGGAGGGTGACCCGGGTGCCCTCGGCCAGCCCCTGGTACAGGTTCAGGCCTACCAGTCGGGCGATGTAGTCGGTGCGCGGCCGACGGGCGACCTCCGCCGGGCTGCCGGACTGCACCTCCTGGCCGTCTTCGATCACGACCAGCCGGTCGGCCAGCACCATGGCGTCCAGCGGGTCGTGCGTCACCAGCACCGCCACGGCCTCGAACTCGGCCAGATGGCGCCGCAGTTGGGACCGTACGTCGAGCCGGGTGCGGGCGTCCAGGGCGGCCAGCGGCTCGTCCAGCAGCAGCAGCCGGGGGCGGACGGCCAGCGCCCGGGCCAGGGCCACCCGCTGGGCCTGGCCGCCGGAGAGCCGGCCGGGGCGCACCGAGGCGTGCTCGGCCAGCCCCATCCGCTCCAGCCAGGCCGCGGCCTCGGCCCTGGCCTCGCGCCTGGGCCGCCCCTGGCAGCGCGGGCCGAAGGCGACGTTGTCGAGCGCGCTGAGGTGCGGGAACAGCAGGTAGTCCTGGAACACCACGCCGACCGGCCGCTGTTCGGCCGGGGTGTGCAGGCGCTCGGTCGGGTCCTCCAGGACGTGGCCGTCCAGGTGCAGGTGCCCGCCGGTGAGCGGGAGCAGTCCGGCGAGGGCGCGCAGCGCGGTGGACTTGCCGGCGCCGTTCGGGCCGAGCAGGGCGATCACCTCGCCGGGGGCGGCGGTGAGCGCGAGGTCGAGGGCGAAGGCGGCGCGGTCGACCCGGAGGCGGGCGTCGAGGGCGGGGTTCGCGGCGGCGGTCGCCGTCGGGGGGCTTGGCGGGGGGCTCGTCGGGGGGTTCATGGGTTCGGCCTCCTGTCGGCGTCCTGGGGCGCGGGGCCGGCGTCCGGGGTCACGGGGGCGGCGTCCTGGGTCGCGGGGTCGACGGCGGCCCCGGCCCGGATGTTGCGGCCCGGGGCGGGTGGGGCGACGTCGACCCTGGCGTCGATGGTCCGGCCCGGGGTCACGGGGGCGACATCCAGCGGTCGCGCAGGCCGACGAGGACGGCGACGGAGACCACCAGCAGCACCAGCGACAGCGCGATCGCGGCCTCCGGATCGGACTCCATGGCCAGGTAGACGGCAAGCGGCATGGTCTGGGTACGGCCCGGGAAGTTGCCGGCGAAGGTGATCGTCGCGCCGAACTCGCCGAGCGCCCGCGCCCAGGCGAGCACCGCCCCGGCGGCGATCCCCGGGGCGATCATCGGCAGGGTGACCCGGCGGAAGGCCGTCAGCCGGGAGGCGCCCAGGGTCGCGGCCGCCTCCTCGTAGCGCGGGTCGGCCGCCCGCAGCGCGCCCTCGACGCTGATCACCAGGAAGGGCATCGCCACGAAGGCCTCGGCGATCACCACCCCGGTGGTGGTGAACGGCAGGGTGATGCCGAAGGCCGAGTCCAGCCAGGAGCCGACGATCCCGCGCCGACCGAGCACCAGCAGCAGCGCCACCCCGCCCACCACCGGCGGCAGCACCAGCGGCAGGGTGACCAGCGCCCGCACCACCCGCCGACCGGGCAGCTCGGTACGGGCGAGCAGCCAGGCCAGCGGCACGCCGAGGACCAGCGAGACCGCGGTGGCGGCCGTCGCGCAGATCAGCGACAGCCGCAGGGCGTCCCAGACGGCGGCGCTGGTCAGCTGCTCGGACAGGCCGCTCCACGGCGCCCGGATCAGCAGTCCGACCAGCGGGAGGACCAGGAACGCCAGACCGAGCAGCGCCGGGAGCAGCAGCGTGACCGGGACGCGCTGCGCCCCCGGGCGGCGGCGCGCGCCCCGGCGGCGCGGCAGGGCCTGCGCGGGTTCTGCCGGTGGCGGTGCCGGTGCCGGCGCGTGGTGGTCCGGGGCCGGCCCGGTGCCGCGGTTCCGGTCGCCCGGCCGGCCGCTGTCGGTGGTGCGGTCCCTCACGGCGCCTGGAAGCCCGCCGCGGTCAGCACCTGCTTGGCCTCGGCCGACTGGACGTAGGCGACGAAGGCGGCCGCGCCGTCCTTGTTCGGCGCCTTGGCGAGCGTGGCGATCGGGTAGTCGTTCACGGCCTTGGCGGCTTCGGGGAAGTCCACGCCGTCGATCTTCCCAGCATCGGACTGCACATCGGTCTTGTACACCAGCGAGGCATCGACCTCGCCGAGTTCGACCTTGGTGAGCGCGCCCTTGACGTCCTGCTCCAGGGTGACCGGGGTGAGGTCGACGCCGGCGGCCTTCAGCGCGGTGAGGGCGGCGGCGCCGCACGGCACCTCCTTTGCGCACAGCGCGACCTTCACGCCGGATCCGGTGAGGTCCTTCAGGCCCGTGACGTGCTTGGGGTTGCCCTTGGGCACGGCGATGGTGAGGGCGTTCCTGACGAAGGTCTTCGGCTGGCCGCTCCCGCCGCCCGCGTCGGTGACCGTCTTCATGGTGGCCGGGCTGGCGGCGGCGAACACGTCCGCCGGGGCACCGGAGTTGATGCTGGCGGCGAGGGCGGAGCTGCCGCCGAAGTTGAACTTCACCTTGGCGCCGGGGTTGGCGGCCTCGAACTTCTTGCCGAGATCGGTGAAGGTCTCCTTGAGCGAGGCGGCGGCGAACACGGTGATGTCCCCCTTGGCCTTGGGGACGCTGCCGCCATCGGTGCCGGCGGCGCCCGTGGTGCTAGCGGTCGAGGAGGCGGAGCCGGCGGACTTGCCGCCGTCGCTGCCGCAGGCGGTGACCCCGAGGCTGAGGGCGAGGGCCGCAGCGGCGGCGACGGCGAGTCTGCGGGGGGCGGTGGTGCGGGTGCTCATCGGTGGCTTCCCCTCCGGGGTTCGCGCCGGCAGGGGCGCGGAGGTGTGACCGCAGGTGCGGCCATTACGGCGATCATAGTGCCGCAGATGCGAGCGATAAATCCTCTGTCGCATCGCACAGCTGGGGTGGGGCGGGGGGCTCGGGGCTGCTGTGTGAAGGCTCAAACGTGCACGGACGGTTCGGGGGCGGTGCCGGGGAGTGCTGGGGAGCGGCGGTCGGGGCGGCCGGTTCGAGGGCGGCCGGTTCGAAGGCGGCGGTCGGGGGCGGCCGGTTCGGGCGGGAAAACCCGTCGCGTCCGGGCCGGTGGAGCGGACAAAGTGGGGCGCAGCCCGTAGGCGCGGCCGACCGTCGGCCGCCCGGGCCCGACGGTCGATCCATGCGGATCAACGGGAGGAGTCCGTCCATGTCCACGCTGCGCGTCACCGCCGAGAGGCTGGTCATCCTGGAGCACCCGAACGCCGACGCCCTGGAGCTGGCCCAGGTCGGCCTCTACCGGGCGGTGGTCGCGAAGGGCGCGTACCGAACCGGCGACCACGCCGTCTACATCCCCGAACAGGCCGTCCTGCCGGATGAGTTGGTTCAGGAGCTGGGGCTGACCGGCAAGCTGGCCGGCGGTGCGGCGAACCGGGTGAAGGCGGTACGGCTGCGCGGCGAGCTGTCCCAGGGCATCGTCTGCCGGCCCGCCGCGCTGGCCGGCACCGACCTGGCCGGGGCCGCCGAGCGGGGCGAGGACTTCGCCGAGCTGCTCGGCATCGTCAAGTGGCAGCCGCCGGTGCCGACGTCGATGAGCGGCGACGTGGTCAGCGCGCCGGACCTGCTGCCCTGGGTGGACATCGAGAACCTCAAGCGCCACCCTGACATCTTCGCACCCGGCGAGCCCGTGGTGCTGACCGAGAAGCTGCACGGCAGTTGCTGCCTGGTCACCTACACCGCCGACACTGGCGAGGTGCATGTCTCCTCCAAGGGGATCGGCGCCCAGGGGCTGGCGCTGGCCGAGGATGAGCGCAATCTCTACTGGCGGGCGGTGCGCGCGTACGACATCCCGGCGGTGGCGGCCCGGCTGGCCGAACGGCTGGGCGTCGAACGGGTCGGCATCTTCGGCGAGGTGTTCGGCGAGGGCGTGCAGGACCTGACGTACGGGTCCTCCGCGCGCAGCGAGCGCCCCGGGTACGCCGCCTTCGACGTGTCGGCGGTGGTCGACGGGCAGCTGAAATGGCTGTCGGCCGCCGAACTGCTGGACGGTGAGCTGCCGTTGGTGCCCGAACTCTGGCGCGGCCCGTTCGACACCGCGACGGTGCTGGCCCATGCGCAGGGCGAGGAGAGCCACTCCGGGCGCCGACTCCACCTGCGCGAGGGCGTGGTGGTGCGGCCGGTGGTCGAGCGCTGGAGCCCGGTGCTCGGCGGGCGGGCGATCGCCAAGGTGGTCAGCGACGCGTACCTGACCCGCAAGGGCGGCACCGAGTACGAGTGAGCCGCCCGCCGACGGGCTTCCCGCCGGCGCGCTTCCGGTCGGCGGGCTTCTCGCTGGCGCGCTTCCCGCCGGCTTCCTCGACTGAATACCCGTCAGTAAGGTCGAAGGGTCACCAAGCGCAGTCAGCGCCGAGGAAGCCCAGAAGGAGTGCCGATGGCCACCGCCGCCGCCATACCCGGACCGGCCGGGAACCCCCTGGTCGGTTCGCTCTTCGACCTCACCCGCCGCCCGCTGCGGACCTACCTCGCAGCCCGGCGCGACCACGGGGACGTGGTCCGGATCGTCGCCGGGCCGCCTGGGCTGCGCGTCGAGTTCTACGGGGTGTTCTCGCCCGAGGGCGTGCACCAGGTGCTCGGCAGCGAGGCGGCGAACTTCCGCAAGGAGAACAACTTCTACGACGAGCTGCGGACCAGCGTCGGCAACGGCCTGCTGACCAGTCAGGACGAGGTCTACCAGCGCCAGCGCCGGCTGGTCCAGCCGCTGTTCACCCGGCGCCGGGTGGACGGCTACGCGGACGCGCTCGCCGAGGAGGCGCAGGTGCTCGCCGAGCGCTGGCGGGCCGTGCCGGGCGGGGTGGTGGACGTGGCGGAGGAGATGTCGCGGTTCGCGCTGCGCGCCGTGGCCCGGATCCTCTTCGGCGCGGACGTCGAGGAGGCGGTGGAGGTGGTGAACCACAACTTCCCGGTGCTGGGCGAGTTCGTCAAGGAGCGCGGCTTCGCGCCGGTCCGCCTCCCGCGGACCTGGCCGATGCCGGGCAACCGGCGCGGCCTGGAGGCGCAGCGGGCCCTGTACGAGGTGTGCGACCGGATCATCGCCGAGCGGGCCGCGCGCGGCGGCGACGACGGGGCCGACGATCTATTGACCCTGCTCGGGAAGGCGCGCGGCGAGGACGGCGAGCGGCTGGATCCGGCCGAACTCCGGGACCAGGTCCTGGTGTTCCTGCTCGCCGGGCACGAGACCACGGCCACCTCGCTGGCCTTCGCGCTGCACCTGCTGGCCAAGCATCCGGAGCAGCGCAGGCTCGCCCAGGAGGAGGCGCGGACCGTCCTGGCCGGGCGGGCGCCGACGGCGGCGGACCTGGAGCGGCTGCCGTACCTCGCCCGGGTGATCAAGGAGGCGATGCGGCTCTTCCCGGCGGCGGCGCTGATCGGGCGGCGGGCGGTCGAGGCGACGGTCATCGACGGGTACACCATCCCGGCGGGAGCGCAGGTCATCATCGCGCCGCTGGTCACCCAGCGGCACCCGGATCACTGGGTGGAGCCGGAGCGCTTCGACCCGGACCGGTTCCGGCCGGAGGAGGAGAAGGCGCGGCACCGGTACGCCTGGTTCCCGTTCGGCGGCGGACCGCGGGCCTGCATCGGGCAGCACTTCTCGATGCTGGAGTCGGTGCTGGCGCTGGGAGTGCTGCTGCGGGACTTCGAGGTGGAGGTGGTGGACCGGCGGGTGGCGCTCGCGCAGGGGATCACGCTCCGGGCGGCGAGTGCGATGCGGGTGCGGGTGACGCCCGTCGGGTGACGGGGGTGGGTTCGGGTTCGGGTTCGGGTTTCAACATTCAACATTCAACGTTCAGCGGACAGATAACAGATGTCGAAATCTGTTATCTGTCCGCTGTTCGCTGTCGTCTGCTGTTTGTTGTCGTCCGCCGACCGTCGGGCGCATGCGCCGCCTACCGGGCATCTGGGCACAGGACCCTTTCATTCGAACACACCACCCTCGGTGCGCGGGCAGCTTTTCAGATCTTCGCTTGACTGATTCCGGCCGCTCGATAGCGTCCCACGCACCCCAAGCCGAAAGCGCACATCCGACTGGCATATGCCCGTCGGATGCAGTCCGCCCGGCCTGGGGTGCCCGGAGGCACTGCTTACCGCCCCGGGCCCGACCGGTCGACCGGAGGTCCCATGGGCGCCCTCAACCACTTCAGCTTCGGCTGGCTGACACCCGTCGTCTCGTACGCGATGGCCTGTGCCGGCGCCGCCCTCGGGCTCCGCTGCACCCTGCGCGGCCTGGCCGCCACCGGCGCCACCCGCCGGAACTGGCTGCTCACCGCCGCCGCCGCGATCGGCTCCGGCATTTGGACCATGCACTTCGTCGCCATGTTCGGCTTCGCCGTCGACGGCACCGAGCTGCGCTACAACGTGCCGCTGACGGTCCTCAGCCTGCTGGTCGCGGTGCTGGTCACCGGCCTCGGCCTGACCGTGGTCTGCTACGGCCGGCACCGCGGCCTCGCACTGCTGGGCGGCGGTTGCACCACCGGCGTCGGCGTCGCCGCGATGCACTACCTCGGCATGGCCGCCGTCCGCATGCACGGCGGACTGCACTACGACGCGGGGACGGTCGCGCTGTCCGTGCTGGTCGCGGTCGGCGCCGCCACCGCCGCGCTCTGGGCCGCCGTCACCATCCGCAACGTGTACGCGGCGGCGGCGGCCTCACTGGGCATGGGCCTCGCGGTCAGCTGCATGCACTACACCGGTATGGCCTCCGTCCACGTCCAACTGGAGCCCGCCCGGACCGCCCTGGGCGGGGTCAGCCCGATGGACTTCGTCTTCCCGCTCGCCGTGGGCCTCGGCTCGTTCCTCTTCCTCGCCTCGGCCTTCGTCGCGCTCTCCCCGGCGGCCCAGGAGCGGGCCGGCTGGTCGGCGCCGGAGGAACTGGTGATCGAGGAGTTCGCCGAGCCGGCCGTCCACCCGGAGGCCGAGCACGCGGACCCCGGATTCCCGGAGCGGTACGGCCACGACCGCGCGGCCTGATCCCCCGTCCGCCCGAGCCCCGTCCCACCTGCGTCCCGCCAGAGCCGGCCCCGTCCCAGCCCTGTCCCGCCCGAGTGCTGTCCCCGCCCGAAAGGCCCCACATCACCCATGCGAGAAGACCGCGGTACCGCCCCCGGCGCCCGCCGGGGTGCCCACGCCGGCCCGCCCGCCCGTTCGCCGCTGCCCGGCCCCTGGCTGCGCGGGCTGCGCCCCCGGACCGTCCGCGCCCGGATCATCGCGCTGCTGATGGTCCCGGTGGTCTCCGTGATCGCCCTCTGGGGCTTCGCCACCGTGACCACGGCCCAGGGCGTCTGGGATCTGCTGCGCCTGCGCGACACCCAGCGCAGTCTGCTCACCCCCGTCGCCGACACCGTCGCCGGCCTGCAGGCCGAACGTGCCGCCGCCGGACAGCTGTTGGCCGGCCCGGGGCTCGTCCCGGGGACCGTCCCCGCCGCCGGGCGGGAGAGCGCCCTGCGCGAGGCCGCCGCGACCACCGACCGGGCGTTCGCCCTGCTGTTCCCCGATCCCCGCCACCCCGGCCAGGGCTACAACCGTGCCGACGCCCAGGGGTTGGGCGCTGACGCGGCCGCCCGGCTGGACGCCCTGGCCGCCTCGCTCGCCGCACTGCCGGAGCTGCGCGGCCGGGTGCTGACCCGGGGCGTGGGCTGGCCCGAGGTGTACGCCGCCTACGGCGCGGCCGTGGACCAGGCGCTGGCGGTGTCCGGCGCCGCCGCCCCGCCGCAGGGTGGCCGGGCCGGAGTCGACGTCCGGGTACCGCCGGAGCTGGACCGATCCCGTGAACTCCTCGCCCGGGAGGACGCGTTGCTGCGCGCCGCCCAGCTCTCCGGTGGGCTCGGCGACGACCAGCTGCGCGAGTTCGCCGGTACGGCCTTCGCCCGGCGCGCGTTCGAGCAGGGCGCGGCCGCCGACCTGCGCCCCGCCGACCGGGACGCGCTGCTCGCCGTCACCGACGGGGCGGACCACCGGGAGCTGGGCGTCTACGAGGACAAGGTCCGTACCGCCGTCGACGGTCGGGCCGCCGTCGCGGCGGTGCCGCCCGACCGCTGGGCGATGGTAGCCGGGAACGTCGCCGACGGGCTGCGCGGCGTCGAGGACCGAGCCGGGCGGTTCGGCGCCGAGGCCCAGAACCCTTACGCCCAGGGCCTGTTCGCCCCGGCCGGGATCGCGGTGCTGCTCGGTCTGCTCGGGGTGGTCGCCTCGCTGGTGATCTCCGTGCGGATCGGGCGTGGCCTGGTCGCCGAGCTGACCGGCCTGCGCAACTCGGCACTTGACCTGGCCGGTCGCAAACTCCCCGCCACGATCAGGAAGTTGCGTGCGGGCGAGGAGGTGGACATCGAGGCCGAGGCGCCCAGGCCCAGCGGCCGCGACGACGAGATCGGCCAAGTCCACCGGGCGCTGGGCACCGTACAGCGGGCGGCCGTCACGGCGGCGGTGGAACGGGCCGAGGTGCTGTCCGGGGTGTCCGGGGTGTTCGTCAACCTCGCCCGCCGCAGCCAGGTCCTGGTGCACCGCCAACTCACCCTGCTGGACACGATGGAGCGCCGCACCGAGGACCCGTCCGAGCTGGCCGACCTGTTCCGGCTGGACCACCTCACCACCCGGATGCGCCGCCACGCCGAGGGCCTGATCATCCTCTCCGGTGCCGCCCCCGGTCGGGCCTGGCGCCGGCCCGTCCCGCTGGTGGACGTGGTGCGGGCGGCCGTCTCTGAGGTCGAGGAGTATGCCCGGGTCGAGGTGCACCCGCTGCCGCGCGCCGCCGTCGTCGGCCACGCCGTCGCCGACCTCACTCACCTGGTGGCCGAACTGGTCGAGAACGCCACCGGGTTCTCCCCGCCGCACACCAGGGTGCACATCCGCGGTGAACAGGTCGGCAACGGCTACGCGTTGGAGATCGAGGACCGCGGCCTCGGCATGGGCCCGGCCGCCCTGGCCGCCGCCAACCGGCGGATCGCCGCCGCCGAACAGAGCGACCTGTTCGACAGCGACCGGCTCGGCCTGTTCGTGGTCAGCCGGCTGGCACGGCGGCACGGCGTCCGGGTCTCGCTGGTGACCTCCGCGTACGGCGGCACCACCGCCGTGGTGCTGCTGCCCACCGGACTGCTGGCCGACGGGCGGGAGGGGCTCGGGCAGGACGCCGTAACGGAGTTGGACGCCGTACCGGAGTTGGACATCGTGCCGGTTCCGGATGGTACGGGCGGGACCCCGGAGCCGGATGCCGACTGGTGGTCGCAGCCGTGGCCGGTTTCGGCACCGGCGACGGCACCGACGGCACCGACGGCACCGGCGACGGCACCGGCGACGGCACCGACGGCACCGGCGCCGATGGCGACGGCACCGGCACCGATGGCGACGGCGACGGCGAAACCGGTCCCGACCGCGGCACCGACCGCGCCCGCGACCCCGGCCACCGGATTCCCGGGCGGCGGGGCGGCGGAGATCGAGCTTCCGGCGGCGGGTGGGCCGCTGCCGGAGGGCGGGGCGCTGCTGCCCTTCGGTGTCCGGGGCGGAGACCCCGGGCCGGTGCGGCGCACCCCCGTTCGGGCCGCCGCTGCCCGGACGGCCGGACCGGCTGCGGACGGAGGCCCGGGTGCCGCCTCCCGTCCGCAGCCCGGTCCGCCGCAGTCCCACCGCGTGGCGACCGCGGTGCCACCGGGCGAGCGGCAAGTCGGCGACGTTCCTGTGGAGTTGCCGCGCCGGGTGCGTCAGGCGAGCCTGGTGCCGCAGCTGCGGGAGACGCCGAGCGCCGCCGCCCCGCGCAGCCGACGCGCTACGGACCGCGGGTTCGGGGAGGGCGCTGGGGGAGGGGCCGGGCCGGCGACCCGCAGCCCAGAGGCGGCGCAGGCGGCGATGTCGGCCTTCCAGAACGGCTGGGCGCGCGGCCTGCGGTCCGGCCGGTGGCCCGAGGAGCCGTCGGCAGCCGGACCGGGCCTCCGGCAGGATCTCCGACCGGAAGAGCGATCCCAGGAGCGACCCCAAGAGCGACCCGACATCCGACCCGAAGGAGACCGGCCGTGATCGGCACCACCCACCGCGCGGGGGAACTGAACTGGCTCCTCGACGAGTTGGTCCAGCGCGCCCCCGAGGTCCGGTTCACCGTGATGCTCTCCGCCGATGGCCTGGCGATGGGCAGCTCGGCCGGTCTGGCTCGCGAGGACGGCGAGCACCTGGCCGCCGTCGCCTCCGGCTTCCACAGCCTCGCCAAGGGCGCCGGACGGCACTTCAGTGCGGGTGAAGTCCGGCAGACCATGGTCGAGTTGGAGGGCGGCTACCTGCTGGTGGCGGCGGCCGGGGAGGGCACCTGCCTGGCCGTGTTCGCCACCGCCAGGGCCGATCTCGGGCTGGTCGCCTACGAGATGGCGAGACTGGTCCGCCGGGTCGGCGAGCACCTGAGCGCCCCGCCCCGCGCGGTGCACGGAGGATGAACACGGTGACCCACCCGGACCGCCCGGATCAGGCGGAGCACGCGTTCCACCCGTACCACCAACGACATCCGGAGCATCCCCGCTCCGATCCCGGCCGACCGCCGCGCAACCCGCTCGCCGCCGCCCACCGGGCCCGCTGGTACGACGACGAGGCCGGGCCGCTGGTCCGCCCGTACGCCATGACCGGAGGCCGGACGGGGGTCGGCGAGCAGCAGTTCGACCTGATCGCCGTGGTCGTGTCCGACCTGCCCGACCCGCTGCTCGCCCCGGACCTGCCCGAGCCGCCGGTCGGCCCCGAGCAGGCGCGCATCCTCGGACTGTGCCGGGGCAACCCGCTGTCCGTGGCCGAGCTGGCCGCCGACCTCGACCTGCCGGTGGGCGTCGTGCGGGTGCTGCTCGGCGACCTGCTGGCGGCCGGGCTCATCCGGGTCAGCCGCCCCGTCCCGCCTGCCCTGCTCCCCGACGAGCGCATCCTCCAGGAGGTCATCCATGGGCTCCGCGCACTCTGACCACCCGTCCCAACGGCATCGGTCCGACCGGCACCCGTCCGACCGGCGTCCGTCCGGGCGTTGGCCGTCCGATCCGGTGGGTCCCGTGGATCCGGGGGATCCCGGGGACTCCGTGCTCGCCCTCAAGATCCTGGTCGCGGGCGGTTTCGGGGTCGGCAAGACGACGCTGGTCGGCGCGGTCAGCGAGATCCGCCCGCTGCGCACCGAAGAGCGGCTGACCGAGGCCGGGCGCACGGTGGACGACCTGGACGGGGTGGAGCGCAAGACCACCACGACGGTGGCGATGGACTTCGGCAGGATCACCATCCGCGAGGGGCTGGCCGTCTACCTGTTCGGGACCCCGGGGCAGGACCGGTTCTGGTTCCTCTGGGACGAGCTGGCGCAGGGGGCGCTCGGTGCGGTGGTGCTCGCCGACACCCGCCGCCTGACCGACTGCTTCCCGGCCGTCGACTTCTTCGAGCACCGGGGCATCCCGTTCGTCGTCGCGGTGAACCGCTTCGCCGGGACGCGCGAGTACGGCCCGGAGGAAGTCGCCCGTGCGCTGGACCTGGACTCCGGTACGCCGGTGGTGCTGTGCGACGCCCGGCGGCGCGCCTCGGGCAAGGACGTGCTGATCAACCTGGTCGAACACGCGGGCCGGGTGCACTCCGCCCGGCTGCTGGCGGAGGTCTCGCCGGTGACGGCGGGCGGCGGGCGCTGACGGCTGACGGCTGACGGCTGACGGACGTGCGAGAACAGATGACAGCGAACAGAAAACAGATGACAGCTGACAGATGACAGATTTCGAAATCCGTCAGCTGTCAGCCGTCACCCGTTCCGCGCAGCCGCTACCTGCTCAGCTGTGCCACTGGAACACGACCTTGGTCCAGGTCGACCCGGGGCAGTTGCCCCAGACGTCCCACGCCTGCGGTCGGGCGCCGATCCACAGGCCGACGGACGACGTGCCGTTGGCACAGTAGGTGATGGTGCGCAGCTGGCCGGAGTAGACGTTGCAGTACCCCTCCCAGCGCCAGCCGTAGTTGGCCGTGATGACGCAGTGGTAGCCGGTGGCGGTCACCTCCGGCGTCGTCGCGGCCGCGCCGGAGGTGATGGTCTGGTCGGCGGCCGGCGCCGCGGCGGCCGGCAGGGTGGCGGTCCCGAGCATGCCCAGGGCGGCCGCTCCGGCCATCCCGAACATGGCGATCTTCTTGGCGATGCAGCCTCGCATGGTGGTTCTCCTCGCTCAGCGGTTCCCGTCGGGTGGGGTGCCCCGGCCGGCGTGGTCCTGGGGAAGTGAACTCCCCCACGTCGTCCGGTCGATGACGAATTGCACACGAATGACTGCGCTGCGTGAGAGGACGGCTTATGATGTGACCTGTGTCACAGGATGTCCGGCGGGGCTGGGGACAGTTCCAACTGGGCGGTCGGGATGCCGATTTCCGGGGAGAACGGCATGGCGGAATGCAGCGGACGGTACACGGGCGGTCAGCGCAAGGACTTCGGTCCGGAGTCGCCGGAGCGCCAACCCGCCGACTTCAACCAGGTGTTCACCGAGCTGCTGCCCAGGCTCCAGCAGGCGGCCGCGATGCTGGCCGGCAGCCCGCTCGCCGCCGGTGACGTCGTCCACGACGCGTACCTGCGGATCGCCCGCAGTCCGGAGCGCTTCCTCAGCCATCCGCAGCCGTACGCCTACGTGTTCACCACGATGACGAACATCCTGCGCGACCAGTGGCGCCGGGAGCGGCGCCGGGTGGCCCTGCCCGAGGTGCCGGAGTCGGGCGAGGCGGCAGGCTGCGGCCGGTCGGCGCTCGACCCGCCGGCCGACGGCATGGCCGAGTCGCAGGCGCGCTGGGAGGTGGTCCGGCTGCTCGGCTTCCTGACCGTCAAGCAGGCCCGGGTGGTGGTGCTGGTGGACCTCGACGGCTACTCCGTCGACGAGGCCGCCGAACTGCTCGGCCTGCACCGCAGCACCCTGGCCGTCACCCGTCGCCGCGCTCACCGTCGGCTGCGCGCCGTCCTGGAGCGGGAGCGCCGGCACGAGCCCTGACGGTCCGCTCCCGGCCGGGCTCCGCCGCACCGGGCCGCCCCCGCCGCACCGGACGGCTCCCGGCCGTATCGGACCGGGCCCCGCCGCGCAGGGCCCGTCCCCGACGCACCGAGCCGACGGCAAGTCGGCTGATGCGTCACCCCGGCCCGTACTCTGCGAATCGTGATCACGTACGAGGACCACAGTCTCCACGCCCTGGCCGAGGACGGCCGCTGGCCCGAGCTGCTCGCCGCCTACCGGCAGGGCCGGGCGGTCGCCGTCGCGCAGGCCGGGGAGGAGGCCGCGGTGGTTCTGACCGCGCCGCTCGGCCACCTGATCGCCTACGCGGCGCCGCCCGAACTGGCCGTCCGGCTGTTCGACGCGGACGGCGGCGAGGGGACGGTCGCCGGGGTCGGCGACCACGACGCCGGTCCGCTCTGGGAGGTGTTGGCGACCCGCCACTCCTGGCTGCGGCTGGCTCCGCTGCTCGGTCCGGCCCGGGTGCGTCGACTGGTCGCGCACACCCGGGTGCTGCTCGGGGAGGACCTCTCGTACGGGGCCGAGCCCAACCCGGAGGGCGTGCCGCTGCGCCTGGAGCCCTGGGAGAAGGCGGGCTGGGACGAGGCCTCCCGGGTGCGCGAGTACCTGCCCGGCGGTGGAGCACGTAGCGCGGTGCTGACCCTGCCGGCCAGCCGCGAGGGCCTGGGCGAGGTCGAGCTGCCGCAGCCGGTGGCCCGGCCGGGCGGGCAGCGGGTCACCCGGGGGCTGGGCGAACTGGCCGCGTTGGTGCCCTGGGCGGAGGTGGTGTGCGTGCGCGGTCCGGCTCCGCTGGCGGCCGCCGTGCTGGCCCGGCGGCGGCGGGTGGTCGGCGGGTTCCTGCCGTTCGCGCTCGCCTACCCGGCCCTGGTGCAGGCCGCGGTGGTGGGCCGGACGCACGGCTGCGCGCACGGGCGGCTGCGGCTCTGGCGGGCGCTGGGCGCGATGGCCGGCGCGGACGGGCCGGGCCGCGCCGAGGTGGGCGCGCTGGTGGCCCGGATGCGCTGCTTCACCTGGCAGGAGCCGGCTGCCGGACTGCGCCATCTGCACCTCGCGCTGGAGGATCCGGCCAGCGGGGTGGCCTGGGCGGTCAGCGGCTCGCAGGACTTCTGAGCGGTCCCCCTGAGCGCTCCTGCGGGCTGCTCCCGAGGGCTCCCTCCGAACGCTCCCCGCTGGTGGCGGGAAAGCGGGAACCCCCGGCCCGGCGCCGTTTCCGGGGGATGGTGTGAGGCGCCGGACCGGGGGAGTGCGGGGTGCTCGCTCAGGCGACGGCGGTCCCGGCTCCGGCTCCGGCCCCGACGGGGACGGTCTCCGGTGCGGGGCCCGAGGGGTCGGCGGCACCGGTGCCGCCGTGGCTGTCGACCAGCGTCAGCTCGTCGAACGGCAGCTCGCCGCCCAGCACCCGCTGGGCGCGCTCGGCGTCCAGTTCGCCGGTCCAGTGCCCGATCAGCACGGTCGCGACGGCGTTGCCGGCGAAGTTGGTGAGTGCCCGGGCCTCCGACATGAAGCGGTCGATGCCGACGATCAGACCGACCCCGTCCACCAGGGCCGGCTTGTGCGACTGCAGTCCGCCGGCGAGGGTGGCGAGTCCGGCGCCGGTGACCCCGGCGGCGCCCTTGCTCGCGATCACCATGAACACCAGCAGCGAGAGCTGCTCGCCGATCGACATCGGCTTGTCCATCGCCTCGGAGATGAAGATCGAGGACATGGTGAGGTAGATCGCGGTGCCGTCGAGGTTGAAGCTGTAGCCGGTCGGCACGGTGATGCCGACGACCGGGCGGCTGACGCCCAGGTGCTCCATCTTGGCGATCAGGCGGGGCAGCGCGCTCTCGGAGGAGGAGGTGGAGAGGATCAGCAGGAACTCGCGCCCGAGGTACTTGAGCAGCGCGAACACATTGACCCCGGCGACCAGGCGGAGCAGTGCGCCGAGCACCACGACGACGAACAGCACGCAGGTCACGTAGAAGCCGATCATGATCACGGCGAGGCTCTTCAGCGCGTCGACGCCGGTCGCTCCGACCACCGCGGCCATCGCCCCGAAGGCGCCGACCGGCGCGACCCACATGATCATCGACATGATCCGGAAGACCAGCCGCTGGAGGTGCTCGATCCCGCGCAGCACCGGGGCGCCGGCCGTCCCCATCGCCTGAAGGGCGAAGCCGGCCAGCAGCGCGATCAGCAGGGTCTGCAGCACCTTGCCCTGGGTGAGGGCCGAGAACAGGGTGTCGGGGATCATCCCGAGCAGGAAGTCGGTGGTCGACTGGGCGCCGCCGGCGGTCGCCTGGGCGTGGCCGGACTTGGCGAGGGCGGCGGTCAGGTGGAGGCCGCCGCCGGGCTCCAGCAGGTTGCCGACGGCCATGCCGATGGCCAGGGCGATGGTCGACATGACGAGGAAGTAGCCGATGGCGAGGCCGCCGACCTTGCCGACCTTCGCGGCCTTGGTGACCGAGCCGATGCCCAGCACGATGGTGCAGAAGATCACTGGGCTGATCATCATCTTGATCAGGTTGACGAACCCGGTGCCGATCGGCTTCAGCTCCACGGCGAAGCCGGGGGCGACCAGTCCGACCACCACGCCCGCGATCACCGCGGCGATCACCGCGAGGTAGAGGTAGTGGGTCCGGTCCTTGCGTCTGGGTCCCCCCGCCGTGGCGGACTCGGTGATCGACATCTGCGGCTCCTTCGCCCTGCAGTCCTGGCGGCCCCGGGTGGTGGGCCGCTTTGACTATGGGGTTCTGGCGTGACGGAGGTCACGTTTGCGTTCATAGAGTTCACGGTGGGCGGGAACCGTCGGGCCGCTGGGGGTGTCCGGGGCCGTGGTGCACACTGGCATGCATGTCCGTGAGCACCGCCCCCGCCCGCTCGCGTCGCCGGGGGATCCCCCTGCCGCGCCGGCTGGTCCGCAGCCTGGCCGGGCAGCTGTTCGTCGTCCAGGTGGTCATCGTCGCCGCCGTGGTCGCCGGCGGCGCGGTGCTCGCGTACCTTTTCACCGCCGAGCGCACCGAGGACGCGGCCCGCCGCGAGGTCACCTCGATCGCTCACGCCGTCGCCGACTCCCCCGCGGTGCGGTCCGCCGTCGCCGGGCCCGACCCGACCGCGGTGCTCCAGCCGTACGTCGAGCAGGTGCGCCAGGACTCCAGGGTCTCCTTCATCACCGTCATGGACACCGACGGGGTGCGCTGGACCCACCCGCTGCCCGAGCAGATCGGCAAGCGCTACCTCGGGCACATCGACTGGGCGCTGGCCGGCGAGACCCGCAGCGAGACGTACACCGGCACGCTCGGCCCGTCCGTGCGGGTGGTCACCCCGGTGCTGGATGACCGGCACCGGGTGGTCGCGCTGGTCAGTGTCGGGCTGACGCTGGAGTCGATCTCCGCCCAGTTGAGCGGCCCGCTGCTCGCCCTGGTCGGGGTCGCGGTCGCAGCTCTCGCGCTCGGCGGGGTGGGCACCTACCTCGCCAACTCCCGGCTGCGGCGGCACACCCACGGCATGCGGCCGGACGAACTCAGCCACCTCTACGAGTACCACCAGGCGACCCTGCGCTCGGTGCGGGAGGGGCTGATCCTGCTCGACCGTGCGCACCGGGTGGTGCTCTGCAACGACGCGGCCCGCGAACTGCTGGGGCTGGAGGGCGAGTTGGATGGTCGTCCGGTGGCGGAACTGGAACTGCCGGAGGCGCTGGTGGCCGCCGTGCTCGGCGAGGAGCCGGTGCGGGACGAGGTGCACCTGACGGCCGAGCGGGTCGTGGTGCTCAACACCTCCACCATCGGCACCGGCCTCGGCCGGGTGGTGACCCTCCGTGACCACACCGAACTTCAGTCGCTGAGCGGCGAGCTGGACTCCGTCCGCAGCTTCACCGAGGCGCTCGGGGCGCAGGCGCACGAGGCCGCCAACCGGCTGCACGCGGTGGTCTCGCTGATCGAACTCGGGCGCCACGAACAGGCGGTGGAGTTCGCCACCGCAGAGCTCGCGCTCGCCCAGCAGCTCACCGACCGGGTGGTAGCGGCCGTCAGCGAGCCGGTGCTGGCCGCGCTGTTGCTCGGCAAGGCGGCCCAGGCGGCCGAGCGGGGCGTGGAGTTGACCCTCACCGAGGACAGCCGGATCGACGACGGGGTACTCCCGCCCGGGCTCTCCACCCGGGACCTGATCACCGTCCTCGGCAACCTGATCGACAACGCGGTGGACGCCGCGATCGCGGGGTCCGCCCAGAGCCCGGACGCGCCGGAGGTCACCGTCACCGCCCGGATCGACCCGGGCGGCGCGGCGGCCGGCCCGGGCGCCCGGGCCGCCTGCCTGCTGCTGCGGGTCGCCGACACCGGCGCGGGCATCGACCCGGCCGCCGTCGAGGACGTGTTCCGGCGCGGCTGGAGCACCAAGCAGGACGGCCACGGGCACGGCCTCGGGCTGGCGCTGGTCGCCCAGGCAGCCCGGCGCAACGGCGGCACCGTCGAGGTCGGGCGCGAGCGCGGCGCGGTGCTCACCGTACGGCTGCCGCTGACCGGGGGCCTGGTCCGCTCCGACGAGTGCGAAGAGGTCCCGGCGTGAGCGGCGTGAGCGACGGCGCCGACTGGGCGGGCGGGGTGGGCGGGGTGGGCGGCGGGATCTCCGTGCTGGTGGTGGAGGACGACCCGGTGGCCGCCGCCGCGCACACCCTCTACGTGGAGCGCGAGCCCGGCTTCCGCGCCGTCGGCACCGTGCACAGCTGCGCCGACGCGCTGCGCTTCCTGGAACGGGCGCGGTCCGCCGGAACGCCCGTCGACCTCACCCTGCTCGACCTCTACCTGCCGGACGGCCACGGCCTCCAGCTGTGCCGCACGCTGCGCGCCGCCGGGCACGGCACCGACGTCATCGCGGTCACCTCGGCCCGTGACCTCGCGATGGTGCGGCAGGCGGTCTCGGCGGGGGTGGTGCAGTACCTGCTGAAACCGTTCAGCGCGGCGGCCCTGCACGACCGGCTGGAGCGCTACGCCCGCTACCGCGACAGCCTCGGGCGCACCGGCGAGGCCACCGGGCAGGAAGAGGTCGACCAGGCGCTCGCCCTGCTCCGCACGCCCGAGCGCAACTCGCTGCCCAAGGGACTGAGCGCGCCCACCCTGGACGCCGTGGCCACGGTGTTGCGGGAGACCGCGACCGGGCTGTCGGCGGCCGCTGCCGGTGCCGCCGCCGGGGTGTCCCGGATCACCGCGCGGCGCTACCTGGAACACCTGGTGGACACCGGGCGGGCGGTGCGCGAGCCGCAGTACGGCAGTGTCGGGCGGCCGGAGCTCTGCTACCGCTGGAAGGGGCGATGAGGATCCCCGGCCACCCCCGTGGGGTGCGGGTGGATCCGGTCGACTCCGGCTGGGATCGGGCGGAGTCGACGGGATCCGGTCGGTAGCAGTCGGTATCGGTCGGTTGTGGTCGGTGGCGTGACGTCCCGGTGCGGCGCTCGTTGAAATCGGCCGGGGGCGGCGTACGCGAAACCGGGGGAGGTTCACTCACTCGGGTGGTTCTCGGTGCCCCCGGCCTAGGCCGCCAGGTCACCGACGATAAAGTTAGGCTTACCTAACTTCTTCTGGGGGTTCGCCTTGTCGCTCGCCGCCGTACCCGCTCAGGCCGCTTCGGATGCCGCCGGGGCCCCGCCCCCCGGTGAGGCCATCCTGCGCCGCCAGCGCGTCCGCGAGTCCGCCGCCCGGACGTACGCCCGCTCCTTCCCGATCGTCCCGGTGCGGGCCCACGGCATGACCGTCGAGGGCGCCGACGGCCGCCGCTACCTGGACTGCCTCTCCGGCGCCGGAACGCTCGCCCTCGGACACAACCACCCCGTCGTGCTGCAGGCGATCCGCCGCACCCTCGACAGCGGCGCCCCGCTGCACCTGCTCGACCTCGCCACCGCGGAGAAGGACGACTTCACCAGCGCGCTGTTCGACAGCCTGCCCGCCGAGTTCGCCGCCCGCGCCCGGGTGCACTTCTGCGGACCGGCCGGGACGGACGCCGTCGAGGCCGCCCTCAAGCTGATGCAGACCGCCACCGGGCGCCCCGGCGCACTCGCCTTCACCGGGGCCTACCACGGCATGACGGCCGGCGCGCTCGCGCTCTCCGGCAACGTCGCCGTCAAGGAACCGCTGCCCAGCGGCGGCGAGGTGGTCCGGCTGCCCTACCCGTACGGCTACCGCTGCCCGTTCGGGGTCGGCGGCGAGGCGGGCGCCGAACTCGGCGTGACCTATGTGGAACGGCTGCTGGACGACCCGTCGGGCGGGGTCGTGCCGCCCGCCGCGATGATCCTGGAGGCGGTCCAGGGCGAGGGCGGGGTCGTCCCCGCGCCCGACGGCTGGCTGCGCGAGATGCGCCGGATCACCGCCGAACGCGGCATCCCGCTGATCGTCGACGAGGTGCAGACCGGCGTCGGACGCACCGGCGCGATGTGGGCCGTCGAGCACAGCGGCATCGTGCCGGACGCCATGGTGCTCTCCAAGGCCATCGGCGGCAGCCTGCCGCTCGCCGTGGTCGTCTACCGCGAGGACTACGACGGCTGGCGGCCCGGCGCCCACACCGGCACCTTCCGCGGCAACACCCTCGCCATGGCCGCCGGCGCCGCGACACTGCGGTACGTCGCCGCGCACGGGCTGGCCGAGCGGGCCGCCGTGGCCGGTGCCCGGATGGCCGACCGGCTGCGAGAACTCGCCGCCGAACTGCCGGCGATCGGCGACGTGCGCGGGCGCGGGCTGATGATCGGTGTCGAACTGGTCGACCCGACCGTCGACCCCGACGCCTGCGGCGCCCGGCCCGCCGATCCGGCGCTCGCCGTACGGGTCCGGGAGGCGTGCCTGGAGCGCGGGCTGATCGTCGAACTCGGCGGGCGGCACGACGCGGTGCTGCGGTTGCTGCCCCCGCTCACCATCACCGACGAGCAGATCGCGGCCGTCCTGGAGCGGCTGGCGGAGGCGATCGCGGTGGCCTCGGCCCGGACCTCGGCGGAGGCCCCGGCGGTTGCTCCGGCCGCAGCTTCTGCCGTCGCTCCGGCCGCCCGGGGTGGGGCATGACCGACGACTCCGGGGCGGTGCCCGAACTATCCGACGAGGGAGGCGACTTGGCCGCCCTCGCCGGCGGAGCGCACGGCCCGGGGGCACTCGGCCCGCTGCTGGCCACCGTCCTCGACGCCCTGGACACCGGCACAGCGCTGCGCTCCGGACCGGTGCCCGCCGGCAGCCCGGCGGAGATCGCCGCCCTGGTCGCGGACGGGCTCTCCAGCGCCGGCGGGCGCGGCGCGCTCGCCCGGCTCACTGAACTGCTCGCCCACGGCGCCGCCGACCCCGCCGATCCGGCTTGCGCCGCCCACCTGCACTGCCCGCCGCTCGCCGTCGCCGCCGCCGCCGACCTCGCGGTCAGCGTGCTCAACCCCTCCCAGGACTCCTGGGACCAGGCCCCCGCCGCCACGGCGCTGGAGACCGCACTGCTCGCCGAACTCGCCGCCCTGGTCGGCTACGACCCGGCGCGCGCGGCCGGGGTGCTCACCTCCGGCGGCACCGAGTCCAACCTGATGGGGCTGATGCTGGCGCGGGACCAGAAGCTCGACGGCATCGTGGAGTTGGACGGCATCCCGGTCGGTGCCCGGCCGTGCATCCTCGCCTCCGAAGCGGCCCACTTCTCCGTCCAGCGTGCGGCTGCCCTGCTCGGGCTCGGCGAACGGTCCGTCCTCGCCGTCCCCGTCGACCGCCGACTGCGGATGCCCCCGCAGGAGTTGGAACGCTCCCTGGCCGAGGCCAGCTGGGCCGGCCGCACCCCGATCGCCGTCGTCGCCACCGCCGGCACCACCGACACCGGCGCCATCGACCCGCTGGACGCCGCCGCCGACCTGGCCGGCCGCTACGGCGCCTGGCTGCACGTCGACGCCGCGTACGGCGGCGGCGCGCTGCTCTCCGACCGGCTCGCCCCGCTGCTCGACGGCATCGCCCGCGCCGACTCCGTCTCCCTCGACTGGCACAAGCTCGGCTGGCAGCCCGCGGCCGCCGGGGTGTTCCTGGTCCGGCGGGCGGAGACGTACGTCTCGCTGGCGCGGCGCGCCGAGTACCTCAACCCGGTCGACGACGAGCAGGCCGGCTACCCCAGCCTGCTCGGCCGCTCGCTGCGCACCACCCGGCGGGCCGACGCGTTCAAACTCGCCGTCACCCTGCGCACCCTCGGCCGCGAGGGGCTCGGCCGGCTCGTCGACGCCTGCCACGACCTGGCGCTGGCGGCGGCGGCCGCCGTCCGGGCCGAACCCTCGCTCGAACTGCACGCCGAACCGGTCCTCACCGTGCTGCTGTTCCGCTACCGCCCGCCCGGGCTGACGGACGAGGCCGCCGTGGACGAGCTGAACGGGCAGCTGCGCCGGCTCCTGCTGCGCACCGGGCGCGCAGTGGTCGGGCGCACCGAACTGCCCGGGGACGGGCCGGGGCGGGTGCGGCTCAAGCTCACCCTGCTCAACCCGCACACCACGGCGGGGGAGGTGGGCGCGCTGCTGCGGGAGGTGGTCGGCGCGGGGCGCAAGGTCGCGGGGGAGCGGGCGGGGTAGCGGCGTCGCGGGGCGGGCGCCGGTGCGTGTCCGGCGTCGGGGGCGTGGAGCGGGGGCGGGAGTCGGGCGGGCGGCCGTCAGGTGTTCAGCAGGATGCCGCGGGTCAGCTCCCAGGAGTCCGGGTCGGCGGCGATCAGGAGGCCGTCCTCGCAGCCCGGGGCCTCCGGGCGGTACGGGCTGCCGTCCATGCGGGCCGCGACGCCGCCGGCCTCGGTGAGCAGCAGCGAACCCGGGGCGTGGTCCCAGGGGAGGGTGCGCCAGTAGAAGATGAAGTCGACCCGGCCCTCGACGACCTCCGGATACTCGATCCCGGCGGCGCTCCGGCCGGGGTCGATCTCGCCGAAGACCGAGCAGTTGGCCTCCATCCGGCGGCGGTCGGCCGGGTCGAGGAAGCGGCTCTTCAGGATGCCGGTCAGCTTCCCGGCCTCGGTGGGGGCCGGCAGGCGGGTGAGGCGTTCGCCGTCGCGCCAGGCACCGGCGCCCAGTTCGGCGCGGTAGGCGGTCGCGGCGGCGGGCTGCCAGATCCAGGAGGCGACGGTCAGGCCGCCGCGGACCAGCGAGCACATCACGGCGTAGTCGGGACGGCCCGCGACGAAGTTGGAGGTACCGTCCACCGGGTCGACCAGCCAGACGGCGGGCTCGTCGTGGATGGCCTGGGCGAGCGACGGGTCGGCGGCCACGGCCTCCTCGCCGACCACCGGGACGGGCAGCAGCTCGTGCAGACGACGGGCGATGATCGCCTCGGCCTCGCGGTCGGCGATCGTCACGATCTCACCGGGTGCCTTCTCCATCACCTCGCCGGCGCTGAGCGCCCGGAAACGCGGCTCCACCGCCTCGGCCGACGCCTCGGCGAGTATCTCCGCCACCTTGTCCATCAGCACGTTCGCGCTCCCTTCGCCGGTTACCACTTTCGCACGAGTGCGCGGAGCCGGTGTCGGCGGACGGGTGGCGGGGATTGGCCGGCGAAGAACGGGGGAGGCGGCGAACAGATGACAGATGACAGATGACAGATGTTGAAAGCTGTCAGCTGTCGGCTGGTGCCCGCCATCCGTCCGCCGACCCCCGGTGAACCGGTCGCCGTCAGCCGCCCAGGTAGTGGAAGCCCGGGCGGGGGTGCATCAGGAACTCGTGGTGCGAGATGTTCCACCCGTACGCGCCCGCCATCGCGAACAGCACCCGGTCCCCGGCCCGCAGGCCGGCCGCGCCGTCCGCCGCCCGGGCCAGCACGTCCTTCGGGGTGCACAGCTGTCCGGCCAGGGTGGCCCGGCCGGTGCCGACCGCGGGGCGGGGCCAGGGGTGCGGCCAGGCGTCCACCGGGAGCACCGTGAAGGGCTGGGAGTGCCCGCGGGTGGCGGGGGTGCGCAGGTGGTGGGTGCCGCCGCGGACCACCGCGAATTCCTCGCCGTGGCTGCGCTTCACGTCCAGCACCTCGGTCGCGTACCAGCCGCAGTAGGCGGTCAGCGCCCGCCCGGGCTCGATCCGCAGGATCAGCCCGGGGTGGGCGTCCAGCAGCTTGGCCAGGCCCTCGCCGAAGGCCGTCCAGTCGAAGCGCCGCTCCGGACCCTCGTAGTCCACCGCCATCCCGCCGCCGATGTTGACCTCGGTGAGCGGGAGGCCGTGCCGTGCGGCCAGGTCGGCCGACCAGTTGACGATCTGCTCGGCGACCGACAGCTGTTCCGCCGCCGCCAGCCCGCTGGCCAGGTGGGCGTGCACTCCGCGCAGGCGCAGCCGGTGTCCGAGCGGTCCACCGTCGGTGAGCAGCCGGACGCACTCCTCGGCCCGGTCCGGGTCGAGGCCGAACGGGGTGGGCCGTCCGCCCATCGCCAGCGGCACCGCGTCCAGGGCGTCGGTGGTCACCGGCAGGTTGACCCGCAGCAGGACGTCCACACTCGCCCCGGGCCGCTCCGCGAGTACGGCGGCCAGCCGGTGCAGTTCCTGCTCGCTCTCGACGTGCCAGCGGTGCACCCCCGCGTCCACGGCGGCGGCGATCTCGGCCGGGGTCTTGCCCGGCCCGCCGAAGGCCAGCGGAGCGTCCGGTACGGCGGCCCGTACGTGCGCCAACTCTCCGCCGCTGGAAACCTCGTAGCCGTCTACGACGGCACGCAGCGCGGTCAGTAGCGGCGCCTCCGGGTTGGCCTTGGCGGCGTAGTACAGCTCGACCCGGTCGGGCAGCGCGGCCCGGACGGCGGCGGCGTGCTCGCGCAGCGCGGCCAGGTCGTAGACGTAGGCGGGCAGTTCGTCGGGCGCGAGGTCGGCGACCCGCCGCTGGACGGTGTCGCGGTGCGCGGTGCTGCTCATCGAGGGGTGCTCCCGGTGGGAAGGTCGGTGGTCGTCCGGCTGGTCGTCCGGCTGGTCGTCCGGGTGGTCATCCGGGCGGCCTCGGCGAGCACTGAGCCGGCCAGTGGGGAGGGCAGCCGGACGTACCCGGCCTCGCGGTCGGCCTTGCGCTCCCAACGGGTCAACAGGTTGGCCTTGGCGGGCAGCGGGACGCCGGCCAGCAGCGCCCGCAGCCGGGGCGGGCGCCCGTGCGCGGCGGCGTACTCCTCCAGGGTGTCCCGGACGGTCTGCCAGAGCGCGCCCTCCAGCTCGGGGTGGCGGTCGGCGAGGGCGGCGAGCAACTCGGCGACGTGGTTGACCAGCAGGCAGTAGACCACCCGGTCCCAGCCGCGTTCGGCGTCGTAGGTCATCGGACCGGCCACCTCGGGCGGCAGGGCGGCCAGCAGCTCGGCGTTCTGCTCGGGGAGCAGCTTGGTGCCCTCCAGGTCGCGGAAGAGCACCTGCGCGGGACGTCCGTCCGGGGCGACGCCGATCAGCACGTTCTGCAGGTGCGGCTCCAGCACCACGCCGTGGTCGAAGTAGGCGGCCAGTACCGGCGGGAGGAGCAGCCGCAGGTAGTCGCGCCACCAGCCGAGGGCCCGGGCGTTGTCCGAACTCCCACCCAGCAGGCGGGAGATGTGCGCCGAGCTGGTCGGGTGCTCGTCGGCGACGGCGGCCGCGAGCAGCGGGGTGATGCCGGGGCGCAGCACGCCGCCGAGGCCCTCGCGCAGGATCAGGCCGAAGCCCTCGTAGAGTGCCTGGTCGGGCCGGCCGTCGGGGCCAGGCAGGGCGAGGGTGCGGAAGGCGGGCTCGCGGAGCATCGCCGCGTCCGGGAAGCGCCGGGCGAGGTCGGTGAGCACCGGGTCCAGCAGCCGGGTGAGTTCGACGGCTCCGGTGAGCTCGTAGGCGGCGTTCTTGCGCAGGCAGTTGGTGATGCGGACGTTGAGGCTGAACTTGAGGAAGGCGTCCGCGCCGTACAGGGTGCGCACCGAGGCGGTGGCGGCGAAGTTCTCGCCGCGCGGGCCGAGGTCGAGGACGTCGCCGCGGGCCAGGGCGGCGCGCAACAGTGGGTGTTCGCCGATGAGTTGGTACTGCCAGGGGTGGACGGGCAGCAGTCGGTAGCCGTCCGGCACCTCGCCGAGGCCCTCCAGTACCGCGCTCGCCCCGGCGTCCAGGGACTGTTCGGCGAGCAGTTCGGCGCGGACGGCGAAGTGGCGCAGCGGGAAGGCCGCGCGGGACTCGGGGGCGTAGTGACGCCAGTCGCCGCGGGCGGCGGAACGGGACTTGGGGGCAGGGTGGAAGCGGTGGCCGAACAGCAGGGCCTGCTCGGACTCCAGGTAGCGGTCCGTTCCGGCGGCCGGACGGTCGGCCAGGCCCGCGTCGACGCCCCGGTGGCTGGACGCCACCTGGTCGAGGAACTCCTCGTTCACCGTGCCGGTGCGCAGCTCCAGTTCGTCCTGGGTGTACCCGGCGAGTTCGCGCCAGCCCAACTCGCGCCAGCCGTCCGGCGTTTCCTCGTGCACCGGTCCGGTGAACCGGTGGGCGCCGAGCAGCGAGGTGCGGCGCAGGGCGACCCGCAGCAGGGTGCCGCGGCGCGGCAGGCGCAGCAGCAGCCGGCCGTCGTCGACGGCGGTCTGGTGCTCGGGTGCGGACACCTCGCGCAGTAGGCAGTTGAGCAGGGTGTGGGCCACCGCGTCGTCGGCGCCCGGCAGTTCGGCGTCGAGCAGCGCGGATCCAGGCAGTCCGTCGTCGAGCAGTTCGGATCCGGGCAGTCCGGTGGGTGCGGTGGTCGACGGGCTGGCGGGGAGCGTGGTGGGCCGGGCGGTCATCGGGGACTCCTACGGGTCAGGAGGGCGAGCAGGGCGGCGGCCAGCGCGGCGACGGTGCCGGTGACGACCGGGGCGGCCGGTCCGCTGCTGCCGTTGGCGAGCGCGGCGGCCAGTCCGGCGGCGACGGCACCGCACTTGGATACGGTTTCGCGGGTGCCGAACATCCGGCCCGGCGCGCGGCCGCGGGCGGCTTCGGCGGCGAGGACGGCGAGGCAGACCAGGCCGAAGGTCATGCCGAGGCCGAGCACCGCCCGGGTGAGGGCGAAGGTGAGCAGGGAGTGGGCCGGGGCGTGGCCGGCCAGTCCGACGGCGACCAGGGCGAAGCCCAGGGCGAGCCCGCTGCGGGGGCGCGCCTCGACGGCGGCGTGCACCCGAGCGGCGCCGATCAGGTAGACCAGGTGCGGCAGCGCGAACAGCAGGCCCGCGACCGTGCCGTTGACGCCCGGCAGCCGCTGCTGGACCAGGGTGATCAGGTACGGGAAGGAGATGATGGTGGCGAAGACGAAGGCGAACTCGAAGGTGTAGAGCAGCCTGAGCGAGCCCGGCGGGTCGGCCGGTGCGGTGTCGCGGCCCGCCCGGGCGGCGGCCGGACGGGAGGGCTCCGGCAGGGAGTTGAGCAGGACCGCGGCCGTCAGCGGCAGCACCGCCATCACCAGGTACTGCCGGTGCGGGTCGATCCACGGCGACAGCGCGCCCACCAGGATCGGCGCGGCGACCAGCGCGGCCCGGGCGCTGCCCTGCATCAGGGTCAGCGCCTTGGACAGCTGGGAGCCGTCCAGGGCCGCGGCGAGGTAGCCGTTGGTGGCGGAGAAGGTGCCGCCGAGGAGGCCCTGGAGCACCAGCGCGATGGTGAACGCGGGCAGGCTGTCGGCCGCACCGGCGAGCAGGAAGGAGACCGCGAGGCCGAGTTGGGCGCGCAGGAGCAGCCGCTTCTGGCCGAATCGGTCGGCCAGCCGGCCCCACAGCGGTGCGCCGAGGGCGGTGAAGACGGTCGGCACGATGTAGAGCAGCCCCGCCCAGTGCCCGCTGTGGTCGCCGAGACCGGGCAGGATCTCGGTGAGGTAGGGCGGCAGGCCGAGGGCCGCGAAGGAGGCGACGAAGTAGCAGGCCGCCACCGCGTGCACCTGGCGCCGCTCCAGTCCGACGGCGTCGGCCGGGCGCGGCAGCGGCTCGGCGGTCACCATGAACAGTCCTTCGGCAGCAGGTAGTTGGGCCCGTCGGTGTAGTGCTTGTTGATGTCGGCGGCGCCGCTACGCTCCTTGCTGAGCAGGGTGCCGGCGCTCACCATGGCCTTGACCGGCAGCCGTTCGGCGTCCAGCAGGGCGGTGCGCAGTGGCTGCCCGGCCGGGCCGAGGCGGTCGAGCGCCTCGGTGAGGACGGCGCGCAGCAGCTCCAGGCTCCGCTCCAGCGGCATCCGGCCGTGCTCGGCCAGGCCGAAGGCGAGCGAGGCCGTGCACAGGTGGCCGGTGATCGTGGTGAACAGGTCGGTGAGAGCCCCGTCCTGCTCGCCGAGGATCCGCGGGTCGCGGAACTCGGCGGCCATTTCGGCCAGTTCGGCGATCGGCGAGGCGGCCGTCCGGGCGGTGTTGACCCGGGGGCCGTCGTTGTCCTTGTAGAGCAGCCGCAGGCCGGAGTCGTCCAGGACCAGTGAGGTGTTCTGTTGGTGGGACTCCAGGGCGATGCCGTGGCCGAACAGGGTGGTCTGCCAGTCGACCAGCAGTCGCAGCAGGGACTCGTACAGCGCGGGGACGGAACCGTGGTGGAAGCGGTCGGCCAGGTGGTCGATCACCAGCCGCCCGTCCGGCGCCCCGGCCAGCAGGGCGGCCAACGGGACGGTGACCGCCCCGTCCAGGCCGTCCGGGTAGCGGCGCAGCAGGACGGCGAGCAACTCGTCGTCGGCGTGGGCGTAATGCTGCTCGTCGGCGTGCAGCACCCGGCCGGTGAAGCGTGGCTCCCCGGCGGCCACCGCCTCCACCAGCCGCTGTCCGACCGCGCCGTTGACCAGGGTGACCGGCTTGATGGTGCGCCGGTTGCGCAGGCCCAGGGTGGCGGTGGCGAGCGGCAGCTTGAGGTGGCAGGAAGGATCCTCGACGACGGCGACGGTGCGCATGGACAGCGTCGGCAGCACCTCGAGGTACGGCTCGGGGGCGAGCACCGCGCCGGGCGCGATCCGCGCGAAGTCCTCGCCGGCGGTGAGCGGGTGGACCGGGATTGTCTCGAACTCGCCCGGCACGCCGAGCTGTTCGGCGCTCGGCCACCAGGAGGGCAGCGGTCCGTCGCCGCGCACGGTCAGCCGCCCGGCCGGTACGGCGAGCCAGCGCAGTTCGAAGCTGGGGTGGAACTCAGGTGCGTACGAGCGCAGTTGGGGTTCGGTGAGATCGGATCGGCCGCGCGCGGTGGGGTAGACCGGATGGTCCAGGAAGGCGGCGAGTGCCTCGAAGCCCAGCGCGCCGCTCGGGCCGGTCCAGCCGGACACGTCCACGCCGTACCGTCCGGCGAGCCGGTCGAGCACCTCGGGCCGGACCCGGTCGTGCAGTTCCATGGTGACGAGGGTCTGCCGGCACTCCTCGGCGAAGGCCAGGTGGCCGGGGCGGTCCTGCGGGTCGGCGCGCTCCGCCAGCCGGGCGAGGACGGCGGTCAGGTCGGTGAGACGGGTGCCTTCCACCTCCAGGACCGGCAGCCGGGCGGCGTGGTCGCCCTGGAAGCCGTCGGGGACGACCGGGAGGGCGAGCGTGCCGTCGGTCAGCCAGGGGCCGTCGGGCCGCTGCTCCAGGACGCCGCCGGTGCGGAGGCCGAGCACGTCCTCGCGCAGCAGCGCGGACAGCACGCGCAGCGTGAGCTGTTCGGCGGGGGCGGGGGCAGGGGCAGGGGAGGGAGCCGCGGTCGGGGCCGGGGGTGCGGCGGTCAGCGCCGGGCCGGTCGGGGTCATGGGGTGATCTCCCAGCGGTTGGCGGTGATGAACTCCGCCACGGCGGCGTCCACCGCGCCCTGGTCCGGGCCGACCGCCCAGACGATGCCCAGGTAGTCGCGGTTGGTGCGGTAGAGCCCGTGCCGGGCGCCGAGTTCGCGCACCGGCAGGTAGGAGAGGGTGACGCCGTCGGCCCGTCGCTCGAAGTGCGGTTCGGGTGCGGCCGTGAGGGTGCCGGCCCGCTCCGCGCAGACCCGCTCGTGGCGGGCCCGACGGTCGGCGCGGGCGCCGAGGTCGGCGGGCAGCCGCTCGCCGAGGTGAGCGCGCAGCACCAGCTCGAAGTAGGGGATCTCGAGGATCTCGGCGAGCATCAGGTCGCACTGGTCGCCGATGGCGCGGTAGTTGACCTCGATGATGCGGGCGCGCCCGTCTGGCTGGAGGACGAACTCGGTGTGGCAGGCGCCGAGCCCGACGCCGAGGGCGTCGAGTTGGGCGAGGACCTGGTCGACCACCGGCCGGGGGTGCGCGGGGGTGAAGGTCAGCACCTCCTCGATGAAGTCCGGCGGCGGGGAGAGCCGGGTGCGGAAGCCGCCGAGGACGTGCCGGGCCCGGCCGTCGCCGAGGGTCTCCAGGGTGCACAGCTCGCCGGCCAGGAACTCCTCGACCACCAGGGTGGCGCCGGGGCGGCGCTGCTGGATCTCCTCGACGCGCTGGGCGAGTTCGGCGGCGTCGGCGACCAGCGTGACGTCCTCGCTGGCGACGCCCTCGCGGGGCTTGACGATGCACGGGAACGGCGGGTTGAGGCCGGCCGGGTCCTGCCCGGGGGCCAGCTCGGCGGAGCTGACCTGATCCAGCCCGGACTCGGCCAGGTGGCGACGCAGTTCGCCCTTGTTCTTGGCCCGCAGGGCGGCCTTCCAGTCCTTGCCGGCCAGGCCGAAGTACTCGGCTACCAGGGCGGTCTGGGTCTGCAGGTGATCGCTGTTGCTGAACACCGCGTCGGGGGTGTGGTGCTGCGATATCAGCCCGATCACCTCGCGGAAGTCCTGGACGTCGCACTCCACCACCTCGCACGCCAACCCTGCTCTGGCGTAGGCGCGTTGGTGGTCCTCGACGTGGTCGGTGAGGACCGTGACGTCGAGTCCGAGCCGGGCGGCGGCGGGCAGGAAGCCGCGGGTGACCGAGTCGGTGGTGTTGAGGGCGAGCAGGTAGAGCCGCATGGCGGTGTCCTCGGGGGGCGTGGTGACGGACGGGGGACGGCGAACAGGTGACAGGGTCTGAAATCTGTTATCTGTTATCTGACATCTGTCAGCTGAACTCTGAAATCTGTTCGCCATCAGCTGTTCGTGGAGGGCGAAGCGACGGCTACTTCGGCGCGTCCACACCCGCCGCCTTGGCGATGTCGACGAGCATCGCGTCCGCGGCCTGCACGCCGATGCCGGACATCCAGGTCTCGTCCGGCACGGTGAACACCTTGTCGTTCTTGACGGCGTTCAGGCCCTTCCAGACCGGGGTCTGCTGGACCTCGCTCTCCTTGGTCTTGGTCGGGTCGTCGGCCGTGGTGACGAACACCAGGTCGGCGTCGGCCTGGTTGATCTGCTCGGCGCTGACCTCGATGATGTTCTTGTCCACGTCCTGCGAGGCCGGGCGGGTCAGGCCGACGTCCTTGAGCACCACACCGCTGTACGAGGCCTTGGCGTACAGCCGGGTCGGGCCGGCCACGAAGCGGACCACCGAGGCGGTCGGCATCGTCCCGTTGTACTTCGCCCTGATCGCCTCGCCCAGCTTGTGCGCCCGCTCCTCGTAGTCGGCCAGCGCCTTCTTCGCCTCGTCCTCCTTGCCGAGCGCCTGGGCGTACAGCGCCAGGTTCTCCTTCCACGGGAAGCCGGTGGTCTCGGCCAGCACCGTCGGCGCGATCGCGTTCAGCTGGTCGTACACCTTGGCGTGCCGGACCTTGGAGGAGAGGATCAGGTCGGGCTTCAGGGAGGCGATCAGCTCCAGGTTCGGCTCGTTCATCGGGCCGACGTCCTTGGTGTCCTTGATCTTGTCCTTGAGGTAGTTCGGGAACCCGCCCTCGGTCTTCATGTGCGGGGACACCGCACCGACCGGGGTGATGCCGAGCAGCGTGACGTCGTCCAGCTCGCCGCTGTCCAGCACCACGACGCGCTTGGGCTGCGCCTTGATCTGGGCGGTCCCGGCGGCGTGCTTGACGCTGCGCGGGAACCCGGCGGCGGTGCCGGCCGAGGCGCCGGCGGAGGCGGAGTCGCCGCCCGACCTGGCGCCGTCACCGGTGCTGCCGCAGGCGGCTAGGAGCGTGGCGGACAGCGTGACGGCGAGGACGGCGACGGGGAGTCGGCGGTTCATCGGAGTTCCTTGGATCGGGTCGAACAGGGGGACGGGAAACGGGGGTTCGGGTCAGAGAGCGGTGGCGGCGACGGCCGCGGACGCGGCGGGCGCGGTGGCGGCGCGGACCCGGGCACGCGGCACGACCAGCGGGGTGCCGGTCTCCGGGTCGGGCACCACCCGGCAGGGCACGCCGAACACGGCCTCCACCAGCTCGGCCGTCAGCACCTCGGCGGGCGGACCGGCCGCGGCGAGCCGCCCGTCCTTGAGCACCACCAGGTGGTCGGCGTACCGCGCGGCCTGCCCGAGGTCGTGCAGCACCATGACGACGGTGCGCCCGGCCTCGGCGTGCAGGTCGGCGACCAGGTCCAGCACGTCGAGCTGGTGCCGCAGGTCGAGGAAGGTGGTCGGCTCGTCGAGCAGCAGCAGGTCGGTCTCCTGGGCGAGGGCGAGGGCGATCCAGACCCGCTGGCGCTGACCGCCGGAGAGCCGGTCGACCTGCCGGTCGCGCAGTTCGGCGGTGCCGGTGCGCGCCAGCGCCTCCTCGACCGCCGCCTGGTCGGCCTTTGACCACGGGCTGAGCATCCGCTGGTGCGGGTAGCGGCCGAGCCGTACCAGCGCCTCGACGGTGACCGCCTCGGGGGTGACCGGCTGCTGCGGCAGCAGGCCCATCCGCTTGGCGAGGGTGCGGGCGGGCATCCGGTGGATGTCGGCGCCGTCCAGGGTGACGGTGCCGGCGGCCGGGTCGAGCAGTCGTACGAGGCCGCGCAGCAGGGTCGACTTGCCGCAGGCGTTCGGTCCGACGATCGCGGTGACGGCGCCGCCGGGCAGTTCGAGGTCGAGCCCGTCCACGATGGTGCGGTCGCCGTAGCGCAGCGCGAGGTCGTGGGCGGCGAGCCGGCTGGACTCCGTGGGGCTGGTCATGAGCTGCTCCTCTGGGGAAGCCGGCCCTGGCGGATCATCAGCACCAGGAGCCAGGGCGCGCCGAGGGTGGCGGTGACGGCACCGACCGGCAGGCCGTGGACGGGGATCACGTGCAGGACGAGGAGGTCGGCGGAGAGCAGCAGCACGGCGCCGGTGAGCGCGGTGAGGCCGAGGGTGCCGGGGGTGGGCGGTCCGGCGAGCAGCCGGACCAGGTGGGGGACGGCGAGCGCGACGAAGGCGACCGGCCCGGTGAGGGCGGCGGCCAGCGAGGCGAGGGTGACGGTGAGCAGCAGCAACCAGAGCCTGTCCCGGGCGGCGTCGAGGCCGAGGCCGCCGGCCGATTCGTCGCCGAGGTCGAGGACGGCGACCCGCCGCTGGCAGAGCACCAGGGCCCCGGCGGTCAGCGCGATGGCGGTGCCGCCGATCCACACCTCGGTCCAGTTGCGCCCGTACAGCGAGCCGGTGGTCCATTGCATCGCGGAGGAGGCCAACTCGGCCGGGAACCGTACGATCATCAGGTTCACGGCGGCGGCGAGGCCCTGCTGGACCGCCAGACCGACCAGCACCAGCCGGGTCACGGCCATCCGGGAGCGCCAGGCGAAGCCGCCCAGCAGCAGCGCGGCGAGCAGTCCGCCGCCGACCGCGGCCAGCGGGATGAACTGCTGGGAGGCGCCGGTGGCGAGCATCAGCACCGCGCCGAAGGAGGCACCGCCGGTGATGCCGATGGTGTCGGGGGCGGCCAGCGGGTTGCGGAACAGCCGCTGCAGCATCGAGCCGGCCATCGCCAGTCCGGCGCCCGCGATCAGTGCCGACACCACCCGCGGCGCCCGGAACTGCTGCACCACCAGGACGTCGCCGGGCTCGCCCTGACCGAACAGGGCGCGCAGTGCGTCCCAGGCGGAGATGTTCACCTGGCCGGTGCCGAGCGCGATGCCGGTGAGCAGTACCAGCAGGGCGACGGCCAGCAGCGACCAGGCAGCGGTACGGGCCCGGCGGCGCGCGATCGCGCTCAGCGGGGCGGCGAGCGGGCTCATGCGCCCACCGCGCTCCGCCCGTCCGACGCTTCGCTCGGTGGGGGCTTCGCTCACGGTGCCGTTCTGGACGGTTCGCCCGTTCCGCGCGCTCACTTGGCCACCTTCCGGGCCAGCACCGCGAGCAGCGGTGCGCCGAGGAAGGCGGTCACGATGCCGACCTCGATCTCGGAGGGCTGCACCACGAGCCGGCCGAGCACGTCGGCGGCGAGCAGCAGCAGCGGGCCGGTGACCAGACAGCCGGGCAGCAGCCAGCGGTGGTCGTTGCCGAGCAGCGCGCGGACCAGGTGCGGCGCGGCCAGTCCGATGAACGCCACCGGGCCGGAGACGGCGACCGCGCTGCCCGCGAGCAGGACCACGGCGAGTCCGCCGACCACCCGGACCCGGGCCACCGGCACGCCCAGCGCCTGGGCGGTCTCGTCGCCCAGGGCCAGCGCGTTGAGCGCGGGGGAGACCGCGAAGGCGGCCGCCAGGCCGAGCACCAGGAAGGGCAGCACGGGAGTGAGGGTGTCCAGGTGCCGCCCGGCGATCGAGCCGGCCAGCCAGAACCGGGCCTCGTCCAGGGTGCGGTGACTGGCCAGCATCAGCGCGGAGGTCCAGGAGGTGAGCACCACGGTGAGCACCGTGCCGCCGAGCGCCAGCCGGACCGGGTCGAGGTCCCCGCCGCGGCGGGACATGGTGTACGCGGCGACGGCGGCGACGGCCGCCCCGGCGAAGGCGAACCAGACGTACTGGGACGGCCGGGACAGGCCCAGCGCGTAGATCGCGGCGACCACGGCGAGGCTCGCGCCGGCGTTGATGCCGAGGGTGACCGGGGAGGCCAGCGGATTGCGGGTGACGCCCTGGGCGACCGCCCCGGCGACGCCGAGCGCGGCCCCGACGGCCAGTCCGATGACCGTGCGAGGGACTCGAAGGCCCGTCACCACATCGGCGTCCCCGCCGTGGGCGGCGCCGGTGAGGGCGTCGACGACGGTGGACAGTGGGATGGCTCGGGAGCCCAGCGCGAGGCTCAGGGCGGCGCACACTACGAGCGCGCACGCTCCGGCGATCAGCAGCAGGGGCCGCCGGATCGCCGGGGAACGGGGCGTCGCCGGGGCCGTGGTGGCCGGCGGGTCGGTTCTCAACACGAGTCGATATCTTAGGTTAGGTTTGCCTAAGTTCGTCAAGGTCGAGTCGATGGGCGAGCGGGGGTGGCCGGTGGGGCGGCCGGGCGGTTGGTGCACCCCCTGAGGCATTGTAAGGTGAGGCTCACCTTAATCGATCACTCGGAGTCGATGTCGAACTCGGGAGCGAGCGCCGATGGTCCCCGGAACACCCCTGCCCGTCGCCCCGGCTCCGGTGCTGCCCGGCGCGTCGCCTTCAGTCGCGGACGTCGCGTCGGCTGCCGCCCCGCCCGTCGCCCCGGCTGTCACGCGGCCTGACGCTCCGGCTGCCGCGCTGGTCCGCGACTACGAGCGGCTGCGCGAACTCTGCCCCGTCCTGCGGCTGCACCTGCTCGACCCCGCCGAGCCCGACCCGTCGGCCGCCGACGGCTGGTACTCCGGCGCCCGACTGGCCACCGACGAACGGGCGTTGGCCGCCGTCCTGGCCGGCCAGGAGGCTCGCATCGCCGCCGAACACGGCTGCGCGCCCCGCCCGCACGTCACCGCCTCCCGGCTGCTCCACCACTACGCCTGGACCGCCTGCCTGCTGATCGCCGGCCCCTGGCAGCTGACCCGGCGGGTCCCCGCCGTCGATCCCGCCGACCTCTGGCTGCACGCCCCCACCGGCGAGCTCGCACTGCGCCCGCGCGGCCACGCCACCCACCCCGGCGACGACGAACTGCGCGCCGAACTGCGAGCGGCCGTGGTCGCCCACCTCGATCCGGTGCTCGCCGCCTTCGCCGGCCCGACCCGGCGCCGCGACCGCGCGCTCTGGGGCATGGTGACCGACGACCTCGCCTCCGCCGTCTGGTACCTCGGCCGGATGCTCGACGCCGCCGGGGATGCGGCGGGGGCAGGGGACGTGCCGGACTCCGGGGCCGGTGGAACCGCGGGCGAGGACGCCGCCGTGGCCGCCGCCGCAGCCCTGCTGCCCGGCGGCACCCAACCGCTGGCCGGAGCCGCCGACTTCCGCCGGCTGCGCACCCCGGACGGCCGCGAGCACCACACCCGCACCCGGCTCGGCTGCTGCCTCTACTACGCCGTCAAGCCGGCGGCCGTCGCCTGTCTGACCTGCCCGCGCACCGGTGACGAGGAGCGGCTGCGCCGGTTCTGACGGCGGGAGTTCGAAGACACGCCCTACCGCTGGGCGCCCCCGTCGCCCTCGGGCTGTCGCCGCAGCACCGCCACGCCCCGGTCCAGGTCCACCCCGAAGTGCGGCGGCGCCCCGGCCTCGGTGTCGTCCCGGCGCGAGGTCTGCTCCCGCCGCTGCTCGACCTGGATCCGCTTGCCCGGGCTGAACATCGCGTGCAACTCGTCCACCAGACCGCCACCGCCACCGCCGACCCCGACCGCGGGCCTGCTCCGGCGGTGCGGCGAGGACTCGTCCCGGACCTGCAAGCCGGCCAGCACCACCAGCCCGACCAGTACCGCCACCACGCACACCACGCCCACGACCAATCCCATGTCCGGCCCAACGCACGACCGTCGCACGGGCGTTCCCGGTTCCGGGCATCCACGGGTTACGCTGCCCACGGATCCTAAGGAGAACTCTCACCCATGACCGTGCGCGGAACCCTCGTGGACATCCCGACGGCGGACGGCACCGCCGAGGCCTACCTCACCCACCCCGACGACGGCCGGCCCTACCCGGGCGTCCTGCTCTACCAGGACGCCTTCGGGCTCCGGCCCCACCTGAAGACCATGGCCGACCGGATCGCCGAGGCCGGCTACACCGTCCTCGTCCCCAACGTGTACTACCGCAGCGGCCGGGCGCCGCTGGTCGAACTCCCCGAGCTGATCGACATCGAGCAGTGCGATGAGATCTTCGCCCAGATCGGCCCGCTGCTCCTGCCCGCCACCGCCCCGGACGTGGTGGTCCGTGACGCGGACGCCTACCTGACCTGGTTCGCGGGCTCCCCGCTGGTCACGGACGGCCCGATCGGCGTCACCGGCTACTGCCTCGGCGCCTACCTCGCCCTGCGCACCGCCATCGGCCACCCGGGCCGGGTCGCCGCCGCGGCCGGCTTCCATGGCGGCCGCCTCGTCACCGACCGCCCGGACAGCCCGCACCTGGAGGTCGGACGGGTCACCGCCGAGCTGTACTTCGGCCACGCCGACCAGGACGAGTCGATGACGCCCGAGCAGATCGCCCGGCTCGACGAGGCCCTCACCGCCGCCGGCGTCCGCCACCGGTCGGAGGTGTACGAGGGCGCCGGGCACGGCTACACCCAGGCCGACACCACCCGCTACGACGCGGTCGGCGACGCCCGGCACTGGTCGGCGCTGTTCGACCTGCTGAAGCGCAACCTGCCGGCCTGATCGCGGGACCGGCGCCCGATCGGGCCGACCCCGACCGCGCCCCGGTCCTGACCCTCGCGGCGCAGGTCGGCCGCACCGGGCCCTGCGGGGGCGCTCGCCCGGGCCGAGGCGGCCGTCCTCGCCCACCCCCATCAGCGACGGGCCGTGCTCGCGGAGGACCGGCTGTCCAACCGCGCCACCGCCCGGCTGCGCCGGCTGCGGGCCGCCGGGCCGCTGCCCGAGGTGCAGGTCACCGTGCTGAGCGCGACCGAGGGGCTGCCCCGCTCGCTGCGTGCCCGCTTCACCGCCGCACAGGCGCGGATCACGGCCGGTGCCGCCCGGGGTGTGCACAGGGTGGTGCCCGGTGTCGGGCACGCCGTCCACGGGGACCGGCCGGCGGTGGTCGCCGCGGCCGTCCGGGAGGTGTTCGAGCAGGTCCGAAACGCCCGGGACGCCGGACTTTGAGGCCTGGTGGCCCCTGCTGAGCCGAGGGCACCCTCTGGCACACTGAGTGCCGACGACCCGGGGGAGGGTCATGACACCTGGGGGCAGGGGAGATGAGTAGCGCGGGCACCGTGCTCGGCGGGCGGTACACGCTGGTCGAGAAGATCGGCGGCGGGGGGATGGGCTCGGTCTGGCGGGCCGAGGACCAGGTGCTGGCCCGGTCGGTGGCCGTCAAGATCCTCCGGGCGGACCTGTTCGAGGACGGCACCGCCGTGCAACGGTTCCGCCGCGAGGCCCAGTTGGTCGCGGCGATCGACCACCCCGGCATCGTGGGCGTGCACGACTACGGCGAGAGCGGCGAGAGCGGCGAGGGCGGCGAGGGCCGCGAGGGCCGCGAGGGCGGCGAGGGCCGCGACGAGCACTGCGCCTACATCGTGATGGACCTGATCGAGGGCCGGCCGCTGGACCGGGTGCTCAAGGAGGACGGTCCGCTGAGCGCCGAGCGCGCCCTGCGCCTGCTCGCCGAAGCCCTGGACGCGCTGCACGCCGCCCACCGGCGGGGCATCGTGCACCGCGACCTCAAGCCCTCCAACCTGATGGTGCGCGAGGACGGCGGGGTGGTCGTCACCGACTTCGGCATCGCCCGGGCCGTCGCCAGCACCAAGCTCACCGTGCCCTACGCGATCATCGGCACCGCGGCCTACATGTCCCCCGAGCAGGCCTCCGGGGAGGACACCGGCCCGGCCTCCGACCTCTACTCGATCGGCGTGGTCTGCTACGAACTGCTGGTCGGCCGGGTGCCGTACCAGGGGGAGGGCCCGCTGCAGGTCGCGCTCAAGCACGTCAACCAGCCGGTGCCGGAGCTGCCGGAGACCTTCCCGGCGGCGGTGCGGGCGCTGGTCGCGACCGCGCTGGCCAAGAGCCCCGAGGACCGTTTCGAGAGCGCCGCCGGGATGGCGGCGGCGGCCCGGGTGGCGATCGGCCTGCCGGGTGCGGCGCGGAAGGCGGCGGACACCGCGACGATCGACCTGCGGGAGGGGGCGGCGGCCCCGGCGGGCGTACCGGCGGTGGTCCCGGGCGGGGCCGCCGCTCCGGCCGGACCGGAGCAGGTGGTGAAGGTGGACCCGCGGGCGGAGACCGAGCCGGGCCGGCGCCGTTCGCGCCGCACCCTGCTGCTGCCGGTCGTCGTCCCGATCGTCATCTCGGTGGGCACGGCGACCGCGCTTTTCGTCGACCGCGGCCCCGGCAGTGCCGACGCGGCCGCGCCGCCGGCCGCCCTACCCACCGTGGTGGTGACCGTCCCGGCCGCCCCGGGCACCACCGGCGAGGCCGCCACCGCCTCCGCGCCCGCCACCCCGCAGCCGACCGACACCCCGTCGGGCACCCCCGCTGCAGGCCAGCCGACGGCTGGCGCCCAGGTGCCCGTCCCGGTGCCGACCCAAGGTGGGAACGGCGGTGCGAACGGCGGCGGACCGGGGCACGGCGGCGGTACCAACCCCGGCGGGGGCACGAGCCCGGGCGGTGCTGCGAACCCCGGTGGCGCGGCGCCCGGCAGCTCCGCCGGCGGCCAGGCCAACCAGCCCGCCGGCGGGGGCGGCACGGCCGACCAGCCGCCTGCCAAGCCCGGCAACTCGACCTCGCAGGGCGGCGGTTCGGGTAGCGCGTCGACGGGTGGCAACCCTCGGCCGCCGTCCTGCGGCGGCGGCAACTGGAGCTCCATCGTCAGTGTCCGGGACGGTCGTCCGATCGGGATGCGTGACGACAACCTGAACGGGGACAACCCGCTCGTCCTCGGCGGCGCCTCGCAGTACGGCTGGGTGCGGTCCACCGATCCCGGCAACTGGATCCTGTTCAACGCCTGCAACAGCGGCGGCCCCCAGCTGGTCCAGACCATGGACGGCAAGGTGGTGTTGAGCAACGGCTTCAGCTTCCTCACCCGGTGGACGGTCCGGGCCGGCAGCACTGCGGGGTCGTACACCCTGGCCGACTACCAGAACCAGTCCTGCATGACGGACAACGGGCCGGGCAACGTCGTCACCATGGTCGCCTGCACGCCCGGGAACACGGCCCAGGAATGGCGGCTGCAGTGACACACCGCCATGGCGGTGCGGTGCTCTGCCCGGCGTGCCGGCCGAATCTCTAGCAGACCGTCGTTCGGCGGGCAAGGGTGGCCGGTGGCGAGACCTCGCCATCCGGCTGTCAAGGGTATGTATGAAAAGTTCTACAGAGATGTAAAAGTCGACCGGCCCGTGATCAACAATGATCAACGGCGCTCGCCGGATTGGCGGTCGACGGGAGATCGGCCGTCGATGCAGGCGGTTCGGCGCTGGTTCGAATCGGAACCCCCTGCAAGACGCCGTGGATTGCCCCGATTTGACCGACCTTTGAATTCCTTTACCAACTGGCGGGACCTGGCCAATAACTGAGGCAGACCTGTCAATTCACCTGCTGGATTGTCATGCTTCTGGTCATCCCCCAGCGGTAGCCCCCACCCCCACCCCTCGGTGGCGAGCCGCTCGACCGTACGGGGTTTCAGCACGTCAGCGCCCGTTCCGCCCCACAGGTGCCGACCCCGGCCCCCGGGACGTGGTGCGACCGCGCCCACACGCGGTTTCCCGGAAGGACTCGCCCGTGAAGCGAAAGCTCGCTGCTGTAGCCGTACTCTCGGCCACGGCCATGTTGACCGGTGTCGTCCAGGTGAGCACCACCGCCGCCGTCGCCCAGGCCGCCCCCGCGGCCCCCTCGCTGCAGGCGCAGGCCGCCCAGCAGCACGAGGCCGTGCTCGCGGTGGCCAGCGGCCAGTCCGCGCCGCTCGCCAAGACGCTCGGCCTGGGCTCCCAGGAGAAGCTGGTCGCCAAGGACGCCATCGTCGACAAGGACGGCACCCGGCACCTGCGCTTCGAGCGCACCTACGCCGGCCTCCCGGTGATCGGCGGCGACCTGGTCGTCCACCAGAAGGCCGACGGTGCGGTGAAGTCGGTCGACAAGGCGGTCGCCGCCCAGATCGCGCTGCCGAGCCTGAGCCCGAAGATCCCGGCCGACAAGGCCGCCGACCAGGCCTCCGGCACGGTCAAGGCCACCATCGGGCAGACCATCGACGCCGACGCGTCCCCGCTGGCCGACGTCCACCAGGTCGGCAAGGCCCAGCTGGTCGTGTGGGCCACCGACGGCACCCCGCGGCTCGCCTACCGCACCACCGTCGAGGGCGTGCGCGCCGACGGCACCCCGAGCGCCCAGATCCTGGTCACCGACGCGGCCGACGGCAAGGTCCTCTCCACCCACGAGAAGATCGAGACCGCCGCCGGCACCGGCACCGGCATCTTCGTCGGCAAGGTCGGGCTGAACACCAACCAGAACGGCTCGCAGTACGAGCTCAAGGACACCAGCCGCGGCGGCCAGTCCACCGTCGACATGAGCAACAGCGAGTCGGGCAGCGGGTCGCTCTTCGCGAACACCAGCAACAGCTTCGGCGACGGCACCAACAGCAACCGCGAATCCGCCGCCGTCGACGCCCAGTTCGGCGCTGCCACCACCTGGGACTTCTACAAGAACACCTTCGGCCGCAACGGCATCCGCAACGACGGCGTCGGCGCCCTCAGCCGGGTGCACTACGGCTCCAACTACGTCAACGCGTTCTGGAGCGACGACTGCTTCTGCATGTCGTACGGCGACGGCAGCGGCGACGCCGCCCCGCTCACCGAGATCGACGTGGCCGGCCACGAGATGAGCCACGGCGTCACCGCGGCCACCGCCAACCTGAACTACTCGGGCGAGTCCGGCGGTCTCAACGAGGCCACCTCCGACATCATGGGCTCCATGGTGGAGTGGTACGCCAACCTGCCCTCCAACCCGCCGAACTACTGGATCGGCGAGCTGATCAACCTGCGCGGCGACGGCAGCCCGCTCCGCTACATGGACCAGCCCAGCAAGGACGGCTCCTCGGCCGACTCCTGGGACGCCAACGTCGGCAACCTGGACGTGCACTACTCGTCCGGTGTGGCGAACCACTTCTTCTACCTGCTGTCCGAGGGCAGCGGCGCGAAGACGATCAACGGGTTCAACTACAACAGCCCGACGGCCGACGGCTCCTCGCTCGCCGGCATCGGCCGCGACAAGGCCGCGCAGATCTGGTACAAGGCGCTGACGGCGTACTTCACCTCGACGACCGACTACGCGGGCGCTCGTGCGGCCACCCTCAGCGCGGCATCGGACCTGTACGGCGCGAACAGCGCCGAGTACAACGCGGTCGCGGCTACCTGGACCGCGGTCAACGTCAACTGACTCGGGTCTGAACCGGGTTCGGGCCTGAGTTGGGCGGGCCCGGCCCGGGGCACGCCCGAGCGGGGTCCGGCCGGACTGTGGGTGCCGAACGGCCGGACCTGACGGCGGGGGCGACGGTGTGCGGACCACCGTCGCCCCCGCCGTCGTCCGTGCTCGACTGCCCTGCGGGGCCGTGGTTTCGGGTGGCTGACGGTGGGGTGGCCGACGGCTGGCTGGCTGGCTGGCTGGCTGGCTGGCTGGCTGGCTAGCGGGCGGGCAGGCGGGGGCGGGTGGAGGCGGTGGTCAGGCGAGATCCTGGGCGACCTCCCAGACGTGTCCCGCCGGGTCGGCGAAGGCCGCCGTCCGCCGACCCCACGGCCGGTCCACCGGCCCGTTCAGCAACGCGACCCCGCGCTCGGCCAGTTGGGCACAGACCGCATCCACGTCCGGCACCCGGACCGTGAGCAGCGCCCGGACCCCCGTGGCGGGCGCTGCCACCGGGGCCGGCTCGACCAGTTCGGGCGCCTGGTCCGCCGCGAGCAGATTTACCAGCAGGTTGCGCAGCCGGACGACGGCCGAGGCGTCGTCCTCGTAGATCACCGGGAGACCGAAGACCTCCTGGTAGAAGGCCTTCGTGGCGGGGACGTCCGCCACGAAGAGCGTGATGACTTCCAGTTCGTCCAGATCGGTGTGATCGGTGTGATCGGTGTGATCGGTGTGCACGGGTGCCTCCGGTTGTCGCGGGTTCACGGCGAGGGTGGCACGGGGGACTGACGGTTCGCGAATGACGCCACGTCAGTTCGCCGCTGCGGTGCCGATGTACGGTCCTGGGCGGCGAGGACGGCGTCGGCGTGGACATCGGCCCAGGCGCCGAGCGCGCGGATCGGACCGAGCAGCGCGACGCCCGCCCCGGTCAGGGTGTAGTCGACGCGGGGCGGGGCCTCGGCGTAACGGCGGCGCTCCACCAGGCCGTTGTACTCCAGCCGTCGCAGCGTTTCGTTGAGCACCTTCGGGCTGATTCCGCCGATCCGGTCCAGCAGCGCGCGGGGGCGCATCGGGCCCTGTTCGCCGAGGACGTACACCACCACGCTGTCCCAGCGGTTGGCGATCACCTCGAAGGCCAGCCGGGTGCGGCAGTCCGCGGCGAACACCCTGCCGCCCAGGTCGCTGCCCGGGGCGCCGTCGGGGGCGTCGTCGGGGGCGCTGTCCGGCCGGTCTTCGCTCGCGTCCTCGGTCCGCATGCCGTCATCCTGCCCGATCCGTTGCACACCCGGCGGTGTGCATCGACCCCTCTAGCGTCCGGAGTACGGCACAGGACGTGATGTGAGGAGTGGACGGACCATGCGGATCGGCATTCTCGGGACGGGAGCCATGGCGGCCGCGCTCGGCGGGGCCTGGGTGCGGGCCGGGCATGAGGTCCTGGTGGGCGGGCGGGACGCGGACGCGGCCCGGAAGCTCGCCGGGGCGATCGGCGCCTCGGGTGGCGGTGGCCTGGCGGAGGCGGCGCGGTTCGGGCAGGCGGTGCTGGTCGCGCTGTCGGCCGGGGTGGCGGAGCAAGTGGTCGGCTCGCTGGCCGGTGAGCTGGCCGGGCGGGTCCTGCTGGACTGCACCGTGCCGATGGCTCCGGGGGCGGGCGGGCCGAGCCTGACCACGGAGGGCGGCACGGACTCCATCGCCCGGAGGCTCGCTTCGGCAGCTCCGGCGGCGCGGGTGGCCAAGGTGTTCGGGATCTGCCACGAGAGCATCTGGTCGCTGCCGCGGCCGAGCTTCGAGGGCGCGCCGCTCGGCGTCCCGTACTGCGCGGACGATCCGGCGGCCGGTGCGCTGACGGCCGAATTGGTGGGCTCGATGGGTTGCACGCCGGTGCCCTGTGGCGGGCTCGACCGGGCCGGGCTGCTGGAGGCAGCGGCGGTGTTCGCGATCGGGGTGTGGTGGTCCGGCGGCGAGGCCCGGGAGGTATTCCCGTCGCCCGCGCTGGCCCCGGGGGCGGTGGACGACGTCGCGTAGCGGGGGAGGGGCGGGAGCCGGGGGACGGCCGGCGGGAAACAGGGAACGGATGGCAGCGAACGGATGACGGATGACAGATGACAGGGAACAGATGACAGACGTTGAAATCTGTCATCTGTTCTTAGTCCGGTGATCGTCCCGCCGTCAGGCCAGGTCCCTGCGGATCTGGTCCAGGACCAGCCCGGCGCCGGTGTAGCCGATGCCGAGCATCCACAGGTTGTCGTCCACCTCGAACACCCGGCCGTTGCGGACGGCGTCCAGGTTCTTCCACAGCGCGCCCTCGGTGATCCTGGTGTGGTCGGACTTCGCCGGGTCCCCGTACAGCGAGTAGAAGATGACGTCGGCCGCGGCCTGGTCCACCTGCTCGGGGCTGATCTCCAGCGAGAAACCGGGCTTGCCCTGGTTGGCCGGGCGGCCGAGCCCGAGGTCCTTGAACAGCGAGCCGACGAAGGTGTCGTCGAGGTAGAGCCGGGTAGGGGCGCCGGCCAGGAAGCGGGCCATCTCGACCCGGGTGGCCGCCGCCTTGGCCGGCCCGCCGAGCGCGGTGACCACGTCCCGCAGTTTCGTCCGGTACGCCGCGTCCGCCGCCTCGACCTCGGTCTGCCGGCCCAACGCCTCGGCGTGCAGCCGGGCGTTCTCCTGCCAGGTCGGCCCGGTGGTCCTGGACAGCACGGTGGGCGCGATCCTGGACAACTGGTCGTACCGCTTGTCGTCGCGGACCTGGTTGCTCAGGATGAGGTCCGGCCGCAGTGCGGCGATCGCCTCCAGGTTGGGCTGGCCGATCGCGCCGACCGGCTTCGTCCCGGCCAGCCGCTCGGCGGGCAGGTACCCCGGGAAGGGCGCGCCCGCGCTGACCGTGGTGGCGCCGACCGGGCTCAGGCCGAGGGTGACCACCGAGTCCAGGGCGTCGGTGTCCAGCACCACCACCCGTCTCGCCCGGGCCGGTACGGCGCTCTCGCCGCGCGCGTGCCGGACCGTCCGGGTGTCGCCGGAGCCGGACGAACCGCCGCCCGGTGCGGGGGAGCCTGACCCGCAGGCGGTGAGCGCCAGGCCCGGGGCGAGCCCGGCGGCGAGGCCGAGCGCGGCGCGGCGGCTGAGGGTTCGGGGCATCAGCGGCTCCTCCAACGGGCGGGCCTCCAACGGGTGGGCCTCCGCCGGGCGGATCCCCCCACCGGTCGCCTCCCCCAAGTGGCGTACGGGGCCCCGGAATCCCTGCCCGCTCGGTGGCCCCGCTACGCCTCGGTGCCGTACTCCCGTCGCTGGCGCAGCAGTTCGTGGTACTCGGCGCGCACCCGGCGATCCATCGCGAGGGTGAACTGGGCATCGGCGACGGTACGGGCGAGCGGTCGCACCCGCAGGATGCGCTCGGTGAGCCGGGCCGCCTCGCCGGGTGCCAGCGGGGTGTCGCCGGAGAGCACGCTGAGCAGGTGCTCGCTGACCACCTCGATGAAGATCTCGGCGATGGCGTCGACGTGCTCCCGGGTACGCCGGCTGGCGTCGAGGACGGCGGAGAGCGGCACGCCCTCGGCGACCAGCTCGGTGGTGGCGTCCATCAGCCGGCGGCTGACGTGGGTGATCCCGTCGTCCTCCACCGTGATGTAGCCCTGGGCGATGGACTCGGCGGTGTTCTCCTCGGTGAGCTGGTCCCCGAAGGCGGTCTTCAGCTCGTCCCACTCCAGCCGGACCGGGGTCTCGTCCGACCAGGGGGCGACGATGGCGGCCTCGAGGCCGATCAGCTCGGCGACGTCCCGCCCGCGCTCGCCGGCGCCGATCAGTTCGGCGATCCCGCCCAGGGTGTGGCCGCGTTCGAGCAGTTCGCCGATCATCCGCAGCCGGGCCAGGTGCTCCTCGCCGTACCAGGCGATCCGGCCCTCCTTGCGGGGCGGTTGGAGCAGTTTGCGCTCGCGGTAGAAGCGCAGGGTGCGGGTGGTGATCCCGGCCGCTTCGGCCAGTTCCTCCACCCGGTACTCGCGTTTTCTGTCGCCCGCAGCAGCTCTGACCTTGTCCACGGCGATCAGCATAGGTCCGTCGGGTCGGCCCGGGAGCGTGCGGGAGCTTCGGGAACTTCCGGTGAATCCGGGCTGTCGCGCTTCTTCCATCCGGTGTCAGCAAGGGCTACCCTGCCAACCATGCCAGTGATTACTGGCGCGATTGGCAGGGTTCCGGGGAGCGACCCCCGGAGGTTCCGGGGTGTCCTCCCCGGAAGAGCGTGACGACCGCCGCCCCACCTCAGGAGGAGGCCGCATGGCATCCAGCAGCAAGCGCCCACGCCCCGGCGAGTCCGGTGCATCCGGTGCGTCCGGTGCGTCCGGCGCCACGGGTGCGTCCGGCGCCACGGGCGCGTCCGGAGGCACCCACGCGACCGACCCCGATGCTGCGGCGGAGGCCGTACCGCACGTACGGGTGGCCGTGGTCGGCTCCGGCTTCGGCGGCCTCGGTGCCGCCGTCCGGCTGCGCCGCGCCGGGATCACCGACTTCGTCGTGCTGGAGCGCGCCGACTCCGTCGGCGGCACCTGGCGCGACAACAGCTACCCCGGCTGCGCCTGCGACGTGCCCTCGCACCTCTACTCCTTCTCGTTCGCGCCCAACCCCGACTGGCCGCGCAGCTTCTCCGGCCAGCCGGACATCCGCGCCTACCTGGAGAAGGTCGCCACCGTCTTCGGCCTCCGCCCCCACCTGCGCTTCAACACCGAGGTTCTGGAGGCGCGTTGGGAGAGCGAGCGGACCCGCTGGCGGATCACCACCTCGGCCGGCCAGTGGACCGCGGACGCCGTCGTCTCCGCCGCCGGACCGCTCGCCGACCCGCAGATCCCCGACCTGCCCGGCCTGAGCACCTTCCCCGGCAAGGTGTTCCACTCCTCCCGCTGGGACCACGACTTCGACCTGGCAGGCAAGCGCGTCGCGATGGTCGGCACCGGGGCCTCCGCCGCCCAGATCATCCCGTCGATCCAGCCGAAGGTCGGCAAGCTGACCGTCTTCCAGCGCACTCCGGCCTGGGTCCTGCCGCGCCGCGACCGCGAGATCAGCCAGCTGGAGAAGTGGCTGCACGACCGCCTCCCGGTCACCGCCAAGATCCGCCGGGGAACCCTGTTCGCCCTCCGCGAGATCCAGGTGGACGCCTTCGTGCGCCGCCCCGGACTGCTGCGCGTCGTCCAGCAGATCGCCGAACGCCACATCGCCCGGGGCGTCGCCGACCCGGCGCTGCGCGCCAGGCTCACCCCGGACTACCGGATCGGCTGCAAGCGCATCCTGCTCAGCAACACCTACTACCCGGCGCTCGCCGCCGCCAACACCGAGGTGGTCTCCTCCGGCCTGCGCGAACTGCGCGGCTCCACCCTGGTGGCCGCCGACGGCAGCGAGCACGAGGTGGACGCCATCGTCTTCGGCACCGGCTTCCACGTCACCGACATGCCCATCGGCGCCCGGGTGTTCGGGGCGAACGGGACGAGCCTGGCCGAGGAGTGGAAGGACGGCATGGAGGCGCTGCGCGGCTCGACCGTGCGCGGCTTCCCCAACCTGTTCTTCGTGATCGGCCCCAACACCGGCCTCGGCAACAGCTCGATGATCCTCATGATCGAGTCCCAACTGAACTACATGATCGACGCGTTGACGACGCTCGACACGGTCGGCGCGACCGCGATGCAGCCCACCGCCCGCGCCCAGCGACAGTGGAACCTGGAGCTCCAGCACCGGATGGACCGCACCGTCTGGACCACCGGCGGCTGCCGCAGCTGGTACCTGGACCCGAGCGGCAAGAACACCGTGCTCTGGCCCGGCTCCACCACCTCCTTCCGCCGGGCCACCCGCAAGGTCGACCTCGGTGAGTACGAGCTGATCATGCGCACCGCCCCGAGCGCCGCCCGTCCCACCGCCGGAACCGCTTCCGGAACCGCTGTCCAGGAGGCCACCGCATGACCGCCGTCCGCCTGCCCGCCGAGTACGTACCGCCCACGCCCGTCGAGGAGTTGAGCGTCCGATCGGCGGACGGCATCCGGCTGCACGTCGAGGTGCACGGCCAGCCAGGCGCGCCCACCGTGGTGCTCTCCCATGGCTGGACCTGTTCGACCGCCTTCTGGGCCCCGGTGATCCGCGAACTCGCCGACCGCTACCGGGTGGTGGCCTACGACCAGCGCGGCCACGGCCACAGCGAGATCCCGCCCAGCCGGGCCCGCTACTCCACCCGGGCGCTCGCCGAGGACCTGGCCGCCGTGCTGGCGCGGACCGTCCCGGAGGGGGAGCGGGCAGTGCTGGCCGGGCACAGCATGGGCGGGATGACCATCATGGCGGCCGGCGGCCGGCCCGAGGTCGCCGAGCGCAGCGCCGCCAACCTGCTGATCTCCACCGGTCCGGCCGAGCTGCTCGCCGAGCTCACCGTCCTGCCGAAGGGCGTCCGCGCCCCGGGCCTGCGGCGCTTCCTGCACCGGCAGCTGCTTCGCTCCCGGATGCCGCTCGGACCGGTCTCCGGCGCCAGCCGGGCCGCGCTCAAGTACGCGATCATGGGGCCGGGTTCGACCGCCGGACAGGTCGAGGCGACGGCCCGGATCGTGCACGCCTGCCCGACCGGGGTCCGCTTCCACTGGGCCGGAGTGCTGGAACGGCTGGACGTGCGCGCCGGTCTCGGGCGGATCGCCGCTCCCACCGCCGTGGTGGTGGGCACCGCGGACCGCCTGACTCCGCCGGTGCACGCCCACCGGATGGTCGCCGAACTCGCCGACCCGCAGGGCCTGTTGCTGCTGCCCGGGGTCGGGCACATGGCGCCCCTGGAGCGGCCGGTGGAGATCGCCGCCGAGATTGACCGGATGGCCTCCGCCTACCTGAGCCCCGGCCGCGCCGCCGACGTGGCCGCTTCCGGTGTCGTTCCCGCTGCTGTTCCCGCGCCCGCTTCCGCCTCCGCTTCTGCTGTCGAGAGGACCACCGTCGCATGAACGCCATCCCGCCGTTGTCCGCGCAGGTCGTGGTGGTCACCGGGGCCGCCCGTGGAGTCGGGGCCTCGCTGGCCCGCAAACTGGCCCGGCGCGGGGCTAAAGTCGCGCTGCTCGGCCTGGAACCGGAGGAGCTGAAGGCCGTCGCGGCCCAGTGCGGCGCGGCCGCCACCGCGTGGGAGGTGGACGTCACCGATCTGGAGGCGCTCAGCGACGCTGCCGACCGGATCAAGGACCATTACGGGCGGATCGACACCGTGGTCGCCAACGCCGGGATCGCGATCGGCGGACCGCTGGCCGACAGCGACCACCGGGCCTTCAGCCGGGTGATCGAGGTCAACCTGCTGGGCAGCGTCGCCACCGCCCGGGCCTTCCTGCCGGCGCTCACCGAGAGCCGGGGCTACCTGCTGCAGATCGCCTCGCTCGCCGCGCTGACGCCCGCACCGTTGATGAGCGCCTACTGCGCCAGCAAGTCCGGGGTGGAGGCCTTCGCCCACTCGATCCGCGCCGAGGTCGCCTATCAGGGAGTCAAGGTCGGTGTGGGATACCTGAGTTGGACCGACACCGACATGGTGCGCGGCGCCGACGAGGACGCCGTACTGAAGCAGATGCGCAGCCGGCTGCCGTGGCCGGCCAACAAGACCTATCCGCTGGAGCCGGCGGTGGAGCGGATCGTCGCCGGGATCGCCCGGCGCTCCGCCCATGTGTACGCCCAGGCCTGGCTGCGCGGGATGCAGCCGGTGCGCTGGCTGCTGCCCGGCCTGATCGCGGTGGTCGGCTCCCGTGACGTCGCCAGGCTCGCTCCGCAGCTCGCCGCCACCGCCGCCTCCCGGCTGCGCGCCGTCGGGGCCGGTGGCGCCGCGGACGCGGCGGCGCGAGGGGGCCGGGCGGGGGCGGGGGACTGATGGGCGGCGGATGACAACTGACAGCTGACGGAGAACGGATAACAGATGACAGGTGACAGATTTCGAAATCTGTCACCTGTCATCTGTTATCCGCCAGTCGTCCGCCGTCCCCCCGTTCCCCCGTCCGACGTCACCCCGCCTCCGCCCCCGCCGCGATCCCCGCCAGCACCCGCAGGGCCCACCCCAGCACCGGCAGTGGCGGCGAGGCCAACCCCACCCGCACCGCCGACGGCGTGCTCCGCGGATCCACCGCGAAGGCCGTCGCGGGTGTCACCGAGATCCCCGCCCGCCTCGCCGCCGCGACGAAGGTCTCCGCCCGCCAGGCCCCGGGCAGCTCCCACCACAGGTAGAACGAGCAAGGGTCCGCCCGCAGCCGCTGCCCCGCGAGCGCCTCCCGGGCCAGCGCCTGCCGCGCCGCCGCGTCCGCCCGCTTCGCCGCCGCCACCGCGGCCGCCGTCCCGTCCCCGATCCAGCGCACCGCCGCCTCCAGTGCGAACCCGCTCGGCGCCCATCCGCCGGTCCGCAGCGCACCGGCGACCTGGTCGAGCAGCCCGTCCGGGACGACCGCGAACCCGGTGGTCAGCCCGGGGGCGAGCCGCTTGGACAGGCTGTCGACCAGCACCGTTCGCTCGGGTGCGAGCGCGGCGAGCGGGGCCAGCTCGGGGCGGAGGAAGGACCAGATGCCGTCCTCGACCACCGGTAGGTCCAGCCGGCGCAGCTCCCCGGCCAGCGCGACCGCCCGCTCCGGCGGCAGGCTCACGCCGAGCGGGTTCTGCAGCCGGGGCTGGAGGTACACCGCGCGCAGCGGCGCCGTGCGGTGGGCCGCCGCTACGGCTTCGGGCAGCAGCCCGTGTTCGTCGACGGCGAGCGGCACCAGCCGGATGCCGAGCCGTTCGGCCACGGCCCTGACCACCGGGTAGGTGAGTGCCTCGACCCCCAGTCGCTGCCCGGGCGGTACCAGCGCGGCGAGCGCCCCCGCGACGGCCTGCCGCCCGTTGCCCGCGAACAGCAGCTGCCGGGGGTCGGCGTCCCAGCCGCCCGCCCCTGTCGACAGCAGCTGCGCGAAGGCCCGCCGGGCCGGCTCCGTCCCGGTCGCGCCGACCGGCCGCAGCGCCTCGCCGAGTGCGTCGGCCCGTAGCAGTGGTGCCATCGCACCGGCCAGCAGTTCGGCCTGTCCGGGCACGGTGGGGTAGTTGAGCTCCAGATCGATCGGCGCGTCAGTGGGCTCGGCGAGGGCGATCCGGCCGCCGTCCGCCTCGGTGGCCCGCCCGGCCCGGACGAAGGTGCCGCGCCCGACCTCGCCGATGGTCAGCCGGCGCCGGACCAGTTCGCGGTAGACCCGCCCCGCCGTCGAGGCGGCGATGCCCCGTCCGCGGGCGAAGGCCCGCAGGGTGGGCAGCTGTTGGCCGGGCCGCAGCCGTCCGTCGGTGATGTCGGCGGCGAGCTCGTCCGCGATCCGCCGGTAGTCGTCCATCGTTCTCCAACCCTTTGCCTCTCGGAAGGCATTGCACCGAGTGCAAAGTCATCATTGCATCGAGCCGACTCCGCACCCTAGCCTCCTCGCATGGACGACTTGGACACGTTGACATCAGCCGTGGACGGCCACGCGGTGCTCGGCATCGCCGCCGTGGCCCTGGGAATGGTGCTGTCGCCGGGGCCGAACATGATCTACCTGGTGTCGCGCTCGATATCCCAGGGCCGCCGCGCCGGCCTGGTGTCGCTGACCGGCGTCGCCACCGGGTTCCTGGTCTACCTGGTCGCGGTGACGGCCGGGGTGGCGGCGGTGTTCTCGGTCGTCCCGGCGCTGTACACCGCGATCAAGCTGGCCGGCGCGGGCTATCTGCTCTGGCTGGCCTGGAAGGCGGTCAAGCCGGGAGGTACGGCGGTCTTCGCCCCGCAGCAGCTGCCGCCGGACTCACCGCGCCGCCTGTTCGCGATGGGCTTCCTGACCTGCCTGCTCAACCCCAAGATCGCCATCATCTACATCTCGCTGCTGCCCCAGTTCGTGGCGCCCGAGCGCGGCCATGTCGCGCTGCAGAGCCTGGTGCTGGGCCTGACCCAGATCGTCATCGCGGTCAGCGTGAACGGCCTGATCGCGATGAGTGCGGGCAGCATCGCGGGCTTCCTGAACCGCCGCCCGGTCTGGCTGCGCGTGCAGCGCTATGTGATGGGCACCGTCCTGGCGGGCCTCGCCCTGAACATCGCCGCCGACCGCGCCAAGGCCGTCGCCGTCTAGAGCCTGCCCGGCAGGTCGTGCGCCCGGCGAGGTCCGCCGGGCACCCCCGCCAGCCCTGGCCCCGCCAACCCCGGTTCCGCCAGCCCTGGTCCCGCCAGCCCTGGTTCCGCCAACCCCGGTTCCGTCAGCCCCGGCCTTGCTAACGCCGGCTCGCGGCCCGCAGTACCTCGTATCCCGCCTGGATGAAACGCCCGTTGAGCGAGGGCCCGGTGTTGGCCAGGGCGGCGACGGCGGTCGGCCCCTCCGGCGAGAACCCCACGAAAGCGGTGAACCCCCGGGTGCCGCCGGAGTGGAAGTAGAGCTCCCGGCCGCCTGAATTCCGGTGCTGCCAGACCAGGCCGAGCCGGTCCGTCGAGTGCGGAAGCCGCAGCCGTAGTCGCTGGACGTCCCGCAGGGCGGCTCCCAACCGCCCCTTCCCACCGTCGAGATGGGCGTGCAGGTAGCGCAGCAGGTCGGCCCCGCTGGAGCGGACCGCGCCCGCCCCGGGCAGTCCGGGGATGAGCCAGGGCGGCAGTGCCCGTCCGCGTCGGTACCCGACGGCGCGTTCCGGCGCGTCCGGTGCGCAGGTCGTGGCGTGGAGCCCCAGTGGCCGGCAGATCCGCTCGGCGAGCAGTTCCGGGTACGGCGCCCCGCCGGTCTCGGCGAGCAGCCGGCCAAGCAGTCCGACCCCGTAGTTGGAGTAACGGTACCGGCTGCCTGGCGGGCAGCGTACGGCGGTTCGGGCCACCGACCTGCGCAACTGGTCGTCGCCGAAGGCGGCGTACGGGTTGCCGGTCCAGTTCGGGACGGCCGCGGCGAGCAGTCCGGGCGGCAGTCGCGGCAGGCCGGAGGTGTGGGTGGCCAGGTGCAGCAGCCGAATCGGTTCGCCGGAACTCGCCCGTACCGGGCGCCAGTCGGGCGGAAGGCGGCTCTCCACCGTTTCGTCCAGGGCGAGTTCACCGCGCGCGGCCAGCTCGGCGAGCAGCAGCGCGGTGAACGTCTTGCTGACCGAGCCGAGTTCGAAGACGCTGTCCGGTGTGCACGGGGCGGACCGCTCGCGGTCGAGGTGCCCGTCGCAGTGGACCTCCTCCCGCCCCGCGTGCGCCACCGCCACCGTGACGGCGGTGGCGTACGGTTCGGCGGCCCGCAGCGTCGCCGCGACCGCCGTGTCCAGCCCGCTCAAGTGGCCACCGGTGTGCCGCCGAGCGCACGCGAGAGCGCGACGGTGGCGGCCACCACCCCGACCACGGCGGTGTGTCCGTGATCGCGGAAGGCGTCCTCCGGGTCGTCGTACTCGGGCGCCGACCCCTCGCACGGGATCAGTCCGTCGGGCTGCTGGACCGCGGCCAGGGCCTCCCAGCCGACCCGGCCGGTGACGGGCTCCCCGATGCACGAGTCGACGATCAGCAGTTCGCCGGCGAGGTCCCACTGCTCGATCTCCAGCCAGATGTCGAGCCAGACCGGCAGCCAGTCGCGCAGGTAGTCGCGCATCGGTTCGGGCAGGCACTCGGGCCGGGCGCCCCAGTCGGTGACGTGGAAGACGGTGTGGGTGACGTGGTAGGCGATCAGCCAGGCGATGGTCCACGGCTCGGGGAGGGCGCCGAGCCAGGTGGCCCCGGCGAGTGCGTTCCAGTCCGGCCGGGGTTCGAGGCCCGCGATCCGCCGGGCGTTGGCCAGGGCGAGCCGGCGGTTGCCGGGGATCTCGACGGCGTGCACGGAGCGGAGGCGGCCGAGCGAGTTGAGGAGGTCCTCCAGCGCGGCGTGGCGGTAGCCGGCCCGGGCGAAGTGGCCGTACGTCTCCAGCGGGTCGATGACCGTGACGTGCCGCAGTTGCCGCTCGTACAGCAGGTCGCCGCCCCGGAGTTGGGCCCAGGCGGCGTCGAGGAGCGCGCGGGCGAGCTCGGTGTCGTGCGGGCCGGTGATGCCGTCGCGCAGCACCAGCGAGGAGGCCAGGGCGACTTCGCAGAGCGGTTTGTAGACGTCGTTCGGTTCGGCGAGGTCGATGACCGTGTTGTCCTCCAGCCGACCGTAGCCGCTCTGGTAGCCGGCGTGCAGCCAGGCCAGTGACCGGGAGCCGAGCTGTTGGGCGGTGCCGAGCACCTGGGTGTCGGTCATCTCGGAGCCCCGTTCAACAAGGCCCGGGCAATGGCGAGTTCGAGCCCGGATCGGTCCGTTCCGTCGTTGACCTGATCGATCCGGTCCAGGACGGGTTCGATCTCCAGGCGCAGCGGTCGCCCGTCGGCGTGCGCCCAGGCGAGCCAGCGGGCGAGCCGGACGGAGGTGGTGGCATCGCGCCGCAGCACGGCCCGGACGGTGCCGCGGGCGAGGTCCAGTGTGCCCGCACGTACGGTGTCGTGCAGCGGGCCGTCCAGCCCGGGCATGGCGAGGACGGACACTTGCGCCATCCGGGCCGACCAGAGCCGCCAGCCGAGGCGTTCCCGGTCGGGCGGCGGCGTGGGCGGCCGGGCGGAGGCCGGGGCGCCGTCCCCGAACGGCGTGCGGGAGAGCAGCCGGTCGGCCGCCCAGTCCTGCCACCCGATCACGACTGCCGCTCCCTCGGAGGCGGGTGCCGGCGCCGGGAGCGCGCGTCGCGCCTCGGCCAGTAGCGCGGCGGTGGCGGTGTCGGGCTCGGCGCCGGAGATCAGCTGCGGGGCGAACAGGTCGGCGCCCAGCACCCGTACGGCGGCCAGCAGCGGCCGGGGTACGGCGGTGTCGGGGTCCGTGAGCGCGGCCGCGCCCCCGCCGCCCCGGAGGGCGTCGAGGGTGCGGCCTGCCACTCGCTCGACCGCCGCGGCGTACTCGTCACGGAGAGGAGTCTCGGCGAACGGCATGGTGAGGTGCTTCTCCTTCAGGGGACTGGAGAGGACGGAGAGGCCGGGCGCGGGGCCCGGGGGCCCGGGACCCGACTACCGGGTCGGCTTCTCCTTGGGGCCCTTCGGCGACAGCAGCAGCAGGCCGGCCAGCAGTGCGGCACCGGCGGCCTCGGGCAGGTACGTGGGCGCGTCGGACACGACGGCCTCGTCCTCCACCATCAGGCTCGCGAGTGTCTCGGCCTCGGCGAGCGTCGCGCTGGGTGACGTCGAGGCGGTTTCGGTGTGGAACTGAGTAAGCATCAGATGTGCCTCCTCGTCTGGCATTCACCGCCCGGTCGGGCGATGCCCCCGTTCGACACTACGAGCACGATCCGGTGCCTGCATCCGCAACCCGCTGAGCTGGGACGTTGCCCTGGGTGTGGGCGCGGATGCGGTGAGTCGGTACGGTCTGGGGCATGACCACAGCCTTGATCACCGGCGCGACCGCCGGCATCGGAGCCGCGTTCGCCCGCCGGCTCGCCCGCAGCGGCTACCAGCTCGTCCTGGTGGCCCGCGACACCGGGCGTCTGGAGCGCGCGAGCGCTGACCTGCACGCCGAGTACGGCATCGAGGCGGAGGTGCTGACCGCCGACCTCGCCACCGAGGAGGGCATCGCGGCGGTCGAGGCCCGGCTGTCCGACGCCGAGTGCCCGGTGGACCTCCTCGTCAACAACGCCGGCTTCGGCAACAAGGGCGCCTTCGGGACCGTCCCGCTCCAGGACGAGCTGGACATGCTGAAGGTGCACATCGAGGCGATCCTGCGGCTGACCACCGCCGCCCTCCCGGGGATGCGCGAGCGCGGCCGGGGCGCGGTCGTGAACGTCGCCTCGGTGGCGGCCTTCCTGCCGCGCGGTACGTACGGCGCGAGCAAGGCGTGGGTGGTGAGCTTCACCCAGGGCGTGCTGCGGGACCTCGGCGGAACGGGCGTGCGGATGATGGCGCTGTGCCCGGGCTTCACCCGGACCGAGTTCCACCAGCGGGCGGGCATGGGCACCGGCAACATCCCCTCCTGGTCCTGGCTGTCGGCCGAGCGGGTGGTGAACGAGGCGATGCGTGACCTCGCCCGAGGCCGCTCGGTGTCCGTGCCGGGCAAGCGCTACAAGCTGGCGGTGGCGATCGCCCGGGTGCTGCCGTCCGGCAGGCTCGGCGGCCTGTCCTCGAAGGCGGCGCGCACCTACCGGACCGACTGAGGCGCGGGGCGGTCGGGCGACGCGGCCGAGGCGGAGGCGGGCCCGACCGCCCCCGGGCGGCCCGCCTGGGGCCGGTCGGGCCGTCGGTGGCGGGTCGGGGCGGGGAATAGAGATAACCTCACTATTAGCTTGTCTAACTATGAGCTAACCCCGCTATGCTGATGAAGCCCGCCCGACCGTCCTACCCAGGGAGGCCCGTACTTGAGGCCCGCCATCGACTGGACCCCGCCCGACCGCGCCGAGGGCGACCCCCGCCCGCCGGCCCAGTGGCGCCGCATCCTCGCGCTGTTCCGCCCCTACCGGGGCCGCCTGACCACCGTCGGCCTGCTGGTCGCCGCCTCCGCCGTGGTGTCGGTGGTCTCCCCGTTCCTGCTCAAGGCCGTGCTGGACACCGCCATCCCGCAGGGCCGGACCGGGCTGCTCAGCCTGCTCGCGCTCGGGATGATCCTCACCGCCGTGGTGAACAGCATCTTCAACGTGCTGCAGACGCTGATCTCCACCACCGTCGGCCAGCGCGTCATGCACGACCTGCGCACGTCCGTCTACGGCCACCTGCAGCGGCAGTCGCTGGCCTTCTTCACCCGCACCCGCACCGGCGAGGTGCAGTCCCGGATCGCCAATGACATCGGCGGCATGCAGTCCACGGTGACCTCCACCGCGACCAGCCTGGTCTCCAACCTCACCGCCGTGATCGCATCGATCGTCGCCATGGTCGCCCTCGACTGGCGGCTGACCGTCGTCTCGCTGCTCCTGCTGCCGCTGTTCGTCTGGATCAGCCGCCGGGTCGGCCAGGAGCGAAAGAAGATCACCACCGAGCGGCAGAAGCAGCTGGCCGCGATGAGTTCGGCGGTCCAGGAGTCGCTGTCGGTCAGCGGCATCCTGCTCGGCCGCACCATGGGCCGCTCCGACTCGCTGGCCCGGGAGTTCACCGGGCAGTCCGACCAGCTCGCCGACCTCGAGGTGCGGGCCAGCATGGCCGGGCGCTGGCGGATGAACACCATCATGATCGTGATGGCCGCGATGCCCGCGCTGATCTACTGGGCGGCCGGACTGACCTCCGCCGCCGGCGCGCCGATCGTCTCGGTCGGCACCCTGGTCGCCTTCGTCACCCTCCAGCAGGGCCTGTTCCGCCCGACCGTCAGCCTGCTCTCCACCGGCGTGGACGTGCAGACCTCGCTCGCGCTCTTCCAGCGCATCTTCGAGTACCTCGACCTGCCGGTGGAGATCGCCGAACCGGAGCACCCGGTCGGCCTGGCCGACATCCGGGGAGAGGTCCGCTTCGAGGGCGTCGACTTCCGCTACGACCCGGACCAGGAGCGCCCGACCCTGGAGGGCGTCGAACTCAAGGTCCCGGCCGGGACGTCACTGGCCGTCGTCGGCGAGACCGGCTCGGGCAAGACCACCCTCAGCTACCTGGTGCCGCGCCTGTACGACGTCACCGGCGGCCGGGTCACCCTGGACGGCGTGGACGTGCGCGAGCTGTCCTTCGACACCCTGGCCCGCGCGGTCGGCGTGGTCTCCCAGGAGACCTACCTCTTCCACGCCTCGGTCGCCGAGAACCTGCGCTTCGCCAAACCCGGTGCCAGCGACGACGAACTGGTCGAGGCCGCCCGGGCCGCGCAGATCCACGACACCATCGCCGCCCTCCCGGACGGCTACCAGACCCTGGTCGGCGAACGCGGCTACCGCTTCTCCGGCGGCGAGAAGCAGCGCCTGGCACTCGCCCGCACCATCCTGCGCAACCCGCCGGTTCTCATCCTGGACGAGGCAACCAGCGCGCTCGACAACCGCACCGAACACGCCGTCCAGCAGGCCGTCGACACCCTGGCCGCCGGCCGCACCACCATCACCATCGCGCACCGGCTCTCCACCGTCCGCTCCGCCGACCAGATCGCGGTGCTGGACCACGGCCGGGTGGTCGAACTCGGCACCCACGAGGAGCTGGTGGAACTGGACGGCCGGTACGCGGCGCTGCTGCGCCGGGAGGTACCGGAGGCTGCGGAGGCGGCCGGAACGGAGACCGTGCCGGCTGCCGCGCTCGGACCCGCGTAGCACCAGGCGCGAGTGCGTGTGCGCAGGCGGCGCAGGCGGGACGGACGTGGTGCAGGCGGGACGGACGTGGTGCAGCCGGGACGGACCGCGGCTCAGGCCGCCTTCGGGACCTCGTTGTAGCTCTCCACGACCTCCTGGCCGGAGAGCCGCTGGATCGCCGCCATCACCTCGTCGGTCACCTGCCGACGGGCCTTCAGTGAACGGGCCTGCCCGTGCAGCTCGTCGAAGTGCAGCGGCTCGCCGAAGCGGACGGTCACCTTCTTGATCCGCGGCACCCGCTTGCCCACCGGCAGGATCTGCTCCGGGCCCTCCAGCGCCACCGGCACCACCGGGACGCCCGCGGTCAGCGCGAGCCAGGCGACGCCCGTCTTGCCCCGGTACAGCCGGCCGTCCAGCGACCGGGTGCCCTCCGGGTAGATCCCGAAGGCCTTGCCGGCCTCCAGGATCTCCAGCGCCGACTCCAGCGAGGCCTGAGCGGAGCGGTAGGTGCCGCGCTCGACCGGCACGGCGCCGATCGATTCGAAGAAGCCCTTGGAGAGCCGGCCCTTGAGCCCGGTGCCGGTGAAGTACTCGGCCTTGGCGAGGAAGTGGACCCGGCGCGGGGAGGTGAGCGGGATCACCACGCTGTCGATGAAGGACAGGTGGTTGCTGGCCAGGATCACCCCGCCCTTGCGCGGCACGTTCTCGACGCCCTCGATGGCCGGACGCCAGATCCCCCGTGAAACGGGTTTCAGCAGCAGCCTGGTGGCGAGGTCGAGCACGGGTTCCCTCCCTGGACGAACGACCGCCCCGGAGGAGTCCGGGTCAGCAATCAGACCCGCAGACTACGACACCGACCCCGCCGCCCGTCCACTCCCGGCGACCGTGGTGAACGCCACGGCCGGGTAGGGTACGGCCGTCCGAACCGAGCAAGACCCCGCAGTACCCAGGAGGGAACGATGGAGAGCGTCGAGGCCATCAAGGAGATGTTCGACCGTTTCGACCAGAACGGCGACGGCAAGATCACCCCGGCCGAGTACGCGCTGGCCGCCAACGAGATGGGCGACCACAGCGTCACCATCTCGATGGCAGAGGCGCTGATCCACGCGATGGACACCCGCCACCAGGGCTACCTGGACTTCGAGGAGTTCCTGGCCGCCCGCCAGCGCTGAATCGCGCGGACGGGGCCGGTCGCCGTACCGGCGGCACCCGCCCCGTCCGAAGGCCGCTACCGCCTACGCTCCGTCCGCCGGAGCCGCCGTGCCCGTACCTGCCGTGCCCGTACCTGCCGTGCCCGCCGGAGCCGACGGCGCCACCGGGAACACCCGGCGCACCACCCGCTCCGCCGCCCCGCCGTCGTCCCAGACGCAGAACTTCGCCCGGAACCGCTCACGCGCCGCCGGCTCCGGATCGCCCGCGCGCAGCGCCCGCGCCAGCCCGTCCACGTCGACCGTGACCGCGCCCGGCGGCTCCGCGAACAGGTCGAAGTACACGCCGCGTTCGCGCTGGTACTCCGCCCAGTCCGGAGCGAATATCACCACCGGCCGGTCCAGCACCGCGTAGTCGAACATCATCGACGAGTAGTCCGTCACCAGCGCGTCCGCCGCCAGGTAGAGGTCCTCGACCACCGGGTGCGCCGACACGTCCACGATCTCCGCCGCGTCGTCACCGGCCGTCAGGTCGCCCGGGCCGTCGGTGTGGAAGTAGTGGGTGCGCACCAGCAGCGTGAACCGCGGGCCCAGCCGCCGGGCCAGCTCCGCCACGTCCAGCAGCGGCACGTAGCCGCCCTTCCCGCCGCGGTGGGTCGGCGCGTACAGCACCGCGGTGGTGCCGGGCCGCAGCCCCAACCGCTCGCGCATCGCCCGCACTTCCGCGGGGGTGGCGTTGGCCAGCCGGTCGTTGCGCGGGTAGCCGGTGTCCAGCATCTCGTACCGGCCGGGGAAGGCCCGGGCGAAGTGCTCGCTGGTGTGCGGGTTGGAGGAGACCAGGAAGTCCCAGCGGTCGATGGCCTCCTGGAGCCGGTCGAAGTCCATCCCCTCGGCCGCCTCGGGCCGGCCCCGCAGGTCCATGCCCATCGCCTTGAGCGGGGTGCCGTGCTGGGTCTGGACGTGTACCGTGCCCTGGCGCTTGGCCATCGTGCGCGGGAAGTTGACGTTGTTGACGAAGTACTTGGCGGTGGCCATCGCCTTCAGGTACGCGGGGGTGTTGACCACCACGTACGGGACGCCGGGCGGCATCGCGTCGGCCTGCCGGCGGGTCTCCACCACCCACACGCCCCGGATCTGCGGGGCGAGTTCCTTCGCCTTCTCGTAGATCGCCGCCGGGCTGCACGCGTAACCCCGGTGCCAGTATGCGGCGTAGACCGCCAGGTGCTCGTCCAGCGGGAGGCGGCGGAAGGCGTTGTACGCGGTGAACCGGGCGCCGCTGCGCACCCCCTTCTTCACCGCCGGGGCCACCGCCCGTGCCCCGCGCTTGAGTTCGCGCGGCAGCCGGCCGGTGCGGCGCAGCTCGGCGTACGCGATCCGGGCGCCGCGGGCGGCCAGCCGGTACTGCACCCCGCGTACCCCGCCGGGGAAGCGGTAGCCCGCGGGGCGGTGGCGCTCGAAGTGCAGGGCGAGCCGGTGGAAGTAGTCCTGGCGCCGGTCCAGCGGGACGAGACCGGGGGTGTCGTAGACGTTCAGCGCCTGACGGACGGTCCGGTCGAAGACCAGGGTGCGCAGCGACTCCGGCACGGGGCGGCCGGGTAGGTCCGGGTGATCCGGACCGTCCGGCCGGTTCGCGCGGTTCAGGAACGCGAAGATCGCGTCGTACTGGGCGAACACGTCGGCGTGCTTCGGGGAGGCGGTGGCGGTGATCGCGCCGTCGCGGCCGCGCCGGTAGAAGTAGCAGGGGCGGTCCAGGTAGCGCAGTCGCTCGGCGGCCAGCAGCGCCGGGTAGGTGACCGAGATGTCCTCGTAGTAGCCGCGGCCGAAGGCGACGTCCAGGCCCTCCAGGAAGGCACGGCGGAACACCTTGTTCCACACCGACATCACGGTCTGGAACAGCGCCGGGTGCTCGGCCGCCGTGCAGCCCTCGACCAGCGGGGAGCCGACCAGCACGTGCCGCCAGGGGTTGGGCTCGCTCCCGCCGTCGGGGTAGACGTGGGTGAAGTCGGTGAGCAGCACGTCGGCCGGCACCTCGCGGCGGCTCTCCTGCGCCAGCTCGTCCAGGATCACGCCGACCGTCCGCTCGGGCAGCCAGTCGTCGCTGTCCACGAACCAGACGTACTCGCCGCGCAGCTGCGGCAGGGCGGCGGCCCGGGCTCCGCCGAGGCCCTGGTTCTCGGTGAGGTGCATCACACGCAGCCGGGGGTCACGGGCGGCGTAGGCGTCCAGGATCGCGCCGGAGCCGTCGGGGGAGAGGTCGTCGACCGCGATGACCTCGAAGCGGGTCTCGGCGGCGGGGGTCTCGCCGAGGATCGAGTCGAGGCAGCGCGGCAGGTACCGCTCCACGCCGTGGACCGGGAGCACGATGCTGAGGAGGAGGGACACGCTGGCCGAGTCTACCGATCCACACGGTGCGACCTGCGAGGACGTCCGGTCGGCGACGGTGGGCCGGAACGGCGGGGGCGGCGGGGCGGGAACGGAGGGTGCGGCGAGCGGTGGGAACCGGCCCGGGACCGCCGGTGCCGGGCCCCGTGCGGGGTGGCACCGGCAGTCTGGTGGCGGCCGGGCCGACCCTCTACGGCCGGCCGCCGGTCCGGGCACCGCGCGGGCCTGGCCACCGCAGCGTCGAGGTGACCGGGCAGTGGCCCGCAGGGAGCCGGAGTTCTTCTCGAGCCATTCATGACTCGAACACACGACTGGGTGCGGTGCGGGCACCTGCGTGTTGTCTCAGATATTGCTTGGATGAATCGGCGGAGTCAATCCCTCGAATGCGTTCACTTCATGAAGTATCGCGGTGACGCGCTGCTCCCGGTGGTCCCCGCGCTCGTCCGCGATCCCCCGCGACCCCCGTGATCCCGCGATGGCCCCTTCGGTGATCCCTTCGGCGATCCCATTGGTGATCCCTTCGGTGACCCGTTCGGTGATCGCTTTGTCGACGTGACGGCTGTCCCCTATATGGGGAACCCTGGCGGGAGGCCCGGAGCGCCCCGGAGCGATTCGTCGACACGGCCACCGCACCAGCCGTCCGCCTCCGTGCGCCCGGCGCATGCCGTCGGTGCGGGCGCCGGCCCCGTGCCTCCAGGCCCTGGTGACGGACGGCCGGTCGTGCACCATCATTGATGCTTAGTCGTGATCGCCCCGGGCGGCCCCTGGTGCACCGTCAGTTGACGTCGCACGGTACGGTGGCACAACACCAAGGACGGTTGCGCGAAGGCCGTCTCTCACGGATAGTCTTCGCCTCACGGCCCTGGCGCCTCGTAGGGGTGGGAAACTGATGGAACACATGCAAGTGCGGACTCGGCCCCGTGTGCCGGCGATCCAGTGCGGCGTCGGCGCGACCGGCCGCCGGATCGAGCGACACCTGGCCGTGCTCGGCGCGCCTGCGCTCCCGGCGGTGGACACCGCCGAGGCGCTCGGGCTGATAAGGGAACTGACGCCGCGCGGCGCCGACGCCCCGGCGGCGGCCCGTCGTCGCCACACCCGGGTGTCGCTGCTGGCACCGCTGCGTCGGCTGCGCCGGAGCCTCTTCGGCGGACGCGGCTGAGATCCCGGAGCCGCGCTCCGGGCCTCGGCCCGGGGCCGGCTCCCGAACGACCCGACGGACCACCGGTCCGTCGGGTCGTCGGCGCGTCCGGGGGCCGGACCCGTCACTTTGGGCTGAACCCCTCACCCCGGGTCTGAACCCCTCACCCTATGCGAGGCCACCGCCCCGGCGCGGGGAGTCGGCGAGGCAGTACGCCCGACCCGCTGACCTGGGTCAGGATGGCGCCATGGCGGACACCAACCACTCCACGTCGACCGGGCCCTTCCACACCACCACCCTGGAGATCGTCACCGGCAACCGCGAGGTCGCACTCGACATCACCGACCGCTGCGCCGCGTTCCTCGACGAACGGGCCGCCGGACGCGACGGACTGCTCAACGTCTTCGTCCCGCACGCCACCGCCGGGATCGCCGTCCTGGAGACCGGCTCGGGCAGCGACGACGACTTCCTCGCCACCCTGCGCGACCTGCTCCCCGCCGACGACCGCTGGCGCCACCGGCACGGCAGCCCCGGCCACGGACGGGACCACGTGGTGCCCGGCCTGGTCGCCCCGCACGCCACCCTGCCGGTGCTCGGCGGCCAACTGGCGCTCGGCGTCTGGCAGTCCGTGGTGCTGATCGACACCAACGGGGACAACCCGCGCCGCACCGTCCGGCTGTCCTTCCTCGGCTAGCGCTCCTGCGCGACGTGCCCGGCCACGGCCGCGAGGTAGCGCTCGATCGCCAGGTACTGGCAGAGCAGCGCCACCGGTCGGCCCAGCCGGGCGTACCAGGCGGACAGCCGGGAGAACGCGGCCACCTCGAACCACACCTCGCCCCCGGCATCCATCGACACCAGGAACGACTCCTCGCCGCACTCCGGATGCCCGGGCAGCGTCCCGTACGCGAACCCGATCCGGTCCGGCTCCACCACCGTCCACACCACCCGGCAGGGGATCACCAGGCGCGGCCACCGGCTGCCCGGCAGGCGCAGCCGCAGCAGCACGGTGGCCCCCTCCCGGGCCGGCCCGCCCGGGTGCACCGCGAACCCGGTGCCCAGCTGACTGCCCCACCCGAGCACGTACCGCCCGGCCCGCTCCAGCACCTCCGGCCCCCGCCCGAGGTGCACCCGCCGCCGCAGGTGCCCGTACCCCTCCGGCAACCGCCCACCCCGGGTCGCCCCCACCTCGCCGTACGTGGGCCCAGCCGCCCGGGCGGCCCTCAGCCGCCGTTCCAGATCGCCAACCATGCCGCCCACGCTAGAGCTCGTCCTCCGACCGCCCGCCCGCGGGGTGACGCTCCCCGAGCCGCCCGCCGGGAGGTTGCCCCGAGGCGCAAGCATGCCTCGCCTCATGGCCCCCGGGCCCCGACCCTGGGGGCGCCTTGCGGCGGGGCGCAGGCGGGGAGTAGGAAGGCGGTATGGGTGAGATCGGAACGGATGAGGGCCTGGTGAGCGAGGACGCGGCGGTCTGTGAGCTCGCGCCGGACGGTTCGGCGGAGGCGGCGCTGCGGGAGGACCCGGGGGCGGAGGGGCCGCGCGCCGACTGCGTGCTGTGCGGTGAGCCGACGGTGCTGCCCGCGGATCAGCCGGGCAGCACGCTCTGCCCGACCTGTGCCTGGCAGCAGGCCCAGCGGGCCGCCTGTTCGGGCTGAGCGGGGGAGAGGGGCCGGGCCGGACAGGGACCTAGGCGTCCTCCCGTCCGGCCAGGGCCAGGGTGGAGCCGTGGCGGCCCTTGCGGACCAGGAGCTGGGCGGGGATCCGGCTGCGCAGGTCGGCGACGTGGCTGACGATGCCGACCGCGCGGTCGCGTTCGCGCAGGCCGTCGAGGACGTCCATCACCTCCTCCAGGGACTGCTCGTCCAGGGTGCCGAAGCCCTCGTCGATGAAGAGGGTGTCCAGCGGCATGCCGCCGGCCTCGTCGGTGACCACGTCGGCCAGGCCGAGGGCGAGGGCGAGCGAGGCGAAGAAGCTCTCGCCGCCGGAGAGGGTCGCGGTGTCCCGCTCGGTGCCCGTCCAGGCGTCGACCACCCGCAGGGCCAGGCCGGAGCGCTTGTTGCCGGTGCCCCGGTCGTCGCTGTGGACCAGGGTGTAGCGGCCACCGGACATCCGGACCAGCCGGTCGCTGGCCGCCGCCGCGACCTGTTCCAGCCGGGCCGCCAGGACGTACGATTCCAGGCGCATCCGCAGCCGGTTCTCGGTGGAGGTGCCGGCGGCCAGCGCGGCGAGCCGGTTGATCCGCCCGTAGCGGTCCAGCGCCGGGGCCAGTTCGGCGGCCAGGTCGCCCAGGCTCCGTCCGATGTCGGCCAGGGCCGCGCAGCGGTCCTGGGCCGCCGACCGGGCCGCGTGCGCCCGGCCGAGCCGGTCGGTGGCGGCGCGGAGCGCGGCCGCGGCGCCGGCCAGGTCGACCGGTGGACGGGCCGCGGCCTCGGCCAGCTCGGGCAGCGCCAGCTCGTGCCGGACGGCGGCCGACTCGGCGCGGTGCCGTTCCAGCCGGGCCTCCAGCCGGTCCCGCTCCTCGCGCGGCAGCAGGACGGCGAGAGCCGCGGCGGCGTCCGGGAACCCCGCCGCCGCGGCGGCCTTGCCGAGTTCCTCCTCGGCCCCGCCCAGCCGGGCCCGCGCCTCCGCCACCGTCCGGGCGGACTTGGCCGCCGCGGCGACCGCCTCGGCGAGCCGGGCCAGCGAGGCGGCCCGGTCGGCGACCGAGGCGGCGTCGCCTCGGGCGGCCGTGACCCGGGCGGTCAGCTCCCGCTGCTCGTCGTCCAGCGTCCGCAGTCGGTCGGTGAGGACGGCGGCGCGCTCCCTCGCCTCGTGCAACTCGTCCAGCCGGCGGGTGCGGTCCTGTGACAGCCGGGCGATCTCCTGCCCGACCCGCCCGAGCGTCTCCGCCTCGTGCAGCGCGGTGCGGTGCTCCTGCTCCAGTTCGGCGAGGGAGCGCGCGAGCACGTCCGCGGCCTCCGGGCCGGCCGCGCCGGTGGCCGTCGCCTCGCGCACCCGCAGGGCGGTCAGCGCCTGGTCGGCCTCGCCCCAGGCCCGTTCGGCGACGGCTTGGGCCCGGCCGGCCCGCTCCTCGTCCTCGGCGCTCACCCGGCCGCCGTCGGCGGCCTCGGCGGGCGCCGGGTGGTCGGGCGAGCCGCACACCCGGCAGGCCTCGCCCGAGCGCAGTTGCTCGGCCAGCTCGGCGGCCATGCCCGCCAGGCGGCGGTCCCGCAGGTCCAGGCTGTACTCGCGGGCATCCAGCGCGGCGGTGCGCAGCTCGGCGACCCTCGGCTCGGCGGCCGCGATCTCGGCCCGCAGGCCGTCCCGTTCCCGGGCCGCGCCCAGGCGGGTGGCCAACTCGGTCCGCTGCCCGTCCAGTTGCTCGACCCGGGTGCTCGCCGCCTGGGCCCGGGCCTGCTGCTCCTCCAGCCGGCCCAACTCGCCCTCGAACTCGGCCAGCCAGCGTTCGGCCTCCTCGGCCAGCTCCTCGGCATCGACCCGGCCCCTGGTCAAGGAGTGCTGTTCGCGGGCGAGTTCGGCGCAGCGCCGCTCCTCCGCCCGGGCCGACTCCAGCCGGACCACCTCGGCGCGCAGCCGCTGCTCCGTCGCGGTCAACTCCGCTTCGGTCGGCTCCGCTTCGGCCCGCTCCGCTTCGGTCGGCTGGGCGGTGTCGGACCAGGTCGGCGCGGTCATCCCGTCGCCCGCCCGGGCGAGCGCCGCGCGGTGCCGCCGCTCCGCCTCCCGAGCCCGCCCGAGCGCCTCGGCCGCACTCTCCCGCAGGCGCAGCGCCGACTCCACGCCGACCGCCTCCTGGGCGGCCGCGAGCCGCTGCCGGTCCCGCGCCGCGGCCGGCTCGAAGCCGGCCAGTCGCTCGGCCTCGGCCAGCGCCTCGCGGTGCCGGCGCTGCCGCCCGGCAAGCTCCTCGGCGCCCTCCCGGCCCCGCTGGGCCGCCTGCTGAGCCGCCTCGGCGCCCGCGAGCGCGGCCTCGGCGACGGTCAGCTGCTCGGCGGCCCCGCTGCGCAGGATCGCCGCCCAGCCGAGCAGCCCGGCGGCCGGCTCGGCGTCGTCGTCCTCAGCCGGCACCCACTCCCCGGCGGGCTCGGCCTCGGGACCGGCGGCCTGCTCGGCCTTGCTGGCGAGGTCCCGCAGTCGGCGCCGGCCGGCCTGGACGGCCGTCTCCTGGGCGCGGCGCTGCTCGGCGAGCCAGGCCTCGACGAGCCCGTAGCGCTCGGTGTCGAACAGTCGACGCAGCAGCTTGCCGCGCTCCTCGGAGTCGCCCTTGAGGAAGCGGGCGAAGTCGCCCTGGGGCAGCAGCACCACCTGGCAGAACTGCTCGCGGCTCATGCCGATCAGCCGGTGGATCTCCTCCCCGGCCTCCTGGTGCGACTTGCTGACCGGCCGCCAGCCGGGGGTGCCGTCGCCCGCGTCGGCGGCCCACTCGCGCAGCAGGGTCTGCGGCCGTTCGACGGTGGTGCCGGTGCCGACCTTCTTCGGGCGGCGCTGTTCGGGCAGCCGGGTGATCTGCAGCCGCCGCCCGCCCAGCGTCAGCTCCAGCTCGACCTGGGTGAGCCGCTTGGGGTCGGCGTGGTCGCTGCGCAGCCGGTTGGCCCGGCGGGCGTTCGGCGTCTCGCCGTAGAGGGCGAAGCAGACCGCGTCCAGCACGCTGCTCTTGCCCGCGCCGGTCGCGCCGCGCAGCAGGAACAGCCCGGAGGCGGCGAGCGCGTCGAAGTCCACCGTCTCGCTGCCCGCGAACGGGCCGAAGGCGGTGACGGTGAGCCGGTGCAGCCTCATCGGGGCAGGTCCGCCTTCCGGTCGGCGCCCTCGCGGACGCGCTCGAAGCCCTCGCGCAGCCAGCCCAGTTCGTCCGGCTCCGGCTCGGCCCCCGGGCGGACGTGCCGCAGGAAGCCCTCGGCGATCTCCAGGTCCTCCCGGCCGCTGACCCGGGCCGCGTACGACCGGGACGGCTCGTCCCCGACGTCCTCGGGGTCGAACAGCAACTGGAGGGTGTGCGGGAAGCGGCGGCGCAGCTTCTCCATCGGCTCGCTGGGGCGGGCCGCGTCGGTGAGCGTGGCCTGCACCCAGGACTGCTCGTGCTCCGCGTACTCCTCCTCGGTGAGCAGCGCCTCCAGGGTGCCGCGGAGGGTGGCGAGCGGGCGCGGTCGGGGGCAGTCGACCCGCTCGGCCGTCACCGAGCCGTCGGCCGCGAGGTCGACCAGCCACATGGTCTTGCGCTGGCGGGCCTCGGAGAAGGAGTAGGCGAGCGGGGAGCCGCTGTAGCGCAGGTGCGGGGCGAGGGTCTGGCAGCCGTGCAGGTGGCCGAGCGCGGCGTAGTGCACCCCGTCGAACACCGAGGCGGGGACGGAGGCGACCCCGCCGACCGCGATGTCCCGCTCGCTGTCGGACGCCGTGCCGCCGGTGACGAAGGCGTGCGCCAGCACCACCGCCCTGGTGCCCGCGGGGCGCGTCGCGAGGTCGGCCCGGACCTGCTCCATCGCCGAGCCGAGCACCGCCGCGTGCCCGCCCTTGGCCAACCCGAACCGCTCGCGCACCAGCGTCGGCTCCAGGTACGGCAGCCCGTACACCGCCACCGGCCCGTGCTCGTCCGCCAGCAGCACCGGCTCGGCGCACTCGCCCGGGTCCGTCCGCAGGTGGATCCCGGCCCGGCCGATCAGGCCGGCGCCGACCCCGAGACGGCGGGCCGAGTCGTGGTTGCCGCTGATGAAGACCGTCGGCACCCCGAGGTCGGCCAGCCGGTGCAGCACGTCGTCGAACAGCGCGACCGCGTCCAGACTGGGCAGCGCCCGGTCGTAGACGTCCCCGGCGACCAGCACGGCGTCCACGCCCCCGGACCGGACCACGTCCACCAGGTGGTCCAGGAAGGCGCGCTGGGCGTCGTGCAGGCTCTCCCGGTGGAACGAACGCCCGAGATGCCAGTCGGAGGTGTGCAGCAGTCTCACTGCAGCGCTCCTACCTGCGCGTTTGCCACTTCCATGTCCTCCGAGTCGGCACACCGGGTCGGCACCGGCCACGCGGCCGGTGCCTGGTCAGTACCGAGTATCACAGGACCCACCGACAGCGCCCCGTCCCGCACGGCCCGCTGACCCACCGCGACGGCGTCGACGGAGCGAAGCCGGCGTCCAAGGTGAGGTAGGCGTCGAAGATGACGTCGGCCGCCTGGTCGTGGGTCGACGCGAGCGGCAAAAGGGGGCGACCTGGGCGAGCTGGTTCGACACGCGCCGTGAGGCCGTTCTGCCGGTTCTGCTGCTTCTGTTGGTCTCCGCCCCGCCGGCGCCCTGTGGCCGGCGGGGCGCTCCCATGGCTCAAGGGGCACTTTTTGGCCCGCTGAGGCGGGGACGGCGGGCGGGTGAGCGGCCGGTAGGGGCCAAGTTTGGTCCGCTGGTGGGCCCCGGCTGCCGGTGTTCGATTACTTGGGGTGGTTTGTCAGTGGCTCTGTGTAGGTTCCGTGGCGTCGGCGGCTCCGGGAGTCGGAGCGGTCGGTGCTGGTTCGCGCCGGCCGAGCGGGCCGGTGCGTCGAGTGGACGGAGGAACCCCATGGCTGTGCGGGAGACGGTGTACGAGGTGCTGGGCGTCGTGGCGGTGCGGAGCCGGCCGTCGGCGGGGCCGCGGGCGCTGCTGTTCGGCGGGCGCAGGTCCCGACCGGGTGCCGGGTACGGCCCCGGGGTCGGTGGGCGGGAGGACGGCGGACCGGGCGGGGCGTCGCCGCCCGGCGGCGGTCGGCCGCCTGGCGCGCGGGCCGGTGGATCCGGTGGACCGGGCGGGGGCGGTGCGCGGGGTCGGCGTGGCGGCCGGGCCCGGGGCGCGCCGCCGCAGCCGGTGGCCGTGGCGCTGGCTGCGGAGGCGACCGACTTCGCCGCGCTGGCCGGGTACGGGTTGTTCGGTGCGCTCGGGCACCGGGAGTACCTGCTGCGGGCGGAGGAGCAGCTGAGCGGCCTGCGCCGGCAGGGGCTGGAGGTGCACCTGCGGGTGCTGGAGGCGGCCGACTTCGAGGACTACTGCGCCGTGCTCGGGCTCGATCCGCGGGCCCCGGCCGCCCGGGTCGCGTACGCGGGGGATCCGGAGCTGGCCGGGGAGCCCTTCGTCTACGCGGGGGAGCCGCTGGCGGAGCTCCTCCCGTTGCTCGTGGACGACCACCGGGCGCGGGTGCGGATGTCCGTCGCCTGCGCGGCGCTGCTGGACGCGGTCGGCGACGACCTGGCGGGTCAGCGGCGGATGGCGGCGGTGATGCGGTACGTGACCTCGGTCTACCTGGCGCTGGCCGAGGGCGCGGGGGAGGGCTGCCACCTGCTGACGCTGCGCTGCCACGGGCCGGAGGACGGCGAGCAGCTCACCTCGGCGGTGGACCTCTGCGTGGAGGAGGGGCGGCTGCAGTCCGCCGGGCGGGATGCGGAGGCGTTCTGCGTCACGCTCGCGGCCGGGGTGGCGTCCGGCGGTGAGGGGGCGCTGCTGCTGCACGGCGATCCGTCCGTGCCTCCGCCTGGTGGGCTCCGGAGCGGGCCGCCGGGTGGGCCTCCTGGTCGGTTTCCGGAGGCTGCGAGGCCCGGGCCCGCGGTGCGGGGCTGGGCGCTGACGGGTGGGCGGCTGCGGCCGATGACCGCCCATGAGGTGTTCGACGAGCTGGCCGACGACGCGGCGCGCGGGCTGCCGTTCCCGCCCGGTGTGGTGCCGCAGCCGGGGTTCCGGTTGCCGGACTTCCCGGAGGCCGGGGCCGGAGGTGGGCCGCTGGGGTGAGCAGGGCGTTCGCGGCCTCGGCATCCACCATGCGGCGCTGGGGACTGTTCATCGACCGCCTGTTCGGGGAAGATCGGAGAAGATCAACAGCAGGAGCGCGCGGTACCCCACGCCGCCGCTCCGGTCGCTCTGCTCCGAACCGTGCTCCGCAGGTCCGGCGAGCCCGACACCGAGAGGGGGGCGCGCGGCATGAGCCGGATCGAGTTCACGGCGGAGATCGCCGAGTTGCTCGGGAAGGTGCGCCGACGTCCCACGGCGGGCTGGCCGTGGCGGCCGGGCGAGCAGGTGCCGGACGGGTTGCCGGTGAAGCAGTCCTGGGGGTGGCTGTTCGCCCCGGACGGGCGGGTGCTGACCCTGGTCAACCCCAAGGACGGGATCTGCTCGCTGCCCGGGGGCTCGCTGGAGCCGGAGGACGGCGGTGACCCGGCAGCCGCGCTGGCCCGGGAGGCGGGCGAGGAGGCTCAGGCCGTGATCGGCCGGCCGTACTACCTCGGCTACCTCTACGACCGGGTCGGCTCGGCGAACGGCGGGCACGAGTGCGCACGTGTCCGGATGGCGGCGGCGCTGCGGGCGGTCGGCCCCAGCGAGGCCGACCCGGCCTCGGGCCGGCACTACCGGCGGTTGCTGGTCGCGCCGGGGCTCGCCGTCGAGCTACTGGGCTGGGGCGAGCCCGGGCTGCGCCAGGCCCGGGCGGCCGTCGCCATGGCCGCCCACTGGCTCGGCGTGCCGGTCGCGGCGAACGAGACGATCGAGGAGCTGCCGGTCGAGGGCTGCACGGTCTTCCCCGGCCCCGCGTACCCGGGCGGCGGACGCGCCCCCGGGTGCTGAGTCCTACCCTGCCGGTCCCGGGTGCCGGGTCGCGCCCCCGGGCGCTGAGCCGTGCCCTCCCCGGCGCCGAGCCGCGCTCCCGGGTGCCGGGCTGCGCTCCCCGAGGCGGCCCGTCGCGCCTTCGAGTCGGCGCTGGCCCGCACCGCAGAACTGACGCGGCGACGGCCGCACGCTGACCAGCAGCTGACCAGCAGCTGACGGAGAGCTGACTTCTCGAAAGTTTATTGTCTACACGCGATGACCGATGCGCGTCGACATACACCCACACCCACCTGGGCGAACTCACGCTCCGTCGGGGCGTGTTCACTCTTCCGCTATCAGACGGTCCGTCAATGTCTTTGGCATGAGCGCTTCCCCGCGAGGCTACTGCCTGGTATCCCTTCTGTGACCCGCGTCATATCCAGGAGGTGCAATGCTCCGCCCTGCCCGTGTTCTGTCCATTGCCGCGATGGCGGCTGGTCTCACCATGACGACGCTCTTCACGGCGTCAGCCGCCAATGCGGCCGGCGTCAACTACGTCGCCCTCGGGGACTCGTACTCGGCCGGCGTCGGTGCCGGCAGCTACCTGAGCGACAGTGGTAGCTGCAAGCGCAGCACCAACGCCTACGCGTACCTGTGGAAGAACGCGCACAAGCCGTCCTCGTTCGCCTTCGTGGCGTGCTCGGGGGCGAGAACCGGCGATGTGCTCAACAGTCAGATCTCCGCGCTGAACAGCGGCACCACGCTGGTCAGCCTGTCGATCGGCGGCAACGACGCGGGCTTCGCCGACACCATGAAGACCTGCGTGCTGGGCTCCGACAGCGACTGCCTCGGCGCCGTCAACACGGCGAAGAGCTATGCGACGAGCACCCTGCCCGGCCAGCTGGACCGGGTGTACTCCGCGATCCACTCCAAGGCGCCGAACGCCCACGTCGTGGTGATGGGCTACCCGCACCTGTACAAGGTCGGCGGCGACTGCCTCTTCGGGATCAGCGACACCAAGCGCGCTGCCATCAACGGCGCCGCCGACGCGCTGGACGGCGTGATCGCCAAGCGGGTCGCCAACGCCGGCTTCACCTTCGGCGATGTGCGCGGCGTCTTCGCCGAGCACGAGATCTGCGGTTCGCAGGCCACCTGGCTGCACAGCACCACCCTGCCGATCGACGAGAGCTACCACCCGAACTCGGCCGGCCAGGCCAGCGGCTACCTCCCGGTCTTCAGCCGCTCCTGAGCGAGTCGGTTGCGGCGTTCGTCCGGTCACCCGGGCGGCGCCGTGCTGCCGTGCGTCGGCGCGCGCCCGCGCACGTCCTCGTGGGCGCGCGTTGCTCGGCGTGAACAAGCTTTTCCCCCAAGGGGGTTCAAGTCCATTGTTATTGACGGTTATTGACGGTCCGTCAATGACCTTGGCATGAACGCTTCCATGTTCGATTACCGCTTGGTATCCCTTTCTGTGACCCGTGTCACGCCTGGAGGTGCAATGTTCCGCCCTGCTCGTGCCCTCTCCGTCGCCGCGATAGCCGCCGTCCTCAGCATGACGACGCTCGTCACGGCCTCGTCCGCCAATGCCGCCGCCGTCAACTACGTCGCCCTCGGGGACTCGTACTCCGCCGGTGTCGGTGCCGGCAACTACCTGAGCGACAGTGGCAGTTGCAAGCGCAGCGCCAACGCGTACGCCTCCCTCTGGTCGAACGCCAACTCCCCGTCCTCCTTCACCTTCGTCGCCTGTTCCGGCGCCAGAACCGGTGACATCCTCAACAGTCAGATCTCCGCGCTGAACAGTGGCACCACGCTGGTCAGTCTCTCGGTCGGGGGCAATGACGCGGGCTTCTCCAGCACCATGAAGACCTGCGTGCTCAGCTCCGACAGTGACTGCCTCAACGCCGTCAACACCGCCGAGGACTACGCGACCAACACCCTGCCCGGCCAGCTGGACCAGGTGTACAACGCCATCCGCGCCAAGGCCCCGAACGCCCACGTCGTGGTCATGGGCTACCCGCACCTCTACCAGATCGGCGGCAGCTGCATCTTCGGCATCGGTGACACCAAGCGCGCCGCCATCAACGAGGCCGCGGACACCCTGGACGGCGTGATCGCCAAGGAGGTCGCCAACGCCGGCTTCACCTTCGGTGACGTGCGCGACATCTTCTCCGGGCACGAGATCTGCGGCTCGCTGGACACCTGGCTGCACAGCACCACGCTGCCGATCGACGAGAGCTACCACCCGAACGACTCGGGTCAGGCCAACGGCTACCTCCCGGTCTTCAGTCAGTCCTGAGGTATCAGCCGCAGCCGTCCGATCGAACTCCTGACGTAATGGCTGCTGCCGCCGCCCCTCCCGTGGCTGGGGAGGGGCGGCGGCACCGTCGCGTCAGCGGCCGGTCGGGGCCGGGTGCACCGGTGGGAAGGGGACGGCGGCGAGGGCCGGTAGCAGCTCGGCCTCCTCGTGGTCCAGGTGCGCCTCCAACTCGGCGGACATCCGGTCCAGTTCGGTGCGCAGCCGCTCCGGGTCGGTGATCTCGATCCCGGCCAGCAGCGCCACCAGTTCCTCCTTGATCCGCCCGATCTCCCGGTGCTGCTCGCCGAGCCGCTCCAGCACCCCGGCGAGTTCGGGGTGGCTGAGGGCCAGGGCCGGGAAGATCGCGGAGTCCTCCCCGGTGTGGTGGTGGGTGAGCCCCTCGCAGAACGCCAGGCAGTGCTGGCGCAGTTGGAGCCCCAGCCCGGCCGGTTTGCCGGGGGTGTGGGAGTGGGCCTCCGCCCGGACGTGCCGCAGCTGGGCCCGCAGCCAGCTGTGCGCCTCCAGCAACTTGTCGGCCAGGCTGCGCACTTCGCTCGGCCGGTCCGGCGGCGCCTCGGGTCGCTCCAGGGCGACCACCGGCAACTTCCGCTCGGTGTGCGCCTGGTAGTCGCCGTACCCGGGCGCCTCGCGGACGACGGCTGCGAACAGCCGCTCCCGGCGGGGGCCTTCGGCGGGCACGGCGATGGCGTCGAAGCTCTCGGTGCCCAGCTCGACCCGGACCACCGGGTGGGCCAGCAGATTGCGGTACCACTGGGGGTGTTCCGGCGCCCCGGCCGCCGAGGCGACGACCAGCACCAGCCCCTCGGATCGGACGAACCCGAGCGGTACGGTGTGCGGCCGCCGGGAGCGGGCCCCGGTGGTGGTCAGCAACAGCAGATTGCCGCCCTCGAACGGGCCGCCGACCCGGCCGCCGTTGGCGCGGAACTCTTCGATGACATTCTGATGGAAGGGCATGGACATGCGTGTGTGGTGAAGTCTCCTGGGATACGGGGGATTCGCGGCCACACACGGTGCCGGCACGGGAACGCGCGGACACCGCGGTGACCGCCTACGTCAGATCAGGGCAGCGGAGAAGGTACTCATCGCGCATCGTCCCTTTACACGTCAGGTGCTGGCTCGGTCGCCGGCCGGCCCACTGCTCTGTGGCCGACGCCGCGCTGCACGCCCCCATTAGAGCCGCGCCGCGGACAGCCTGTCAACGAGCATGATCGCGATCGGGGACCGAGCGGGTCGCCGCCCGGACCCCGGGCCGGAGCGAGGCGGGCCCAGTGGTCGCCGAGCGGAGGGCGGACAGTGGATGGCACCTGGCACCTGGCACCTGGCACCTGGCACCGGAGAGGTAACGGATGACAGCTGACAGATTTCAGCCAGTGAAATCTGTCAGCTGTCATCCATCCGCTCCCGGGAAGCGACGCCTGGGGGAGCGGGTGCCAGGCCACGAGCGTCAGCGTAGGTAGTCGACCAGGCCCGTCGGCTTGAGGCCGGCGGCCTCGGCGGCGGACAGGGCGCGGGGCAGGTCGGTGGCGAGGGTGTCGGTCCAGTGCATCAGGACCACGTCACCCGGCTGCAGCGGGCCCGGGTGCCAGATGTTGGAGGCACCCCAGCTGAAGTCCGCGTCGGCGGTCAGCACGGTGCGGATGCCGCAGTTGGCGGCGGCCTGCAGGGTGTCGGCGTTCCAGGAGAAGAACGGCGGGCGGAACACCACGGGCGCGGTGCCGAACAGCCGGGTCATCGCGTCGCGCGCGTCGCAGATCTCGACCTGCTGCTGGTCCAGCGGGAGCTTGCTGAGGTCGGAGTGCGAGACGCTGTGGTCCTGGATCGAGGACCCGGGCACGGCGGTGACCCGCTGGAAGAAGCCCGGGTCGGTGCCGGCCGGCATCGGCAGCGGGAAGGCGGTGATCGGCAGGTGGTGGTCGGCGATGAAGCGTTCCGCCTCGGGAGTGCGCTGCCAGCCGTCGTCCACGGTGAAGAAGACCACCTTGTCGGTGGTCGGGATCGAGCCGGCCGCCACCGCCGGGGCGGGCGCCGGGCCGTCGACCCGTACGTCGTCCACGGAGAACGGGCCCTGCTGGTACCAGCCGTGCACGTACAGACGGACGCTGTGGGCGTCCGGCCCGGTGGTGAACCGGGTGGTCAGCTGCTGCCAGCCGCCGGAGGTGGTCTCGGTCCAGGCGGGGGCGACGTCCCGGCCGGTGCCGGTGGCGCCCAGGTAGACGAACTTGCCGCGCACCCAGGCCGAGGCGGTGTAGGCGGTACCGGGCTGGACGGCGACGGTCTGGGCGCACTCGCCGGTGGAGTCGTCGTTCGCCGGGGTGACCGTGAGTGCCGAGGCGCCGGAGTGTGCGGCGGTGTTGGTGACGGCGGCTTCGGCCGGGCCGCCGGTGCAGTTCCAGCCGGGGATGCTGCCCCAGTCGGCGAGGTTGGGGGAGGGCAGCTCGAAGCCGGGGTTGGTGGCCAGGTTGACGGTCCCGGCCGCGGTGGCGGTGGCAGTGGCAGCAGCCGTAGCGGCCGGGACGGCGGATGCCGTGAGCAGGGCGACGGATACGGCCAGCGCGGACAGGCGCGTGAGCATCGACACGTGAGGACTCCAGCAGGTGGGGGCACGCCCGTGGGGAGGGCGTGAACGGGAATCTGGACCGTGGAACCAGGGCGCTCCCGGAGGGGCGGGAGCGGGTGGTGCTGGTGCGCCGCACTCGGACCGAAGAGCAACAATGGACTGGACCAATCAGCCCGTCAAGGGAACGACCGGTGAACCGCGTGGCGAACCATCCGTCCGCAAGCGGGACAAGACGGAACGTCAGAAAACGTTCCGCAAAGCCGGGTTCACGTGCGTCCCGAGGGTGGAGGCCGAGACGGGTCAGGAGAGGTACAGCTCCTCGATGTCCGTCGAGTAGTGCTCCGTGATCGCCGTCCGCCGTAGCTTCAGCGAGGGGGTCAGCAGCCCCTGCTCCAGACTGAACTCCCGGGGCAGCAGCCGGAACGCGCGGATCGATTCGGCTCGCGAGACCGCCGTGTTGGCCGCCGCCACCGCGCGCTGGATCTCGATGTGCAACTGCTCGTCGGCGAGCACCGCCCAGGCGTCCAGCTGCTCCCGGCCGCTGGTCTTCAGCCAGTGCGCGAGCGCGTCCGGGTCGAGCGTGATCAGGGCCGCCACGTACGGGCGGTCGTCGCCGACCACCAGGCACTGGGAGACCAGCGGGTGCGCCTCGACCCGCTCCTCCAGGACCGCCGGGGCCAGGTTCTTGCCGCTGCTGGTGACGATCAGGTCCTTCTTGCGGCCGGTGATGGTGAGGTAGCCGTCCTCGTCGAGCCGGCCGAGGTCGCCCGTGCCGAACCAGCCGTCGATCAGTGATTCCGCCGTGCACCGCGGGTGGTTGAGGTAGCCGCCGAAGACCGATCCGCCGCGCACCCACACCTCGCCGTCGTCCGCGATCGCCACCGAGGCGCCCGGCACCGGCTGTCCGACGGTGCCGAGCTTCTGCCGTCCGGCCGGGTTGGCGGTGATCGCGGCGGTGGTCTCGGTGAGGCCGTAGCCCTCGTAGAGCTGAAGTCCGGCGCCGGTGAAGAAGAGGCCCAACTCCCGCCGCAGCGCCGATCCTCCGCACATCACGGCGCGCACCCGCCCGCCGAGCACGGCACGCAGCCGCGGGTAGACCGTCCGTTCGTAGGCGAGGTGGCGCAGCCGCAGGGCCGCGCCGGGGCCGGGGCCGCGGCCGAAGGCCTTCTGCTCCCGGGCGGTCGCCCAGTCGACGGCCACCTGCCGGGCCTGCTCGAAGAGTTCGCTGCGCCCGGCGTCCTCGGCGGCACGCCGGGCCCGCTGGAAGATCTTCTCGAAGACGTACGGGACAGCGTGCAGGAAGCTCGGCCGGAAGCTCTCCAGGGCGGGCAGTAACGCGTCGGTGGACACCTCGGGGATGTGGCCGATCCGGAAGCCGCCGCGGACCGCCGCGATCTGCACCGCCCGCCCGTAGACGTGTGCCAGCGGCAGGAACAGCAGGGTGGCGGGCTGGCCGCCGCCGGTGTCGCGGAGTACGTCGCCCCAGCCGGCGAGCAGGGAGTCGGCCTCGGCGGCCAGGTTGGCGTGGGTGATCAGGCAGCCCTTGGGGCGTCCGGTGGTGCCGGAGGTGTAGACCACGGTGGCGATGTTGGCGGCCGCGACGCCGAGCCGCTGGCGGTGCACCAGGGCGTCGGGGACGTCCAGGCCGTCCTCGGTGATCGCGGCGACGCAGTCGCGGTCGAGCTGCCAGATCCCGGTCAGGTCTGGCAGGGCGTCGCAGACCGCGCCGACGGTCATCGCGGCGTCCTCGTCCTCGACCAGGCAGGCCACCGCCTGGGTCTCGGCGAGGATCCAGCGCACCTGCTCGGTCGCGGCGGTGGGGTAGACCGGGACGGTGATCGCGCCGATCGACCAGAGTGCGTAGTCGAACAGCGTCCACTCGTAGCGGGTGCGGGACATCAGGGCGACCCGGTCGCCGTAGCGCACGCCCCGGGTCAGCAGGCCCTTGGCGAGGGCGAGCACCTCGTCCCGGAACTCCCGTGCGGTGACGTCCTGCCAGCTCCCGTCACCGGTGCGCCGGGACAGCTGGACCAGGTCGGGGGTGCGGTCGGCGGTGTCGTACAGGGAGTCGGCGAGTCCTCCGGTGGCCTCGGGCCCGGCCGGGGCAGGGGTGGTGAACTCGCGCACGGTCCTCCCCAGTTCGCTTCGCGCGGCGCTGTCTGCCGACCCGGCGCACGGGCACCGGGGTGGCGGCGCCCGGTCGCGCGGGGTGGAGCGAAACTATCGGATCGCCCTGTCACTGCCCAGGGTTGTGACGGTGACGCGACGAGATCGGCACCGGTCCGTAGGGATGGTGTCGCAGCTGGGGAGGAACCGAGGAGACGGCCGGGCCGGGTGGAGCGGACCGGGACCGGCTCCTGACGTGTCCGGGGCAAGGTGGGGAAGTGGAGGGTTCGACCCTCGAACGTGTGGTCAGGGCGTAGTAGAGTCTCGCAGACCTGTGGCCGGGCGGCTTCCGACGCCCCCTCCCCAGGGCTCCCCGAAGTCCCGCCGAACCCGCCGTCCCCAGCACCCCGAAAGCCCGCCCGAACCGCTCCCCGTCCGCGCCTGGCACTTCCGACCGAGGACTCCATGCGTCTGCGCAGCAGCTCGATCCGCGCGAAGATCATCGCGCTGCTCCTGGTGCCCATCGTCGCACTCATCGCCCTGTGGGTGTACGCGACGCTCGCCGCCACCGGGGACGCCTGGAACCAGCTGGAGATCAGCCGTACGTACAAGGAGTACGGGGCGGCCGTGGACCAGTACACGGGCGACCTGCAGAACGAGCGCCGCGCCGCCGTCCAGCACCTGGCCGATCCGAATTCGCCGGTCGCCCGGGACGCCTTCGAACGTGCCACCACCGCCACCGACCGCAGCCTCGCCGCGCTCCGGCAGAAGAAGGACGGCGCCGGCGACCGGCTCTCCGCCGCCCAGCGGGCCCGCCTGGTACAGATCACCGCCGCCGCCGACCAGCTCGGCCCGCTCCGGGCGCAGGTCGGCCGCCTCGCGCTCAACTGGGAGTTCGCGCTCGGGCAGTACAGCGACCTGGTCCGGCCGGTGTTCGGCTTCCGGTCCGCATACGTCGCCCGGCAGAGCGGCCAGCTCCCGCGCCAGGGCACCATCCTGATCGAGCTGGTGCGCGCCCGCGAGTACCTGGCCCAGGAGGACGCCGCGATGGAGGGCCTGCGCACCGGCGCGGCCCGGCCCACCGCCGAGCAGTACCAGACCGCGCTGGACGCCCTGCACAACCAGCAGGCGCTGTTCACCGTCTACATCGCCGAACTCGAACCCGCCGACCAGGCCGACTACGTCGCCCTGCGCGGCGGCGAGGCCTGGGGCGCGCTGGCCCGCGCCGAGGCCGACTTCGTCGGCGCCGGCGGCCCCGACCGGGTGGTCCAGGCACTCAACGGCGACAACTGGCGGGAGACCGCCGACCACTCGCTCGGCGACCTCTCCTCGATCAACTCCCGGATCAGCGCCGGACTGGACGACCGCGGCCGCTCCGCGGCGATCGCCGCGCTGTGGCGCGGCGGCATCGCCGGCGCCATCGGCCTGGTCGCCGTCGTGCTGTCGGTGATGATCTCCTTCCGGATCGGGCGCGGGCTGGCCCGCGAGCTGATCGGCCTGCGCAACGCGGCCAACGAACTCGCCAGCACCCGGCTGCCCTCCGTCATGCTGCGGCTGCGCCGCGGCGAACCGGTGGACGTGGCCGCCGAGGCGCCCGAACTGCACTTCGGCCAGGCCGAGATCGGGCAGGTCGGCCAGGCCATCAACGCCGTCCAGCGGGCCGCCGTGGAGGCCGCGGTCGAGCAGGCCGAACTGCGCCGCGGCGTCGCGGCGGTGTTCGTCAACCTGGCCCGGCGCAGCCAGGTGCTGCTGCACCGCCAGCTCACCCTGCTCGACACCATGGAGCGCCGCACCGAGGATCCGGCTGAGCTGGAGGACCTCTTCAAGGTGGACCACCTCACCACCCGCATGCGCCGGCACGCAGAGGGCCTGATCATCCTGGCCGGCGGCTCGCCCGGGCGGGCCTGGCGCAAGCCGGTCCGGATGGTGGACGTGGTCCGGGCGGCGGTCGGCGAGGTCGAGGACTACGCCCGGGTGATCGTCCGGCCGTTCCCCGGCACCGGCCTGCTCGGCAGCGCCGTCGCCGACGTCACCCACCTGATCGCCGAACTCGTCGAGAACGCCGCGGTGTTCTCCCCGCCGACCACCCAAGTCACCGTCCAGGGCGAGGTGGTGGCGCACGGCTTCGCGCTGGAGATCGACGACCGGGGGCTCGGACTGGGCGAACAGCTGCTCGCCGAGATCAACGAACGCCTCACCGTGGAGCAGGAGTTCGACCTGGCCGACACCGACCGGCTGGGACTCTTCGTGGTCAGCCGGCTCGCCCGGCGGCACGGCATCCGGGTCCACCTGCGACCGTCCCCGTACGGCGGGACGACGGCCGTGGTGCTGATCCCGCGCGAGCTGCTGGCGGAGGCGCCGGACGGCCTGCCGGAACCGCCCGCCGCGGGGACCGGGGGCGCGGGGCGTCGGCCGGTGGGCCGGGCGACCGGACGGACGGCGGGGCGGCGTGACCTGGTCGCGGTGCCGGACACGGCTCCCGATGGTGCGGGTTCGGAGCCTTCCTCGGCTGCGTGGTCGGGGGCGGCGTCGGGTTCGCCGTCGGGTTCAACGTCGAGTGCGTTGCCGGGTTCGGCGCCGACGGAGGGCACGGGCGGGCGGCACCGGGGGGCCGGCGGTCCGCGGCCGTCCGTTCCCGAGGCGGGGCGTACGGTCAACGGGCTGCCGCGCCGGGCCTCGCGGCCCAAGGGCGGGCCGGTGCTGGTGCCCGGGCCGGGGGCGGACGCCGAGGGCGGCGCGGGGACGGGACGGCACCGCCGGGAGGCGGCGGAGGCCGCGGCCGCCGCGGCCGACTCGGCACCGGCTCCGCCGGAAGCCGTTCCGGTGGACGCCGCTTCGGTCGACGCCGTGCCGGTGGGTGTCGCTCCCGTGGACGCGGCTCCCCGGACGCCGGGTGGTCTGCCCCGGCGGGTCCGGCAGGCGAACCTCGCGCCGCAGCTCAAGGAACAGGCCAGGGAGCGACTTCGCGGCCAGAGCGGGTCCGAGGACCGCGCCGGACGGTCGGCGGCGGGCACGGACGGCGCGCACGGCGCGGAGGCGGCCGAGGCCAGGGAAGCCCGGGAGCGTTCGCCGGAGGAAGCCAGGGCCACCTTCGCCTCGTTCCAGCGCGGCTTCACCCGTGGGCGTGGGACCACCGTCCCGGCGGAGGGGGGCGCTCAGAACCAGGGCGCCCAGAACCAGGGCGCGCAGGACCGGGGCGCGCAGGACCGCGCCGCCCGGCCCGCGGCCGTACCGGCCTGGCAGCCGCCGGACCCGTCCCGGCGGGCGATCAGCCCCGCACCCGCCCCGGCAGCGCTGCCCGCGCCCGCGCCCGGCGACGCCGCCCGCGCGCCGCTGGCCCGCCGGATCCCGCCGGGCCAGCCGGTGCGGCGGAACCCTGCGGCCGTCCCGGCCGTACCACAAGTGACACCCGCAGTACCCGCAGAACCCGCAGTACCCGCAGTACCCGCAGTACCCGCAGTACCCGCAGTACCGGCAGTGCCCGCACCGCCCGCAGGACCCGTGACACCCGCAGTGCCCGCACCAGCCGCAGGACCCGCAGCATCCGCAGTGCCCGCACCACCCGCTCCAGCGGAAGGAACTGATTCATGACCACTCCGACGCAGCCGTCCGGGGACCTCAACTGGCTCCTCGACGACCTGGTGGGCCGTGTCGCGGCCCTGCGGCACGCGGTGATCCTCTCCAGCGACGGGCTGGCCACCGGCGCCTCGCGCGACCTCGACCGGGAGGACGCCGAGCACCTCGCCGCCGTCGCGGCCGGGTTCCACAGCCTGGCCAAGGGAGCCGGCGGGCACTTCAAGGTCGGCGGCGTCCGGCAGACCATGGTGGAGCTGGACGAGGCGTTCCTGTTCATCACGGCCGCCGGCGACGGCAGCTGTCTGGCCGTGCTCAGCGAGGCCGAGGCGGACATCGGCCAGATCGCCTACGAGATGGCCCTGCTGGTCAAGCGGGTCGGCGAGCACATGGCCGCCGAGCCGCGCACCGAAACCGCCGCGCCGAGGGGCTGAGCGGTCCGATGGCGGATCCGAAGGCGGACGGTCCGGGCGGCCCGGCGGGGCTCGACGGCCCGGCGGCGCTCTACGACCCGACCCCCGCGGTGCCGGAGGGCGCGGCCGGGGGCGGGGGCGAGGGCGCCGAGTCGGGGCAGGACGCGCCGGACGGTGCCGAGGTCGACCTGTTCCGGCCGCGTACCCCGGTCGACGACCGGTGGTTCGACGACGAGGCCGGCCCGGTGGTGCGGCTCTACTCGATGACCCGGGGCCGCACCCGGCCGGTCGAGGAGGGGCTGTTCGACCTGATCTCGCTGGTCACCGCCAAGGAACCCGGGCCGGACGCGGGGGCCGTGCCCGCGCACGTCCTCGACCCGGAGCACCAGACCCTGCTGGCCTGGTGCCGCCGCGAGCCGCTGTCCGTCGCCGAGCTCGGCTCCTACACCGACCTGCCGGTCAGCGTGGTGCGCGTCCTGCTCGGCGACCTCTACGACGCCGACCTGATCAGCGTCACCCGACCCGTTCCGCTCGCCGAGCTGCCGGACGAGCGCCTGCTGCGAGACGTGATCAATGGACTCCGTGCGCTCTGACGCCACCCCGCCGAGCACTGCGCCGAACGCCTCGCCGAACCCCTCGCCGAGTACGCTGCCGGGCGCTTCGCCGAGGCCGGGCGGGAGCACCAACGACCCGCGCTGGCGCGGTGGTCCGGCCGTGGCGGTGAAGATCCTGGTGGCGGGCGGCTTCGGGGCGGGCAAGACCACCCTGGTCGGCTCGGTCAGCGAGATCAGGCCGCTGCGCACCGAGGAGGAACTGAGCGAGCTGGGCCGCCCGGTGGACGACACCTCGGGCGTGGAGGCCAAGCGCACCACCACGGTGGCGATGGACTTCGGCCGGATCGACCTGCGGCCCGGACTCGCGCTCTACCTGTTCGGCACGCCCGGACAGGACCGGTTCTGGTTCGTCTGGGACGAGTTGGCGCGCGGCGCGCTCGGCGCCGTGGTGCTCGCGGACACCCGGCGACTGGCCGACTGCTTCCCCTCGGTGGACTTCTTCGAGCAGCGCGGCATCCCGTTCCTGGTCGCGGTCAACTGCTTCGACGGCACCGAGCGGTTCACCCCGGACGAGGTGCGGGACGCACTCGACCTGGACCCGGAGATCCCGGTGGTGCTGTGCGACGCCCGGCTGCGGGAGGACGGCAAGGAGCTGTTGGTGGCGCTGGTCGAGCACGCCGCCGCCCTCCGCCACCGGGCCGCCGCGCGCTCCTGAGGCCCCGTGGGATCGCCGCCGGTCAGGGGCCCTTCGTGCACCCGACGTCTCATTCGGTGGTCCACATGTCGGACGGTCGATGTGCGGAAGGTTGCCTAGACGGGCTGGGGCGTGGAAGGCTCTGTGGACGTGAGCCGTCCCGGTCATGCCGTCGGGAGGGTTGGGAACGTCCCGTTTCCGCCGGTCCGTTCGGGCCGGTGGCAGCACGAGGCAGGACGAAGGGGGAGGGCAGCAGGATGACCGTCGACCAGCGACGCAGCACCGCCGTGCCCGGCCCCGTCATGCCGGCGCTCACCCTCCGCCGCTACATCGACCACGCGCTGATCTGCAGCGCCTGTTGTCGCTGACCGGTCCCACCCCACCCCGGTACGTACCCGGCACCTGCGGCCCGCACCCGGCCGTCCGTGCGACGTGCCACCGACCCCGTCGACCAGGCCGTAGCGGACCGCCCGTCAGGTGCGCCCGCCACCGACCGATCCGGCCCCGCCTTGCGGAGAAACCAACCAGTGAACATCGTCTGCCCCAGCAATCCCCCCGGCATCGCCGGCCGTTCCGGTCCGTCCGAGCCGGCTCCCGCGATGGGCGCGGGTCCGCGGACCGGACGGTGGAACGGACGCGCCGACCGCGCTGACCGCGACCGCGCTGACCGCGACCGCGCTGACCGCGACCGCGCTGACCGCGCCCGCGCTGACCGCGCCCGTGCCGACCGCGCCGGCCTCACCACGGACGGCCGACGGGGTCGTCCCGACCTCGAACCGTTCTGGCCGTCGCGGCAGCCACACCTGTTCGATCAGACGTGTCCGGGCTCGCCCAGCGCGTCCCGGCCCTCCGCCCGCTGAACCAGGTTCCACCCGGTCCAGCCCGGCAGTACGCCCGGTCGACGCGCAGACGACTCCACCCCGTCCGTCACGCGCGAAATGAGCGGCACACCATGTCTTCCTCCTCCACGGCCACCCTGCCCCTGCCCACCACGACCCCGCACCTGCGCGCGGTCCGGTCCGTTCCTCCGGTCTCCGCCGTACCCTCCGGCGTTCCGGTCTCCTCCGTCATCGGGGCGCCCCGCCCGGGGGCGACCCCGGCCGTCGGACCGCACCCCGGCGCGGTGGCACCGCCGGCGCCCGCCTCGCTGCTCGCCGCGCTACCGGAGGGGGCAGCCGTGGTCGCCGCCCTGCCGCAGGGCCTGCTGCCCCAGGGGCTGCTCGCCCAGTACGGCGCGCAGCCCGGTGCCGCCGCCGGACACCCGATGGTCGGGTACCTGGTGCTGGTACCGGCCGAGCACCCGGCCGCGCCGGTCGGCCTGCCCGGGGCGGTCGCCCAGGGAGCCGCACCGGGCGCCGCGTCGGCCTCAGCTTCGGGTGCTGCGGCGGGCGCCCGGCCGGTCCGGCCCGCCGGGCGCGGCATCAGCGTCGACGCCGAGCGGCGCAACGCCTACGTCGACGGGCGGCTGCTCGACCTCACCTACCTGGAGTTCGAGCTGCTGGCCCACCTCACCGAGCATCCGCAGCGGGTGCACACCCGGGACCACCTGGTCTCGGCGGTCTGGGGCTACGGCCACGTCGGTGACGGCCGTACCGTGGACGTGCACGTCGCCCGACTGCGCCGCAAGCTCGGACCGGCCTACCGGGACTCGATCGTGACGGTCCGTCGGGTCGGTTACAAGTACACGCCCGCCAACTGATCGCCTGATTCGGTCGGTTCGGTCGGCCGGCTGGTCGACGGGCCGCCCCCAAGGCCGCTGCCGCCGCAGCGGGTTGTCCGTTCGCTCCGCGAACAGGCCTCTTGCTGCGGCGCGTCGGCGTTCCCTTGACGCACTGATCTCGCGGTCGGGCCACACCGGTCGAACCCGCCGGCCGCCGTGGCAGCAGGAGGATGGCGAGGGCTCGGCGCAGGTCCGGGCGTGGCTCAGGGATCAGTCTGTCCTGCTCCAGGAGCCTGGCGCTGACCAGCGTGCGGGCCGGCCGGTGCGCCGTGGACACCGCCCGGCCAGGGCGCGGGCCGTCCAGTGCGCGCCAACAGCAAACAACTGACAGATGACAGCTGACAGATTTCGAAATCTGTCAGCTGTCATCTGTCGGCCACCCCGGCCGCGCCCCAGCCCTCAGGCGCTCAGCCGGTCGATCTCCGCCAGCTCCTCCGCCGTCAGCGGCCCGGCGGCCAGCGCCTCGAGGTTCTGGTCGAGCTGGGCCACGCTGCTCGCCCCGATGATCACCGAGACCACCCGCGGGTCCCGCAGCACCCAGCTCAGCGCCAGCTGAGCCAGGGTCTGCCCGCGCCCCTCGGCGACCTTGTTCAGTGCGCGCAGCTGCTCCAGCTTCGACCCGGTCAGCACCCCCTCGGTGAGGAACTTCCCGACCGACATCCGGGACCCGGCAGGCACCTGCCCGGAGAGGTAGCGGTCCGTCAGCAACCCCTGGGCGAGCGGGGAGTAGGCGATCAGGCTGGTCTGGGTGTCGCCCACCGCGTCCAGCACGCCGCCTCCCTCCACGGACCGGTTGAGGATCGAGTACGCCGACTGGTTCATCAGCACCGGCGTGCCCAGCTCGCGCAGGATCGCCACCGCCTCCCGGTGCTGCTCCGCCGGGTAGTTCGAGACCGCCGCGTACAGCGCCTTGCCCGAGCGCACCGCGCTGTCGAGCGCCCCCATCGTCTCCTCGATCGGGGTGTCCGGGTCGTAGCGGTGCGAGTAGAAGACGTCGACGTAGTCCAGCCCCATCCGGCCCAGCGACTGGTCCAGGCTGGCCAGCAGGTACTTGCGGCTGCCGCCGTTGCCGTACGGGCCGGGCCACATGTCCCAGCCGGCCTTGGTCGCGATGAACAACTCGTCGCGGTACGGCCGGAAGTCCTGCGCGAACAGGTAGCCGAAGTTGCGCTCGGCGCTGCCGTACGGCGGCCCGTAGTTGTTCGCCAGGTCGAAGTGGGTGACGCCCCGGTCGAAGGCCCGGCGCAGCACGGCTCGTTGCACGTCCAGCGGCTGGGCGTCACCGAAGTTGTGCCAGAGCCCCAGGGAGATGGCGGGCAGCTGGACGCCGCTGCGGCCGGCCTTCCGGTAGGTCATCGAGGCGTAGCGGTCGTCCGCGGCGAGGTAGCTCATGCCGGACATCTTGCCAGCCGGTCCGGCCCGGGCAAGCCCTTGCCCCGCCTCCGATAACTGCTCATCGTCGCGGACGTCCGCCTGGGGCCGCCTGGGGCCGGGCGGGGTGGCCCTCGGCTGCCCGGCCCCGGCTAGGCCCTCGGCTGCCCGGTACGGTGAGCCGCTGTTCTCCGTCAACTCATGCCACCCACTGGCGAAGTGCCGGTCCCTGGTGGAGCGCTGCCGCAGGAGCTGGGAGCAACTGGAGCTGTTCGCTGGCCAGATGGCCCGGTGATCCGGCGCGAGTGGCCCTGACCGCCCGCGCGAGCGGAATGCCGCCCCCGCCCGCGCGAGCTCAACGGCCCTGACCGCCCGCGCGAGCGAAACGCCCCTCCCCGCCCGCGCATTGCGCCGCGCACCCCCTACTCCGCGTGATGCCCGCCACCGTCCGTGACGTGACGTGCGCCACCGGCCGGGGCGGAATGCCCTTGGGTGGCACGGGGGATGACGAACGGTCGAGGGGCCGTGGCCGCCGGGGGGCGGCGCACGGCCCTCGGGCTTCTCCGGCCTTCCTGTCGAACCCGTCGAACCCGTCGAACCTGTTGAGTCGCGCTGCGGGTCAAGGTGAATCCCTTCCCTCTGTACCTACTGGTATGTACAGTGGTGGCATGACCACCCAGGACCGCCTCATCGAGAGCACCCAGGCCCTCCTCTGGGAGCGCGGCTACGTCGGCACCAGCCCCAAGGCCATCCAGCAGCGCTCGGGCGTCGGCCAGGGCAGCATGTACCACCACTTCGCCGGCAAGCCCGACCTCGCCGCCGCCGCCCTGCGTCGCAGCGCCGAGCAGATGCGGGGCATCGCCGAGGCCGACTTCGCCGCCCCCGGCACTGCGTACGACCGGATCGCCGCCTACCTGCACCGCGACCGCGAGGTACTGCGCGGCTGCCGGATGGGCCGGATGGCCCAGGATCCGGACGTCGTCGCCGACCCGCAGCTGCGCGCCCCGGTCGAGGAAACCTTCGACTGGCTGCGCGGCCGGATCGCCGAACTGGTCGCCGAGGGCCAGGCGCACGGCGAGTTCGCCTCCGACCTCGACCCGGCGGACACCGCCGCCGCCGTGGTCGCCGTCGTCCAGGGCGGCTACGTGCTGGCCCGCGCCGCGGACAGCGCCGCACCCTTCGAACAGGCCGTCCGCGGCGCCCTCGGCCTGCTCGCCGCTCACCGCCGGGTCTGACGGATCCCGACCACAGATCCGCCACCCGAGCCCAGGAGCCCGCCGTGCACGCCATGCAGTACGAGATCACCCTCCCTGCCGACTACGACATGGGCATCATCCGCAAGCGCGTGGCCGACAAGGGCCACCTGCTCGACGCCCACCCCGGCCTCGGCCTCAAGGCGTACCTGGTCCGCGAGCGCGGTCAGGACGGCTCGCCGGTCAACCAGTACGCGCCGTTCTACCTCTGGCGCACCGCCGAGGGCATGAACGCCTTCCTGTGGGGGCCCGGCTTCCGCGGCCTGAGCGCGGACTTCGGCCGTCCCGCCGTCCGCCACTGGCTCGGCGCGGGCCTGTCCGCGGGCACCCGCACCGACGCCCCGACCACCGCCACCCGCGCGACCGTACGGCTCCCGGAGACCGCCGACCCGGCCGAGGCCGTCGAACGAGCCCTCGCCGAACTCCCGGCACACCCCGCACTGCACACCGCCGCCGTCGCCGTGGACCCGAGCCGCTGGGAACTGCTCAGCCTCGCCCTCTGGCACGGCCCGGCCCCCGAGGCCGCGCGGGGCACCCGCTACCGGGTGCTGCACCTGTCCCGCCCCGAACTCGACCGGCTGCCGGCCGGCCGCCACTGGTGAAAGGTTCCGCCACCGCCATGCCAACCTCCCCGACCACCGCTCCTGCCCCCGCCGGCCTCGTCCCCGCCGGTCTCAGCACCGCCCCGTTCGACCGCGAAGCCGGCTACGCCCTGCTCACCGACCTGGCCGGCCCGGTCGCCGCCGCCACCCTCGGCGGCCTGGACTCGCTCGCCCCCGGCTTCCCCGACTGGATCGTCACCAGCCTCTTCGGCGGCACCTACCAGCGGCCGGGCCTCGCCCTGCGCGACCGCCAGATCGCCAACCTGGCCGCGCTCACCGCCCTCGGCGGCGTGGAGCCGCAGCTCGCCGACCACGTCCGCAACAGCCTGCGGATCGGGATGACGCGCGAGGAGATCACCGAGGTGATCGTCCACCTGGCCCCGTACGTCGGGGTCCCCAAGGCCCTGGCCGGCCTCCGGGTCGCCACCGCCACCTTCGGGGAAACCGACGCACCGGCGACCGAGGTCCCGGCGACCGACACCCCGGCGACCGACACCCCGGAGGAGGAGGCGTGACCGCCGCCCGCACCGTACGGACCGTCCTGGGCGACGTCGCCCCCGCCGAGCTGGGCGTCACCGACTCCCACGACCACCTCTTCATCCGCAGCCCACTGCTCCCCGGCCAGGAGCTGGACGACCGGGCGGCCGCCGAGGAGGTGCTGCGCGGGTTCGCGACCGTCGGCGGCCGCACCTTCGTCCAGTGGACGCCCTGGGGCATGGGCCGGGGCGCGGCCGCCCTCGCCGAGCTGTCCCGCGCGACCGGCGTCCACGTCGTCGCCGCCACCGGCGCGCACCAGGCGGCCCACTATCCGGAAGGCCGCCTCGCCGGCCCCGCCCCGCACGCCGACCCCGCCCCGCACGCCGGCCCCGGCCCGCACGGCGACCTCGCCGAGCGCTTCGTCGCCGAGCTCACCACCGGTCTCCCCGGTGCCCCCGAGGGCGTCCGGCCCGGCCTGATCAAGATCGCCGACGATGCCGGCCCGCTGACCGCGCACACCCGCCGGACGATCGCCGCCGCGGCCGAGGCGCACCACGCCACCGGCGCGCCGATCGCGGTCCACCTCGAACCAGACGGCGACCCGCATGGTGTCCTTCGCCGGCTCCACGGACGGCACGGAGTCAGCCCCGACCGGATCGTCCTCGGCCACCTCACCCGCTTCACCGACCGGGCGATCCACCGCAGCCTGGCCGCCGAGGGCGTGTTCCTGGCCCTGGACAGCCCCTCCCGGATCGGCCACCCCGCCGACCTCCAGGCCTTCGATGTGATCGCCGGCCTGGTCGAGGCCGGCCACGCCGACCGGCTGCTGCTCGGTGCCGACACCACGACGAGGACGGCCCGCGCGGCGGGCGGCCCCGCCCGGCTGCTCGCCGACCTCGCCCCGCGGCTGGCCCGAACCTTCGGGCCCGAGCTGCCCGAGCGGCTGCTGGTCGCCAACCCGGCGGCCGCCCTGGCCGCCGACTGGCGCACCCCCTGAAGAGCCGTCCCGGCCGGGCTCGCTGATGCCGTCCCGGCCGGGCTCGCTGATGCCGTCCCGGCCGGGCCAGCTCCTGTGGCCGGGTCCACCCGCCGGGTTTCAATCCGATTAGGTCCTCCCCGGCCCACGCCCCAGAGAGGCGCAACGATGCCGCGCTCGCCCGCCACCGCCGCCACGGTTTCGTCCCGCCCGCGCTCCCGGTGCGCACCTTGCCGGCCCCGGCGACCCGATCGCCGGCTCCGGTGCGGCCCTCGCCGACGGAACCACCCGCGAACTGCTGCTGGCGAAGCCGCTGGACTGACCGGTGCGCCCGCGGAGCGGGGCCTGTGCCGGATGGGGGGCGGCACGGGCCCCGCCGCCGGTCGGCCGGACGGCTCACATGTGGGTGCCGCCGTCGATGCGCAGCTCGGTGCCGGTGACGAAGGCGCCGTCGTCGGAGGCCAGCATGGCGATCACGCCGGCCACCGTGTCCGGGCCCGCGAAGCCCTGGCCGAGGGCGGGGGAGAGCTTGGCGAGCAGGCTGAAGTCGGCGTCGGCGGGCAGGCCGGGGTTGTTGGTCATGCCGCTGTCGATGCTGCCCGGCGCGACGCAGACCGCGCGCAGGCCCTGCTTCGAGTACTCCGAGGCGATGGCGTGGGTGAAGGACTGGATGCCGCCCTTGGTCGCGGCGTACGCGGCCATGTAGGGGTGGGCGAAGCTCGCGGAGGTGGAGCTGAAGTTGACCACCACGCCCCGGCCGGTCGCGAGCAGGGCGGGGAGGGCCTCGCGGGTCATCAGGAAGGTGCCGGTGAGGTTCACCGCGAGGAGCTTGTTCCAGAACTCCAGGGTGGTCTCGTGGGTGTGCGAGGAGCGGAGGATGCCGGCCGCGTTGACCAGGACGTCCAGGCCGCCCAGGCCCGCGATCGCCTCGGCCACGCCCGCGACCACGGCGGATTCGTCCGAGATGTCCAGGACCTGGATCGTCAGACGGTCGGCGGTGCCGTCCGCGGTCGCGCGGTCCAGGGTCTTCTTCAGGCCGTCCTCGTTGACGTCGACGGCGACGACCCTCCCGCCCTCGGCGAGGAGCCGGTGCACGGTCGCCTGGCCGATGCCAGAGCCGCCGCCGGTGATCAGGACGTTCCGTCCGCTGAAGCGCTCCATGGTGGTACTCCCTTCGTTGTGGTCTCTCGACCTCAAGGGGCACGGTACGCCGTAATGGCACATCGTGCCAAAAAGTCTTGACGTGTCATGCCGGCGCGATGTGTCATGACGGTCCCCGGATGCGTACGCTGACCCTTGTGACCGGACGCCCGACCCTGACCCAGCGCCGCCGTGACGCCACCCGGCTGGAGATCGCCCGCACCGCCGCCGCGCTCTTCGCCGAGCGGGGCGCGGAGGCGACCACCGCCGAGGAGGTCGCCGACGCCGCGGGCATCTCGCTGCGCACCTTCTACCGCTACTTCTCCGTCAAGGAGGACGCCGTCGCCCCGCTGCTGGCGGCCGGTGGGCAGCGCTGGGTCGACCTGCTGGCCGAGAGCCCGGCGGACCTCCCGCTGCGCGAGGCGTTGGAGCGCTCGGCGGTGGAGTCACTGACCCCGGCCGACGACGCGGCCGTCGAGGCGATGCACTGGACCCGCAGCCTGCTGCGCGACCCCCGACTGGACGGCACCTGGCAGCGGGTCCACGCGGGCTCTGAGGAGCGGCTGCGGTCCGTGCTGGCCGAGCGCAGCCCGGCCGACGCCGACCCGCTGGAGATCCGGCTGGCCGCCGCCGCGGCCACGGCGGCGATCCGGGTGGCCCTGGAGCAGTGGGCCGCCTCCGACGCGGCGGTGACCGGTCCGGGCTCCCCGCAGGACCTCGGCGCCCGCTGCATGCGTGAGCTCACGGCGGGGCTGGGGCTCTGGGCGCGACCGGCCGGGGCGCGGCCCCACGCCCGCAGCCGTACAGCCGCCGATCAGCTTCCTCCCAGCTCCCGCTAGGGTTGGACGTCGCGCCCCGGTGGGGGAACCGGGGTGAACTCCTCGGATGTCCCTGAGCGGAGGGGGCGTGGAGTTCGAGGCGTGGGAGCAACTGAAACATGGGTCTGACGAGCCACAAGGTGCTGGCGCTGACCGTGCTGGTCGCGGTCGTGATGATGGTCGGCACGGTCTGGCTGTGGCCCAGACTCGCCAGGAAGAGCTGGCAGGCAGTGCTCGGCCGGATCGGCACGCTGCTCGCCACCCAGCTCACGGTGCTTGCCGCGCTCGGCCTGGTGGCGAACAACTACTTCGCGTTCTACAGCAGTTGGGACGATCTGCTGGGCACCGGCAGCACGGGCCCGGTGGTGATACACAACAAGGCGGACGCCTCCGGCCGCCTGCTGGTGGAGACCATAGGCCGGGCCTCGGTCAAGGGCGGCGGCGCGATGGGTCGTGAGCCGGGCCACTCCGGCGAGATCCGCAAGGTCCGGATCGACGGCAAAGTGAGCCGGCTGTCGACCGAGGGGTACGTCTACCTGCCGCCGCAGTACTTCCAGCCCGAGTACGCGCAGAGGCAGTTCCCGGCCGTGATCGTCAGCACCGGGTTCCCAGGAATCGCCGAGAACCTGATCACCCGCTTCAACTACCCGGGTGCCGCGCTCAAGCTGCTGCAGGAGGGCCGGATGCAGCCGACCGTCATGGTGATGCTGCAGCCCTCGCCCGCCCTGCCGCAGGACACCGAGTGCGAGGACATCCCCGGCGGCGCCCAGTCCGACACCTACTTCACCAAGGACGTCACCTCGGCGATCCAGGCCAGCTACCGGGTCTCGTCCGACCCGCACGCCTGGGCCTTCATGGGCAACTCGACCGGCGGCTACTGCGCCGTCAAGATGGCCATGCGCCACCCGGACGTCTTTCCGACCGCCGTCGCCCTCTCCGGCTACTACGACGCCGCCGACGACCCGACCACCGGCGACCTCTTCGGCGGCAGCAAGCAGCGCCGCGACGAGGCCAACCTGATGTGGCGACTGAAGCACCTGCCGCAGCCCGACATCTCGGTGCTGCTGGCCGGCACCAAGAAGGGCGACGGCAACTACAAGCCGGACACCGAGGCGTTCATCGACGCGGTGCACAGCCCGATGAAGGTCTCGTACAGCATGCTCGAGAACGGCGGCCACAACTTCGAGACCTGGAGCGCCCTGCTGCCGTCCTCGCTGGAGTGGCTGTCCCGGCACCTCAAGGTGCCGAACCAGCCGAACCAGCCGGGCGAGCCGAACGCCTCGGGCGAGCCGAACCAGCCGGGCCAGGCGAGCCAGGCCACGTGACGTCACCGCCGTCCGAGGCCGTCTGAAGCCGCCCGAGGCCGTCTGAAGCCGTTCGACGCCGTCCGGAGAGAACGCGCCGAACCCCCGGAGCCGAGGCCCCGGGGGTTCGTGCGTGCTACGGCGCGGCGCCGGTCAGGCCACCCGCTCCAGCGTCCCGGTGTGCAGCTGGCCGACCCGGCCGCCCTCGCCCTCGAAGGTCCAGAAGGCCCGTACGGTCAGCGCGTTGAGGTCCATCACATGGCTGACGGTGATCCCGCTCTGCTCCGTCCAGCTGATGAAGTAGATCTCCGGCGCGACCTCGGCGACGTGCAGCCGCACGTCCTCCCACTGGCCGGCCGACTCGCCAAGGCCCTCCCAGCGCAGCCGAGTGCCGTCGGCCGAGTAGCTGTTGCGGAAGGCCGCGCCGTTGTCGGCCCGGAAGACGTAGGTGCGGCCGGCGAAGGCGGGCAGGGGCGCGGTCATGGTGGGGCGGGACCTCTTCTCGGGAGTGCGGGACGGACCGTGTGGTCTGGGCTCGGTGCACTTGTGCACCGCGGAAAACGCCAGGGTTCCAATTTATCCGATCGGTCGGACTCGGGCGGCCCCGCGCCACGGCACGGTCCGCCACCACCCCGGTTCGCTGATCGCGCCGCTCCGGCGGGCCGGGAGCCCTGCCTCGGTGCCGACCCACCTTCTGGCGGGCGCGTCGGCGGACATCCCGGGCGTGCTGGACGAGGACCGCGGGCCCAGCGACGGCATCGTGTTCACCGCGAGCGCGCTGGACACCAGCGGCATCGCGACGGTCGGCGGCACCCGGCTGCTCACCGGGCTGAACCGCCTGGAGCCGGCCTGGTCGCCGGCGGCCGGGGGCCAGGTGGCCGACTGGCCCGGCTGATCGCCCGGCCACGGTCGCGAGGTTGATCAACTCGGCCACCACGCAGCGTCGTTGATCGACACCACTGTGAGCTGTGCGACAACCGGCCCGATCAGGTTGTCCGTTCACGGACGGCCTGCCTAGCCTGCAACCGTCGTCCGCTGTCGCGGACCCCGCCGCCGGGACGCCGAGTCCTGTCCACCCGCCGGCCGGCACTCGAGCACCACAGCGGACGGGAGCGGGGGAACCAAGGTCAGCGCCCGGTCCGTACGCATCAGCGTGCGGACCGTGGCTAGGGGTGAAGCCGCTCCACAGGCGGCCGGGCAACTGCAGCCCGAATCCGACAGCTCACCTCGCAGGCGTCGCAGAGGACCCCCCATGCACCAGCCTGCCGGGCGCCGTCGCGCCCCCCGCCACGCCCGTCCGACCCACCGCGGCCGCAATGCCGCCCTCGCCGCCACCGGGGCGCTCGCGATCAGCGGTGCCGGCCTGCTCGGGCTGCCGTCCGTCGCTGGCGCCCAGGCCGCCACCGCCCCGACCGTCACCCAGGACCGGCTCGCTCCGGCCACCATGGTCGCCGGCCGGGCCGCCACCGCCTCGCTGGGCCTGCACTCCTCGTCCTGCTTCACCGCCAAGACGGTCGGCGTCGGCGTCCGCGACGCGCGCGGCACCAACCTGGACTTCCCGGGGAACGCGACCAACGTGCAGATATGCCCGACCGGGCTCAACTTCACCAGCGGTGCGCGCGCCCTGCCGGCCGGGACGTACACCCAGTTCGGCTTCTGGCAGGACTTCGGCGGCACCTGGCACAACCTGCCCTCGCAGCAGCTGGTGGTCGCGGCCACCGGTACGTCCACGCCGACCCCGTCCCCGACGACGGCGCCCACCACGACGCCCACCACGGCACCGACGGCGACGCCCACCGCGGCGCCCACCACGGCACCGACCGCCACGGCCACTCCGACGACGCCCGCGCCGTCCTCCCCGGTCGCCGGCAAGTCGCTGACCTGGTCCGACGAGTTCAACAGCCCGATCGACTGGGGTCAGCGCTGGGTCGGCGACAAGAGCACCTCGTACAAGTACGGGAACCACAACCCGGACGACAACAAGCTCGACTGGCTGAACAAGAACAACGTCACCGTCGCGAACGGCGTCGCCACCTTCACCGCCACCCCGGGCGGGCCCACCCTGGAGAACGGCCAGCAGTCCTGGAACACCGGCTTCCTGACCACCGAGGGCTCCACCGAGGGCTTCCAGGTCAAGACCGGCGACTACGCCGAGGCCCGGGTCAAGATGCCCTCGGGCACCGGTGCCTGGCCCGCCCTGTGGACCTGGAAGAACGGCAACGGGGAGATCGACTCCTTCGAGTACCACCCGGACAACCCGAACCTGCTGGAGCTGACCAACCACATCAACCCGAGCAACCCCGAGTACTACACCGACGCCAAGGCCGTCGCCAAGGACCAGTGGGTCACCATCGGCACCTACTACGGCGCCAACTCGGTGGACTGGTACGTCAACGGCGTCAAGGTGTACTCGGACAACAAGGGCGTGGGCGCCAACTTCTCGGCGTACCTGATCCTCAACCTCTCGGTGTGTGCCGGGAAGTACCACCCCGCGCCGCAGGGGACCACCCCGCTCACCTTCGCGGCCGACTACGTGCGCGTCTACCGCTGACCGTGGCCGCCGGGCCCGCTTAGCCCCCAGGACCAGCCGCTCTCATGGGCCGGCAGCCGTTTCGACCACCGCGTGGTCGAAACGGCTGCCGGTTCTTGCGTTCAGGCCCCTGTGCTCAATCCCGTGCGCGCCGGGTGAGTTGACGATCCGTCAGGGTGCCAGGACCTGCCCGAGCCGGGTCGCGATCTGCTGCATCACCGGCACCAGCGAGGACGCCCCCGTCTGCTCCTCCAGCGCCCGGATCCGGGCCTCCGGGCCGGACACCGAGAGCGCGGTGGGCGTCGGCGCGCCCGGCACCGCGAGGGCGATGCAGCGGACGCCGATCTCCTGCTCCTGGTCGTCCACCACGTACCCGCGCTCGCGCGCCTCGGCGAGCTGGTCCATCAGCTCCTGCGGGTCGGTGAGGGTGTACTCGGTGTGCGCGGGCAGCGGGTTGGGGCCCAGGACCGCGCGCGCCTCGTCCTCCGGGAGCTGGGCGAGCAGGGCCTTGCCGACGCCGGTGCAGTGCGGCTGCACCCGCCGTCCGACCTCGGTGAACATCCGCATCGAGCGCCGCGACTGCACCTGTCCTACGTACACCACCTCGCCGCCCTCCAGCACCGCCAGGTTGGCGGTCTCGCCGGTGGCCTCCATCAGCTCGGCCAGGTACGGGCGGGCCCAGCTGCCGAGCAGTCGACCGGCCGTCTCGCCGAGCCGGATCAGCCGGGGGCCGAGGGTGTAGCGGCGCGCGGTGTCCTGGCGGACATAGCCCTGCTGCACGAGGGTACGGACCAGTCGGTGGATGGTCGGCATCGGGAGGCCGGAGCTGGTGGAGAGTTCGCTGAGGGTGGCCACGCCACCCGAGTCGGCCAGCGCCTCCAGGAGTTGGAAGGCGCGCTCGACGGACTGCACGCCGCCGCTCGCGCGGTCGGCGCCTGTCGTCGATGCTGTGTCGGGGGTCGCAACCACCGGCGTTCCCTTCGCTGTCGGGGAGGAGTAGAGTCCCGGCGATCTCTTCAACAAACCGTTGAAATTCTGTATCGCGGAAACTAGTCTCCACCTTACAGAATCGAATTCGCCGACAGGCGGGTAACGATCGAGGAAGTTCCCGAGGAGGCTCCCACCGGAGCTCCCTTCGCCAGGCTCAACCGTCTTAGGAGTGTCCTGCTCATGGCTGCAGATCAGGGGCCCGTCGGCGCCTCCCCCGCCGCTCCGGTCGTCACTGTCGCCGGTCCGCGCGTCCACCGGGCCGAGGAGGTGCTCACTCCGGAGGCGGTCGCCTTCGTCGTGGGCCTCCATCGTGCCTTCGAGGGTCGCCGACAGGAACTGCTGGCCAGGCGGAAGAGTCGACGCGCCGAGATCGCCCGCACCGGCACGCTGGACTTCCTCCCCGAGACCGCCGACGTCCGGGCCGGCGACTGGAAGGTCGCCGAGGCGCCGCGCGCGCTCCAGGACCGCCGGGTCGAGATCACCGGCCCCACCGACCGCAAGATGGTCATCAACGCCCTCAACTCCGGGGCGAAGATCTGGCTCGCCGACTTCGAGGACGCCACCTCCCCGACCTGGGAGAACGTGGTCAGCGGCCAGGTCAACCTGATCGACGCCTTCGAGGACCGGATCGACTTCACCAGCACGGCCGGCAAGGCCTACACCCTCAAGCCCGCCGCGGAACTCGCCACCGTCGTGGTTCGCCCGCGCGGCTGGCACCTGGACGAGAACCACCTGCTGGTCGACGGCGTCCCGGTGGCCGGAGCGTTCGTCGACTTCGGCCTGTACTTCTTCCACAACGCCGCCCGGCTGCTCGCCAAGGGCGCCGAGGACCCCAACTCCGGCCCCTACTTCTACCTGCCGAAGACCGAGAGCCACCTCGAGGCCCGGCTCTGGAACGACGTGTTCACCCACGCCCAGGCCGAGCTGGGCATCCCGCACGGCACCGTCCGGGCCACCGTACTGATCGAGACCATCACCGCGGCCTTCGAGATGGACGAGATCCTCTACGAGCTGCGCGACCACGCGGCCGGCCTCAACGCCGGGCGCTGGGACTACCTGTTCTCGATCGTGAAGAACTTCCGCGACGCAGGCGAGCACTACATCCTGCCGGACCGCAACAGCGTCACCATGGCCTCGCCGTTCATGGCCGCCTACACCCGCCTGCTGGTGCGCACCTGCCACCGGCGCGGCGCCCACGCGATCGGCGGCATGGCCGCCTTCATCCCCAGCCGCCGGGACCCCGAGGTCAACGCCGCCGCGCTGGAGAAGGTCAAGGCGGACAAGGACCGCGAGGCCGGCAACGGCTTCGACGGCTCGTGGGTCGCTCACCCGGACCTCGTCCCGGTCGCCCGGGCCTCCTTCGACGCGGTGCTCGGCGAGCGGCCGAACCAGAAGGACAACCCCGGCCCGACCGAGCCGGTCACCGCCGCCGACCTGCTCGACGTCGCCGGAGCCGGCGGCACCTGCACCCGCGCGGGGCTGCACAACGCCGTCCAGGTCGGCGTCCGCTACATCGAGGCGTGGCTGCGCGGGCTCGGTGCGGTCGCCATCTTCAACATGATGGAGGACGCCGCCACCGCCGAGATCTCGCGCTCGCAGATCTGGCAGTGGATCCACAACGGGGTCGTGCTGTCCGACACCGGCGAGAAGGCCACCGCCGAGCTGGTGCGCACCCTGGTCGCCACCGAACTGGCCGAGCTCCGCTCCGAGTTCGGCGACCAGGCCTACCAGGCCGGCCGCTGGCGCGAGGCCGCCCAGCTCTTCGAACAGGTCGCCCTGGCCGAGGAGTTCGCGGACTTCCTGACCCTCCCCGCGCTGCCCCTGCTGGGCTGAGCACCAATCTATCCGCCGGCGCCACCACTGCCGTCTGCCGGGCTGGAGCAGTCCCGCCGCCCAATGCTCCGTTCCGTACGGCGACGAATCCACCTGTCCTCTCGTCGCCGTACGGAACGGTCTTTTCTTTCCGAGGAGTTCACTGATGGCACGCATCTTCTTCAACGGCCAGGCGATGGTCGGCGGACCGTTCCACGAGAAGGTCGCCGACGCCCTGATCGGCCCGGCCCGCACCGCGCCCGGCTACCGCTTCTTCTCCATCGACCACAGCGGCGGGACGGACGTCTGCCCGGGCCTGCTGCCCGCCCCGGAGGTCGACAGCGCGATCGAGGGCGAGCTGTACGAGATCAGCCTGGAGCGCCTGCGGGACGTCATCCTGCCCGGCGAGCCCAGGGAGCTGGAGCTCGGCGTGATCGAGCTGGAGGACGGCTCGGCGTGCTTCTCGATGCTGCTGGCCCGCGGCGAGGTCGAGCGCGGCGTGCACCGGGAGATCACCCACCACGGCGGCTGGCGCGCCTACCTGGGGACGCTGGGGCGTACGGCCTGAAGCACGTGGCCTGAGGGGGAACGGCCGACAGCTAACAGGGAACAGGGAACAGCAGACAGCGAACAGATAGCGGATGACAACTTTCGTCATCTGTTATCTGTTCGCTGTCGTCTGTCCGCTCTTCCTTCGCCGTCCCCGTCGCCGCCTCCCCGCCCTCCGCGCGCGCCGCCCTCCGCGCGCGCCGCCCTCCGCGCGCGCCGCGGCCCCGAACCCTCGCCGTGGGTTCGGGGCCGCGAGTCCGTACACCCTGGCGGGCGTACGGAGACCGGGTCGCGCACCGTCCCTGGGCGCGCTCCCGGAGCTCCTTGGTGTTGTCGGGCGGAGGACCGTCAAACCGGCCGGGAGGCCAGCTCCTTGGCGGCGCGGGCGCAGGCGCGCGCGATCCGGTCCTCGTTGACGGTGGTCAGCTCGCCCTTCTCGACCACGGCGTTGCCGTTGACGAACAGCGTCGCCAGTGGCGGCAGCGCGCCGAAGGTGAGGGCCGCGACCGGGTCGGCGATCGAGGAGTGCATGACTCCGTCGATCTTCCACAGCGCCAGGTCGGCCAACTTGCCGACCTCGATCGAGCCGATCTCGTTCTGCCGCCCGAGCACCCGGGCGCCGCCCATGGTGCCCAGCCGCAGTGCCTGGCGCCCGGTCAGCGCGGTCGGGTAGCCGTGCAGGCGGTTGATCAGCAGCGCGTTGCGCAGCTCGGTGCCCAGCTCGCCGGACTCGTTGGAGGCGGTGCCGTCGACGCCGAGCCCGACCGGTACGCCGGCCTTGAGCATGTCCGGGACCCGGGCGATGCCGGCGGCCAGCCGGGCGTTGGAGGACGGGCAGTGTGCCACGCCGGTGCCGGTCTCGGCGAACTTGGCGATGTCGGAGTCGTTCATGTGGACGCAGTGCGCCATCCAGACGTCCTCGCCGAGCCAGCCGACCGATTCGAAGTAGTCCGTCGGACCCATGCCGAACAGCTCCTTGCAGAACTGCTCCTCCTCGGCCGTCTCGGAGCCGTGGGTGTGCAGCCGGACGCCCTTGCGGCGGGCGAGTTCGGCGGACTGGCGGAGCAGGTCGGTGGAGACCGAGAAGGGCGAGCAGGGCGCCAGCGCGACGTGCAGCATCGAGCCGAACGAGGAGTCGTGGTAGCGGTCCACGGCGGCCTCGGAGGCGGCCAGGATGTCGTCCAGCTCCTCGACGGCGTGGTCCGGCGGCAGCCCGCCGTCCTTCTTGCTGCGGTCCATCGAGCCGCGCAGCGCGGTGAAGCGCAGGCCGAGCTCCTGGACGGCCTCGATGGAGGCGCCGAGGACGTCCCCGCCGTCCCTGGGGAAGACGTAGTGGTGGTCCGAGGCGGTGGTGCAGCCGGACTTGAGCAGGGCGGCGGCCGAGCCCTGGCTGGCGGCGTGCACGAGCTTCTCGTCGATCCGGGCCCAGGTCGGGTAGAGGGCGACCAGCCAGTCGAACAGGATGTTGTCCTGGGCGAGGCCGCGGGTGATCCACTGGTAGAAGTGGTGGTGGGTGTTGACCAGGCCGGGGGTGAGCAGGTGTCCCTCGCCGTTGATCCGGCGCACCACGTTGTCCAGCCAGTTCGGGGCGGCGCCGTTGCCGACGGATTCGATCCGGTTGCCGAGGATGACCACGTGGCCACGGGTGTACTCGGTGTCGACGGCGTCGACGGTGGCGATCGCGACGTTCTCGATCACGATCCGCTGGTCGGCGGGCGGGGGCTGGACTGCCATGGTGTCACTCCTATGGGGGAGGGCCAGGAGGGGCGCGCACTCAGTGGCGCGCGCCCCGCCCGGATCGGTCAGGACGGTGTCGCCGTCGGCACCGTCGCGCCGGAGCCCTGGCCGGATCTGGATTCGGATCCAGATCCAGATCCAGATCCAGATCCAGATCCAGATCCAGATCCAGATCCAGATCTGGATCCGGACCGGCGGACGGCTCCGACGTGGTGGAAGAGCAGGTTGAGCAGGACGGCAATCACGCAGCCGGCCGAGATCCCCGAGTGCATCAGGGTCCGGACGGCCTCCGGGAAGGCGTCGTAGAAGGTGGGTACGGCGATCGGGATGATGCCGACCCCGAGCGAGACCGAAACCAGGATGGTGTTGGCGCTGGACTCCATGCCGGCCTCCGCGAGGGTGCGGATCCCGCTCGCCGCGACCGTGCCGAACAGCACGATCCCGGCGCCGCCGAGGACGGGCTGCGGTACCAGGGAGACGACCGAACCGAGTACGGGGAAGAGCCCCAACAGGATCAGGATGCCTCCGCCGGCCGCGACCACGAAGCGGCTGCGGATCTTGGTCAGCGCCACCAGCCCGATGTTCTGGGCGAAGGCGCTGGCGGCGAAGCCGTTGAAGACGGGGCTGATCGCGGTGGCCAGTCCGTCGGCCCGCAGGCCGGCGGCGAGCGTGGGTTCGTCGGCCTCGCGCTCGACGATCTTGCCGAGGGCGAGCATGTCGGCGGTGGACTCGGTCATCGAGACCACCATGACGATGCACATCGAGATGATCGCGGCGGCGTCGAACATCGGCGCGCCGAAGTGGAACGGCGACGGGAGCGCGAAGACCTTCGCGTCCTGGACCGCGCCGAAGTCGGCCAGCCCCAGCGGGAAGGCGATCAGGGTGCCGAACGCCAGGCCGATGAGCAGGGACAACTGCTGCCAGAAGCCGCGCAGCAGCCGGTTGCAGAGCACCACCGCGACGAGGGTGATCGCGGCGAGGCCGATGGCCCGCATGGAGCCGTACCCGGGGGCGTTCGGCGAACCGCCGCGCGCCCAGTTCACCGCCACCGGGAGCAGGGACACCCCGATGAGGGTGATCACGGTGCCCTGTACGACCGGGGGGAAGAACCGGATGAGCTTGCAGAAGTACGGCGCCGCGAGGAAGCACAGGACCCCCGCGACGATCACCGCGCCGAAGATCACCGGGAGGGCGTTCTTCGGACCGTGCTCGTTGGCGATGGCGATCATGGGCGCGACGCCCGCGAACGACACGCCGTTCACGAACGGCAGCCGCGCGCCGATCTTCCAGACTCCGAGGGTCTGGAGCAGGGTGGCCAGTCCGGCGGTGAACAGGCTGGCCGATATCAGCAGGGCGAGGTCGGCGGCGGAGAGCCCGACGCCGGCGCCGACGATGAGCGGGGGTGCGACGACTCCCGCGTACATCGCGGCGACGTGCTGGAGCCCGGTGGAGAACAGCTTCACCGGTGGCAGCACCTCGTCCACGGGGTGGGTTCCGGAGCCGGACGGCGCGCCTGGGAGGCGGGTTGAGGTGCCGTCCGGGCCCGGGGTTCTTGCTGGGGTGGAACCGCCGTCGTTACTGCTGGTGTTGCTGGGTGCCATGTCGAGCCCCTCTTGTGCCCGTGGCTCCCGGCGCGCCCGTGGCGCTGGAGACCCCCGAGGGCGGGACGGCGGAGCAAGGATCCCTCGGGACGCTTCTCCAGTGCCCCGGGCCGGCCGCCGTGAGGCAGACACGAACTCCGGTTGGTGGGGGTGGAGAAACAGGTGGTGCGGGAACGGGTGGTACTGGAACCGGTGGTGCGGGAAGGCGTGGTGCGGGCGGGGGCGGGGGAGGTCAGACGACCGGGATGACCGGGACGACGCCCTCGCGGTGCACGGTGCCCTCGATCAGGCCGTACATCCGGTCCGCCGCGTAGTAGACCTCGTTCTCGTTCTTGAGCCCGAAGGGCTCCAGGTCGACGAGGAAGTGGTGCTTGTTGGGCAGTTCGAGTCGTACCTCGTCAACCTCGGCGCGGTTGTTGAGGACCCGGGTGCCCATCGAGTGCAGGGTCTGCTGCAGCGAGTAGGAGTAGGTCTCGGCGAACGCCTCCAGCATGTGCCGCTTCACATGGGTGTAGGAGCGGTTCCAGTTGGGCTGGGCCTCGCCGTCGCGACCGCTGTAGCCGTACTTCCAGCGGGCGGTGACCTGGGTGGCGAGGATGCGGTCGTACGCCTCCTGGAGGGTGGTGTACTGGTCCTTGATGTAGCCCCAGAACTCCGAGTTGGTGGAGTTCATGACGACGAGGTCCTTCAGGCCGGAGATGACCTGGACCTTCTCGCCGTCGTAGACGACCTCGGTGGTGCGGGTCTCCTGGCCGTTGCGGACGAAGGAGTGGCCGACCTCCTCGGAGCCGATGAAGCGGGCCGAGCTGTCGGGCGTCCGGATCCGGTCCCAGGTGTACTCCTCGATCCGGATCCGGGCGCTGTGCACGACGCCGCGCTCGGTGTCGTCGACGAAGTGCCGGGCCAGCAGGATGCCGAAGGCCTCGGCGGAGTCGATGCCGTACTCCTTGGCGAAGGCGTAGACGGTGTTCTTGGTGGTGTCGGTGGGAAGGCAGTTGGCGTTGGACCCGGTGAGGTGGACGTCCTCGAACTCGCCCTGGAGGGAGACCGAGACGTTGAGGTCCTTGATCTCGTGCCGCGTGGAGTCGCGGTAGACCCGGACGATGCGGTTCTCCGCCTTGCCGTACTGGTTCTGACCGAGCACGTGGGCCATGACAGGCTCCTAAGCTTCCAGGTCGGTCTACTAGCTTCCGCGGTAGACCGAGTATCCGAACGGGTTCAGCAGCAGTGGCACGTGGTAGTGGTGCTGCTCGGGCGCGACCGTGAAGACGATCGAGACCTCGGGGAAGAACGGCGGCTCGGCGGACTTCAGCGCGTAGTACGCGCCGGTGTCGAAGAGCAGCCGGACGACCGAGCCCGCCTCCACGGCCGGCAGGTCCTTGACCCGGCCGTCGGAGTCCGTGGCGGAGGTGCCGAGCACCTGCCAGCCACCCTCGGTGTGCAGTGCGAGCTCGACCGGGACACCCTCGGCCGGGCGGCCGAGGCTGGTGTCGAGCACGTGGGTGGAGATGCCAGTCATGGGTGAAGTGACCTTACTGATGGCAGAGGTGATGGTGCGTCAGATCGTGAGTGGTGGCCGTCCGGAGTGGGGACGCCCCGCTCGCGAATCATTCTTGACGAAGCCTCAGGAAGCGTCGAGGAGGCGGTTGAGCCGAATGTCGTTGATCTTGCGCAGCTCGCCCCGGACGATCTCCGCCTCGGTGGCGGGGTCGTTGGGCAGGCGCTCGCGCAGCGCCGCGAGCATGGTGGCCGCGGTGCGCCCGGTCGCGCAGATCAGGAACACGTGGCCGAACTTGGCCTCGTAGTCGGCGTTGGCCCCGCGCAGTTCGTCGAGGACCGCTTGGTCCACGCCCTGGAGGCCGGCCTGTTCGCGCTCGGAGGTGGCGTCGCCCGTCTTGGGCTGGCCGATCCGGGCGTGTCCGGCCATCGCGTCGCGCAGGTCCGCGTCGGTCAGGTCGGCCATCGCCGCCGCGTTGGCGGCGAGCAGGGACTCCCGGCTGGACCAGGGCTCGGCCTCCGCGACCGCGGCGGCCCAACGGGGGCTGGAGCATACCTCCAGCAGGATCTCCGCCAGTTCCGCGGCATCGGCTGCGGCCAGGGCGTCAAGGGCGTGGGGGTGGTTGGTCACGGGTGGACCTCCTGAAGAGTGGTGCCACCCGGAAAAGCTAGATCGGCCCCACCCGGCCGTCAACAGTTTGTTGAACGGTTGGTGGTTACGTTTTGAACCGGCCCACGATGCGGGGCCCTTTCGTGTGCGATTCACCAAGTGCGCCCCGCCGTGGGCCGATCCAGACTTCTCGGCACCGGCGGGGTCACCCGTTCTGCAGCTCCTCGCGGGCCGCGCTCAGGACGGCTTGGAGCCGTCCTGGCGGTTCAGGTAGTTGTACACGGTGAAGCGGCTGACGCCCAGGGCCGAGGCGACCGTCTCGACGCCGTGGCGGACGGTGAACGCGCCGCGCTCCTCCAGGAGGGCGACCACCCGCTGCTTCTCCCAGCGGTCCAGCTCGGCCAGCGGGCGGCCGTCGAACTGCCGGGTCATCTCGGTCAGCAGCCGGTCCAGCGCACTGCTCAGGTGCGGCAGCCGGACGGCGAGGGCCGGGGTGCCCTCCCACTCCAGGACGACGTCCTCGGCCTTCGCCTCGTCCAGCGGGACGGGCGTCGCGCCGACCGCGTCGAGCAGCGGCTTGACCGCCGCGGCGAGTGGGTGTTCCACGTGCTCGGTCACGGCGTACCGCCCTCCTCGTCCAGCAGGCTGACCTGGACGGAGATGCGGGTCGCCCCGGCCTCCAGGGTCTCCCGGAGCAGTCGGGTCACCGCGGCGAGGACCTGCTCGGCCTCGCCCTCGGCGCCGGTCCCGAAGGGCCCGACCGACACGTCCAGGCCCGCCTCGTCGACGACCTTGCGGGCCGCAGCGGCGTGCTCGGGGAACGTGTCCAATTCGAACGGTTCTGTCGTGAACTCCACCATCAATCGCACCTGCTCACTGTATCGAGCGGGGGTGGGCGGGGGCAGGGGCTGGGCGATCGAACAGTCGCGGGCCTGGTGAGCGGGCCCCTTGGGGCTACTTCAACAAAATGTTGCGGCAGCCTTGACACCCACTCGGCAGGCCGGAGATGCTTCCACCACACAGAATCCCTCTTCCGGATCGTGGAAGTTGCGGATGAAGGAAGAGAGAGTGAGAGGTGATGGACGTGACGGCGGCTGCCAAGCACGGCTTCACGGTCAACCTGTCGATCCTGTTCGGCGAACTCCCGCTGCTGGAGCGCCCCGCGGCCGCCGCCGCGGCCGGCTTCACGGCCGCCGAGCTCTGGTGGCCGTTCGGCACCGAGCACAGCCCCGGTCGGGCCGAACTCGATGCGGTGCGCAAGGCGTTCGGTGACGCCGGGGTCCGGCTCACCGGCCTCAACTTCCTCGACGACCTCAGCCGGGGTGCCCGGGGCACCGTCTCGGTCCCGTCCGAGCGGGACCGCTTCCGGGCCAACCTCCCGGTCGCCGCGGAACTCGCCGCCTCGCTCGGTGCCACCGCGCTCAACGCGCTGTACGGCAACCGGATCGAGGGCGTCGAGCCGGCCGAGCAGGACGCGCTGGCGCTGGAGAACCTGGTGCTCGCCGCACAGGCGGCGCACGAGATCGGCGCCGTCCTGCTGATCGAGGCCCTCAACAAGGCCGAGTCCCCGGACTACCCGCTGGTCTCCGCGGCCGCCGCCGTCGAGGTGGTCGACAAGGTCAACGCCGCCACCGGCCTGGGGAACGCCCGGTTCCTCTGCGACCTCTACCACCTGGCCATGAACGGCGAGGACCTGGCGGCCGTCATCGACCTCCACGCCGACAAGATCGGCCACGTGCAGATCGCCGACAACCCGGGCCGCAACGAGCCCGGCACCGGTGAGCTGGACTTCGAGGACCTGTTCGCCCGGCTCAGCGCCGCCGGCTACACCGGCTCGATCGGCCTGGAGTACCGGCCCTCGTCCGGCGTCAGCGCCGACAGCTTCGACTGGCTGCCGCGCGAGCTGCGCGCGGCCCGCTAGGGCCCGTCCGGCGGCAGCCCGGCAGGCGCCGGCGCGGCCGGGCGTCACACCCCTCCCCACCCGCACACGTAAGGAACCCGACGCGATGAGCGCCTCCCGCAAGATTGCCTTCGTCGGCCTCGGCATCATGGGCAAGCCCATGGCCGTCAACCTGGTCAAGGCCGGCCACCACGTGACCGGCTTCGACCTCTCCCAGGCCTCGATCGACACCGTGGTCGCGGCCGGCGGCCACGGCGCCGCCAGCATCGCCGACGCGGTGAAGGACGCCGAGGTCGTGGTCACCATGGTCCCGGCCGACCCGCACGTCGAGGCGGTCATCCTCGGCGAGGGCGGCGTCCTGGAGAACGTCCAGCCGGGCACCCTGGTGATCGACATGTCCTCGATCACCCCGCAGACCTCCATCAAGGTCGGCAAGGCCGCCCGGGAGAAGGGCGTGCGCACCCTGGACGCCCCGGTCTCCGGTGGCGAGGCCGGCGCCGTCGAGGCGGTGCTGTCGATCATGGTCGGCGGCGAGGCGGCGGACTTCGCCGAGGCCAAGCCGCTGTTCGACGCGCTGGGCACCACGGTCGTCCACGTCGGCCCGGACGGCGCCGGCCAGACCGTCAAGGCCGCCAACCAGCTGATCGTCGCGGTCAACATCCAGGTGCTCGCCGAGGCCGTGGTGTTCCTGGAGAACGCCGGGGTCGACCTCGCCGCCGCGCTGGACGTGCTCGGCGGCGGCCTGGCCGGCTCCACCGTGCTCAACCGCAAGAAGGCGAACATGCTCAACCGCGAGTTCGCCCCCGGCTTCCGGATCGACCTGCACCACAAGGACATGGGCATCGTCACCGACGCCGCGCGCGCCGTGGGCGCCGCGCTGCCGGTCGGCGCCGTGGTGGCCCAGCTGGTCGCCTCCGCCCGCGCCAACGGCGACGGCTCGCTCGACCACTCGGCGCTGCTGCGCGGCGTCGAGCGGCTCTCCGGCCGCGACGTGGCGTGACGCGACATGGCGTAACGACATGGCGTAACGGCATGGCGTGACGCGACATTGCGTGACGCGAGGTGGCGCAACGACGTGGCGCAGCGCGACATGGCGTAGCCCGAGGTGGCCCGACACCTCCCGAAAACTCCTCCTGGTGGCGTGTACCTGATCCGGTCGTGCCCGCGCCACCAGGAGGCCAGATCCGACCGGCGCGCGGGCAGGGGCTCATCCGCCCGCCCGCCGGTCGACCCAAGCCGGTGACGCGCACACCCTTCCCTGGGGGCACTTCGGTCGTGCCGCACGCGCGTCGCCTGGCCCCCTCCCCGCCGAGGGGAGCCCCTCGTACGTCGGAAGCGGGACGAGGGGAACGGCGGGGAGGGGGTCGCACCGACCACGGTCGTGCCGCCCTCCGCGGGTCGGTCGCACGCCCGGCCGCACTGCCCTCCGGGGCCAGGCGGCAGTGCCCTCCGGGGTCCGGCCGTGCCGCCCTCCGCGGGGGTCGCGGTCCCGGGGCCACCGGACCCATGCTTGTCGAACCACTGCCAGACCCCCGTACGGAAGTGAGGACCACCGATGCCCCCCACCCCCCTCCAGGGCCATGTGGTCGTAGCGCCGGACAAGTTCAAGGGCAGCTTGGAGGGCGCCGAGGTCGCCGCCCGGATCGCCGCCGGCATCCGGCGCGCCGCGCCCGGCACCGAGGTCCGCGAACTGCCCGTCGCCGACGGCGGCGAGGGCACCCTGGCCGCGGCGCTCGCGGCCGGCTTCACCCGGGTGCCGGCCAAGGTGGCCGGCCCGACCGGCCTGCCGGTGGACGCCGCGCTCGCCGTCCGCGGCGACACCGCCGTGGTCGAGCTGGCCCAGGCGTCCGGGCTGGCCCGGCTGCCCGGCGGCCGGACCGCCCCGCTCGCGGCCGGCTCCTACGGCGTCGGCCAGCTGATCGGCCGGGCGGTGTCGATGGGCGCCAAGCGGATCGTGCTGGGCCTCGGCGGCAGTGCCTGCACCGACGGCGGAGCCGGCATGGTGCAGGCCCTCGGGGTCCGGCTGCGGGACGCCGACGACGTCGAACTTCCGCCCGGCGGCGCCGCGTTGACCCGGCTGGAGCGGATCGACCCCGGTCCGCTGGCCGAGCTGCTGACCGGTGTGGAGGTCGTGGTCGCCTGCGACGTGGACAACCCGCTGCTCGGCCCGCGCGGCGCCACCGCCGTCTACGGCCCGCAGAAGGGCGCCGACGGGGACGACCTGGTGGTCCTGGAGCAGGGGCTGACCCGCTTCGCCGACCGGGTCGCCGCGGTGACCGGGCGGGACGTACGGGAGGCCCCCGGCGCCGGGGCCGCGGGCGGGGTGGGCTTCGCCGCCCTCGCCCTGCTCGGCGCCACCATGCGACCCGGTATCGAGCTGCTGCTCGAACTGCTGGGTTTCGACGAGGCCGTGCGTGGGGCACGCCTCGTCGTCACCGGTGAGGGCTGCCTGGACGCTCAGACGCTCCATGGCAAGGCCCCCGCCGGAGTCGCCGCGGCGGCTGCCCGGGCGGGGGTTCGGGTGGCCGCTGTGGCGGGTCGGCTGGAGCTGTCCGAGCGCGAGTGGCGGGCGGCCGGCTTCACCGCCGCGATCGCGCTCACCGACCTGGCCGAGCAGCCGGGGGACAGCATGGCCAGGGCCGGCGAGCTGGCCGAGGTGGCGGGGGAGCGGTTGGCCGGGGCGCTGCTGCCGGGCTGAGCCCTCGTACGTTCCTCCATTGACGTTTTGTTGAAGGCGGGCCTAGGCTCCCGGCAATCCTTCGGTTCCCGCCCACTTCGACCACCCGTCCGACCACCCGCGAGCGCCTCCCCGGGCCGCGTGGTCCGGTGTGTCCCCGCGTATCCCGGGTACCCGCGAGTACCCCCCGTCCCCGCCCAGTTCCAGGTTTCGGAGGTCCCCATGCCGTTCAGCCAGCCAGCGGTGATCCGCTCCCGCCGGGCGGTGCTGCCCGACGGCGAGCGCCCCGCGGACGTGCTGATCCGGGACGGCAGGATCGAGCAGGTCGCCGCCCACGGCTCGCTGGTGGTCGGCGACAGCGAACTCGTGGACCTCGGCGACACCGCCCTGCTGCCCGGCCTGGTCGACACCCACGTGCACGTCAACGAGCCCGGCCGCACCGAGTGGGAGGGCTTCGCCACCGCCACCCGGGCCGCCGCGGCCGGCGGCGTCACCACGATCATCGACATGCCGCTCAACTCCGTCCCGCCCACCACCACGGTCGCGGGGCTGGACGTCAAGCGGAAGACCGCCGAGGGCCAGGCCTGGGTCGACCTCGGCTTCTGGGGCGGGGCGGTCCCGGGCAACGTCGCGGACCTCGAACCCCTGCACCGGGCAGGCGTGTTCGGCTTCAAGAGCTTCCTCGCGCCGTCCGGCGTGGACGAGTTCCCGCACGTCGAGGCGGCCGACCTGGAGGCCGCCCTGGCCGAGCAGGCCCGGATCGGCGCACTGGCGATCATCCACGCCGAGGACCCGGCCGTCCTGGCCGCCGCGCCGCAGCAACCCGGCGTCCACTACCGGGACTTCCTCGCCTCCCGGCCGGCCGGCGCGGAGACCGCGGCGGTCGCCCACCTGCTCCACACCGCCCGGCGCACCGGTACCCGGGTGCACATCCTGCACGTCTCCTCGGCGGCCGTGCTGCCGCTGCTGCGCAAGGCCCGCGAGGACGGTGTACTGGTGACCGCCGAGACCTGCCCGCACTACCTGACCCTGGCCGCCGAGCAGGTGCCGGACGGCGACACCGCCTTCAAGTGCTGCCCGCCGATCCGCGACGAGGCCAACCGGGACGCGCTCTGGGAGGCCCTGGCGAACGGCGAGTTCGCTGCCGTCGTCTCCGACCACTCGCCGTCCACCCCCGACCTCAAGCTGCTGCCCGAGTACGGCGGCAGCGGCGACTTCGCGGCGGCCTGGGGCGGCATCGCCTCGCTGCAACTGGGCCTGCCCGCCATCTGGACCGAGGCCCGCCGCCGCGGCCACACCCTGGCCGACGTGGTGCGCTGGATGTCCTCCGGACCGGCCGAACTGGTCGGCCTCACCGGCACCAAGGGCGCCATCGCGGCGGGCTGCGACGCCGACCTGGTCGCCTTCGACCCGGACGGAGAATTCGCCGTCCAAGCCCGCGAGTTGCACCACCGCAACCCGGTCACCCCGTACGCCGGGCGGACCTTGAGCGGAGCCGTCCGCACCACCTGGCTTCGCGGCCGCGCGGTGGACACCGGCGCCGAGCCGTTCGGCCGGCAGCTCACCCGGCCCGACGACGTCCGGCGCGACAACTCCCGGTCCGACAAATCCAGTTCCGCCAAGGGCTCCTGAGGCGACACCACTTCCCGAACCGACCGAGCTTCCTGAACCGAAACCTTCTTCCGAGGAGAGCCAGTGACCACTGCCGACACCCCGAGCGCTCCCTTCACCGAGCTGGTCGACCTGGCCTCCCGACTGCTCGGCGCGGGCGTCGTCGCCACCAACGAGGACACCTTCGCGGACGCCGAGAACCTGCTGGTCGCCAAGCCCGCCGAGTTCCGCCCGCACACCTTCGGCCACAAGGGCCAGATCATGGACGGCTGGGAGTCCAAGCGCCGCCGCGGCGTCTCCGCCGAGCAGCCGCACCCCACCGATCAGGACCACGACTGGGCGATCGTGCGGCTCGGCGTCGGCGGCGTCATCCACGGCGTGGTCGTCGACACCGCCCACTTCACCGGCAACTACCCGGAGAGCGCCACCGTCGAGGCCGCCTCCGTGCCCGGCCACCCCTCGCCCGAGGAGGTGCAGGCCGCCGAGTGGACGGTCATCGTGCCGCGCACCCCGCTCCGGGGCGACACCGCCCACGAGTTCGCCGTCCAGGACGACGCCCGCTACACCCACGTACGGCTGAGCATCTTTCCGGACGGCGGCGTCGCCCGGCTCCGGGTGCACGGCGAGGTGCTGCCCGACCCGCGCGAACTGGACGGCCTCACCTTCGACCTGGCGGCCCAGGAGTACGGCGGCGTGGCCGAGGCGGCGTCCGACCGCTATTTCTCCTCCCCGCACAACCTGAACGCTCCCGGTCGCGCCTCCGTCATGGGCGAGGGCTGGGAGACCCGGCGTCGGCGCGACAAGGCCAACGACTGGGTGCAGATCGCCCTGGCCGGGGGTGGTGAGGTCCTGGCCGCCGAGGTGGACACCACCCACTTCGTCGCCAATGCCCCCGGCTGGGCCGACCTGATCGGCTTCGACGCCTCGACCGGGCAGCCTGCGTCTCCGCAGACGCCGGCCGATGGCGAATGGTTCGAACTCCTGCCCCGCACCCGGCTGCAGCCCGACACCCGGCACCGCTTCCGGCTCGACGCCGGCCGCCCGGTGACCCACGTGCGGATCAACGTCTACCCGGACGGCGGCCTGGCCCGCCTCCGGCTCACCGGCCGCCTCACCGAGGCCGGCCGCGCGGCCCTCGCGCTGCGTTGGTTCAACGCCGTCCCGGCCGCCGAGGCCGCCGCCGCGCTCACCGGCGCCGGCCTGACCGTCGAGGAGGCGGCCGACCTGGCCGCCGCCCGCCCGTTGGCGGACCCTGCCGCGGCCACCGCCGCGGTCGCCGCCCTCCGGCCGGCCGACGGCCCGGACGGCGAGCACTCCGCCCGCCGCCGCTCGGCGCTGTGGCGCCTGCTGGGCGTCTGAGCCCGGCGCGGGCCCGCCCCCACGCCACTCCACGCACCGCCTCCACGTACCGCCTTCACGCACCGCCTTCACGCACCGCCTTATCGACACCTGAAGGACCCTCCATGTCCAAGATCCTGACCACGGAGTCCGGCGCCCCGGTCGCCGACAACCAGAACTCGGCCTCGGCCGGCGAGTACGGCCCGCTGCTGCTCCAGGACCAGCACCTGCTGGAGAAGCTGGCCCGGTTCAACCGCGAGCGCATCCCGGAGCGCGTCGTGCACGCCCGCGGCTCCGGCGCGTACGGCTACTTCGAGGTCACCGACGAGGCGTCGAAGTACACCCGCGCGGCGTTCCTGTCCGAGGTCGGCAAGCGCACCGAGGTCTTCGTGCGGTTCTCCACCGTGGCCGGCAACCTGGGCGCCAGCGACGCGGTGCGCGATCCGCGCGGCTTCGCGCTGAAGTTCTACACCGAGGAGGGCAACTACGACCTCGTCGGCAACAACACCCCGGTGTTCTTCATCAAGGACCCGATCAAGTTCCCCGACTTCATCCACTCGCAGAAGCGCGACCCGTACACCGGCGTGCAGGAGGCGGACAACGTCTGGGACTTCTGGGCCCACTCGCCGGCCTCGACCCACCAGATCACCTGGCTGTTCGGCGACCGCGGCATCCCCGCCTCGTACCGCCACATGAACGGCTACGGCTCGCACACCTACCAGTGGGTCAACGCCGAGGGCGAGGCCTACTGGGTGAAGTACCACTTCAAGACCAACCAGGGCATCCGCAGCCTGGACGGCGGCCAGGCCGCCGAGGTGGTCGGCGCCGACGCCGACTCGCACCAGCGCGACCTCCACCAGGCCATCGAGCGCGGGGTGTTCCCGTCCTGGACCCTCTACGTCCAGCTGATGCCGGTCGCCGAGGCCGCGGACTACCGCTTCAACCCGTTCGACCTCACCAAGGTGTGGCCGCACGCCGACTACCCGCTGGTCAAGGTCGGCCGCCTGGTTCTCAACCGGAACCCGGAGAACGTCTTCGCCGACGTCGAGCAGTCCGCGTTCTCGCCGAACAACTTCGTACCCGGCATCGGTCCCTCCCCGGACAAGATGCTCCAGGGCCGGCTGTTCGCCTACGCCGACGCCCAGCGCTACCGCCTCGGCGTCAACCACACCCTGCTGCCGGTGAACGCCCCGCGCGCCACCGAGGCCGCCAACTACGGCCGGGACGGCCAGATGGCCGTCAACAGCGCCGGCCGCGGCAAGAACTACGAGCCCAACTCGTACGACGGCCCGGCCCAGAGCGACAGCGCGCTCGCCGCACCGGTCAAGGTCGACGGCTATACCGGCACCTACACCACGCCGGCCCACACCAAGGACGACGACTTCTTCCAGGCCGGCGAGCTCTACCGGCTGATGTCGGAGGGCGAGCGGACCCGTCTGATCGACAACCTCGCGGGCTTCCTGTCGCAGGTCACCCGGGACGACGTGGTGGAGAAGAACCTCGCCCACTTCCACGCCGCCGACGAGGAGTACGGCGCCCGGCTGGAGGCCGCCGTCACCAAGCTCCGCGCGGGCGACGAGGGCTGACCCGCCGCGGACCGGCTCCGTCCGCACCTCCGCGCGCTCTCGGCGCCTCCGCGTGCTCTCGGTACCCAGCGCACTCTCGGTACCCAGCGCACTCTCCGCACCCTCAGAACCGCCGGGGCCCGCCCCCCGGGGTTCCACGAAGGGCCCCTCCCCCTGGGCAGTGGGGGAGGGGCCCGTCGGGCGTCGCACGGACGGACGCGGGGCGGAAAGTCCGCCAGCCGACCGGCCGTTGCTCCACGGAATGTTCACGGATATTCACGGACAGCAGCCGCCCGGGGGCCGGGGTGGATAGGCTGGGGAACGCCCGCGGTCGCTCCGTGGGGGGACATCGGAAGGGGACGACATGTCGACACCAGCCCCGGGTCGTCACGCCGCGCTGGACCAGGGCCCGACGGGCCAGTTCACCTCCCTGCAGCACGCCCTCAGACTGCTGGAGGCCGTCGACCGGCACCCCGACGGCGCCACCCTGGTCGGCCTCGCGCGGGAGACCTCACTGGGCCTGCCGACCGTCCGCCGGCTCGCGGAGATCCTCGAGATCGAGGGCTACCTCCAGTGCCAGGACGGCGGTTGGGTGCTCGGCGGCACCTTCGCCCTGCTCGGGCAGCACAACCGGGAGCAGCTCGTCAAGGCCCGGCTGAACCGCAAACTCGCCGAACTCCGGGACGAGTTGGGCGCCGCAGTGTACTTCACCCGGTATCACGACGGGGAGTTGTCGGTCGAGGCGGTCTCGGCCGCCGACTATGCGCCGGCGGTGCAGGAGTGGGTGGACTTCCGGGCCACCGCGCACGCCAGTGCGATCGGCAAGTGCCTGCTCAGCCAGCTGGACGCGGACGGCCGGCGTGACCACCTCTCCCGGCACCCGGTCGCCCGGCTCACCTCCCGTACGGTCACCGATGCCGACCAGTTGATGCACCGGCTGGAGCGCCAGCCGGCCACGGTGCCGGTGCTGGACATCCAGGAGTACGCGCTGGGCACGGTCTGCGCGGCCGTCCCGGTCACGGCGGGCAGCACGGTCGGCTGTCTGGCCACCTCGATGCCGGTGGACAACATCCACAAGTTGAAGGCCGCCGCCGAGCTGCTGGCGGCGCGGGCGGCGCCGCTGATGCTGGCGATGGCGGTCTGAGCCCCGCCCGCCCCCTCGGGCCCCGTCGGACACACCGTCCGGCGGGGCCCGCGCGCTTTCCACGGGAGGTGTGACTTCATCGGATAGTTTGCGAGTCCACCGTCTGCGACCTGGGGTTCCGACTTGTAGTTTGCGAGCCGTTCCGAGCGTTACTTTGCGAGGTGACGTCCGGAGATGGTGACCGTCGGTGACGGATCAGGCTGTTGGCAGGTGTCGGTGTACCGGTGAATGCGAAAGCGCTCAGCCTGGTACACGTGAATGCGCTCGCGCTTCGGGGCTGGGGGCGGGACCGGTGCGGTTCGTCGTCAGGGCGCCCAGGGCAGCCGTATCGCTTCGATTTCGGGGTCGTTCAGCAGCGCTTCGACCAGGGCCGGAGGGCCAGCGACCTTGGTCGCCCACAGGTCGTAGTCGGTACACATGACCCATGAGCGGTCCTCCGCCCAGAGGTTGGACGGGCTGAAGTCGGCCTCGGGATTGTCGTAGAGGATCGCGGCATCGCCGAGGCGGCCGGCCCGTACATGGAGGTTGTCGAAGTCGGTGACCGTGAGCATCAGCGGGTTGTAGTAGGCCAGGCAGGGCGTGTCCGGACCTGCGGGGCTGTGCTTGGTGAGGACGGCGATCAGCCGGTTCCAGGTTTCACGGTCCAGGCTTCCCTCGGTGGGCGGAGTGATGTCGAGCGGCCAGCTGCCCTCCTTCTTGGTCGAGGGGAAACAGCGGAGGGAGGGCAGTAGCCCGTCGGGCACGACGGGGTCGCCGGCGCGTCGGGCGAGTTCCGCCCAGCGCAGCCGCCGCCAGCCGGAGCCGGGATGCTCGGCGCGGCCCAGGCCGCCTCCCGTGGCGATACCCACTTCGAGGTCGATGCCCGCAAAGCTGGCGGGCTGGATACTCCCGTCCGCGAGACGCGCCTGGCGGTACTCGTGGTACGTCATCTCAGCCGGACCCTGCTCGTGCTCGTACATGGCGTTGAGCACCCAGACGGCATCGGGCAGCGCGGGCGGCATGAATCCGGTCACACCATCGCCGCACAGCTCCAGCAACCAGTCGGTCCTACTGGACGGCGCGAGCGGCCACAGGCCTGACAGCAGATTCGATTCCTCGGGCATGTGGTCATGATCCCAGCCGAATCACCGAACCTCTGCGAGTGGCTAGCCCGCACGCCGTTACCTCAGCCGCGTGGGCACGATTACGTGTACCTGGGTCAGAGACAGCACTTGACCACTACTCAACGCGACTCGACCGGCCCCCGGACCGACGCTCGCAAACTACAGCTCGGATTCGCAATCTATCGATCGAAGTCACAGGAGGGTTTCGGGGGCTGCCCCGCGGTGCACATCACTTATTAGACTCGATGTCGATAAGAGTCGTCGAACCCCTTGTCCCTACCTCTACCGGCGAGTACGTTTCGCTGGGTCGAGCCGCCGCTCCCAGGTCAGGAGGGCCTGCCATGCCCCGCTCCACCCCCGTCCCCGCCGTCGCCGCTCCCGCTGCGCGAGTGCACGAGAGCCTCGTCCTGGAGCCCCGGGACGTCCGCTTCGACTGGGCCCGGCTGCCGCTGCACTGGATCCCGGACGAGCCGATGGCCACCCACGTGATCAACGTGCTGCACCTGCTGCTGCCCGAGGGTGAGCGTTGGTTCGTCAAGGTGTTCAAGGAGGCGCTGCCGCTCATCCGGGACGAGCAGCTGCGCGAGGAGGTGCTCGGCTTCATCGGGCAGGAGGCCATCCATGCCGAGGCCCACCAGGAGGTGCTCGACCACCTGCTCGGCCAGGGGCTCGACCCGCGGCCGTACGTCCGGCAGATCTCCTGGCTGTTCCAGCGCGTCCTCGGTGACAAGCCGGGCCTGACACCGGCGCAGCGGCGGGAGAACGTCATCGAACGGGTCGCCTTCGTCGCGGCGATCGAGCACTTCACCGCCTTCCTCGGCAACTGGGCGCTCAACTCCCCGGGCCTGGACCGGGCCAAGGCCGACCCGACGATGCTGGACCTGCTGCGCTGGCACGGCGCCGAGGAGGTCGAGCACCGCAGCGTCGCCTTCGACCTGATGGTCCACCTGGACCCGGGCTACCTGCGCCGGGTCCGCGGGATGGCGATCTCCGGGCCGCTGCTGGTGCACCTCTGGGTGCGCGGCGCCCGCTTCCTGCTCGCCGCCGACCCGACCCTGGAGGGGGTGCTCAGGCCCACCTGGCGGGAGGCCGGCCGAATCGCCAAGCGCGGACTGCTGCCGGATCCGATCCGCTCCATCCGCTCCGGGCTGCGCTATCTGCGGCCGGGCTACCACCCGACCCAGGAGGGCTCCTCCAGCCAGGCGCTGGGCTACCTCGCCACCTCGCCGGCTGCCCGCGCCGCCGCCGGGCGGGGGTGACGGCGGGCGACAGGTGGGTGACAGGTGGGTGACAGGTTTCAACAAACAGAAAACGTCAGCTGTTTGCTGAAATCTGAAATCTGAAATCTGAAATCTGAAATCTGAAATCTGTCAGTTGTCGCCCGCCCGCCCGCCACCTCGCCGCCCGCGCCCGCCCCTCCCACCGCCAAGGACCCGCCCGGATGGACCTGCTCACCCCGCCCCCCGACCTCTACGGCCGCCCCCGCGCCGACACCTTCATGCGCCGGCTCACCGCCTTCGGCGACCGCTACAGCCCGGCCCTGGGCAGTCCCCTGCTGCGCCGCAACCCCCGCCGCGCGCTCAGCCGCCCCACCCCGCCGCTGCAACTGGTGGTCGCCGAGCGCCGCCGACTCGCCGTCGACGTGATCGAGCTGAGTCTCGCCGACCCCTCCGGGAGCCCGCTGCCGCCCTGGCAGCCCGGCGCCCACCTGCGGCTCGCCCTGCCCTCCGGCCGGGAGCGCCACTACTCGCTCAGTGGCGACCCCGCCGACCGCCACCGCTACCGGATCGCCGTCCGGCGGCTGCCCGAGGGCGGCGGTGGATCGGTCGAGGTGCACGACACCCTGCACCCGGGCGCCCGCCTCACCGCCCGCCGCCCGCGCAACGGCTTCGCCTTCTGCGCCGAGCCCGCCGTCCTCCTGCTCGCCGGCGGCATCGGCGTCACGCCGCTCCTCCCGATGGCCCGCGAGGCCCAACGGCACGGCCTCGACTGGACGTTGGTGCACGTCGGACGCAGCGCCGACACCCTCCCGTACACGGATGAGTTGCGCGCCCTCGCCCCGCACCGCGTCGTGCTGCGCACCGACGACGAGCACGGCGGCGTTCCCACCGGCGCCGAACTGCTCGCCCACGGCCCGCGCGGCGCCGCCGTCTACTGCTGCGGCCCGGCCCCGATGCTCGCCGCCGTGCAGCGGGCGCTGGGCGGCGCTTCGGCGGGAGCCGGCGGCTCGGTGGGGGCCGGCGGTCCGTCCCCCGCCCTGCACTTCGAGCGCTTCGGCGCCGCCCCGATCACCGGCGGTGCGCCCTTCGCCGTACGGCTCGGCACCGACGGCCCGACCCTGGACGTCCCCGCCGACCGCTCCGCCCTGGACGTGCTGCGCGAGGCCCGCCCGGACCTCCCGTACTCCTGCCACCAGGGCTTCTGCGGCACCTGCGAGGTCCGCCTGCTGGCCGGCACCCCCGAGCACCGGGACCGCCGCCTCACCCCCGAGCAGCGTGCCGCGGGCGCCCTGCTGCCCTGCGTCTCCCGCGCCGCCGAGGGTGAGACCCTCGTGCTCGACGTCTAGAAGGAGCCCCCCGATGCCCCCGACGGCGACCATGATGCCGGCCTTCCCCTACACCGAGCGCGACCTCGCCCGCTTCCGCGAGACCCAGCAACTCGCCTACCACTGCGCCGAACAGGTCGCCGCCTGGATCGAACCGGGCGTCACCGAGCGACAGGCCACCGCCGAGCTGCGCCGCCGCCTGGTGGCCGCCGGGGTGCAGGACTTCTTCCACGTCCCGTTCGCCTGGTTCGGCGACCGCACGGCCTTCCGGCACTTCCACACCCCGTTGCAGTTCTTCGCCGGCAACCGCCGCCTGGAGGAGGGCATGCCGTACGTGCTGGACTGCGCGCCGATCGTGGACGGCTACACCGCCGACATCGGCTACGGCGGCAAGGTCGGCGAGAACCGGCTCTGGGACCGGCTGGCCGCCGACCTGAAGGTCTACCGCGAGCTGATCCTCGCCGAGGTGCGCGCCCGCAAGCCGCTGAACGAGGTGTACGCGGCGGTGGACGCGCAGATCGCCGCGCACGGCTACGACAACCGGCACCAGGTCTACCCGGGCCGGGTGATCGGCCACCAGGTAACCCGGAGCACCGTGCGCGGCCCGGCCGGGGTGAACGTCTTCGGCTTCGGCGTGCGCACCCTGCAGACCCTCGGCCGCGAACTCATCTCCGAGCGGCTGCAAGGCCGTTCGCCGCTGTGGGCGGACGGCCGGTCGTCCCGGCACGCGCCCACCCCGGGGCTGTGGGCGGTCGAACCGCACATCGGCTTCCGCGGCGTGGGCATCAAGTTCGAGGAACTGCTGGTGGTCACCGAGGACGACGCCCACTGGCTCGACGACGACCTCCCGCACGTCCGCCGCTGGACCACGGCCGACGATTCGGCCACCATCGAGCCGACCGCCGCCGACCCGACCCGCACCGACCCGACCCGCGCCGACCCGACCGACGAGCCGACCGCTCTGGAGGCCACCCGATGACGACCCCCCGTCCGTCCACGGCCGTCCGCCGCCGGACCGTCCACTCCGGCGGCCTGCCGCTGGCCGTCTTCGAGCAGGGCGACCCGGAGGCCCCCACCGTCCTCCTGGTGCACGGCTACCCGGACACCCACGTCGTCTGGGACGACATCGCCGCCGACCTCGCCCGCGACCACCACGTGGTCCGCTACGACGTACGCGGCGCCGGCGATTCGGCCGCCCCGGCCCGCCGCGAGGACTACCGCCTGGAGCACCTGGCCGACGACCTGTTCGCGGTCGCCGACGCCGTCAGCCCGGACCGCCCGGTTCACCTGGTGGCCCACGACTGGGGCTCGATCCAGTCCTGGGAGGCCGTCACCGCCCCCGGCGCCGAGCGCCGGATCGCCTCCTACACCACGCTGTCCGGCCCCAGCCTGGACCACATGGGTCACTGGCTGCGCCACCGGCTGCGCCGCCCCACCCCGCGCCACCTCGGGCAGCTGCTCCACCAGGGCCTCCACTCCTGGTACATCACCGCCTTCCACCTGCCCTTCCTCGCCCCTGCGGTGTGGCGCCTGGGCCTGGCCCGGGCCTGGCCGCGGGTGCTGCGCGACCTGGAGCGGGTCACCCCCCGGGCCGGCCACCCCCAGCCCACCCTGCGCCGTGACGCGGTCCGCGGCATCGAGCTGTACCGGGCCAACTTCCGCCCCACGATGGGCAGTCCGCGTGAGCGGCCGACCGAGGTCCCGGTCCAGCTGGTCACCCTGACCCGGGACCGCTACGTCGGCACCTACCTCTCCGAGGGCCTGGAGCGCTGGGTGCCCCACCTGACCCGCCGCACACTGCACGCCGGCCACTGGTCGGCGCTGCTGGAGAAGGGAGCCACCGTGGCCGGCCTGGTCCGCGAGTTCACCGCCCGCATCGAGACCGCCCGCATCGAATCCGGCGGGCCGGCCCAACCGGGCGACGGCGACGGCCGGTTGGTGATCGTCACCGGCGGCGGCAGCGGCATCGGCCGGGCCACCGCGCTAGCCTTCGCCGAGGACGGCGCCCGGGTGGTGGTCTGCGACCTCGACCTCGCGGCCGCCGAGCGCACCGCCGAACTCGCCTCGCTGATCGGCCCGCGGGCACACGCCTACCGGGTGGACGTCTCCGACGGCGCCGGGATGGACGCCTTCGCCCAGAGCGTCGCCGCCGAGCACGGCGTGCCCGACGTGCTGGTCAACAACGCCGGCATCGGCCACTCCGGGACGTTCCTGCAGACCACCGAGAAGGAGTGGCAGCGCGTCCTGGACGTCAACCTCTGGGGCGTGATCCACGGCTGCCGCGCCTTCGGCACCCTGATGGCCGACCGCGGCCTTGGCGGCCACATCGTCAACGTCTCCTCGGCCGCCGCCTACCTGCCCGCCAAGGCGCTCACCGCCTACGCGACCAGCAAGGCCGCCGTCTTCATGCTCTCCGACTGCCTGCGCGCCGAGTTCGTCGGCCACGGCATCGGCGTCTCGACCATCTGCCCGGGCATCGTCAACACCAACATCACCCGCACCTCCACGTTCTCCGCCACCACCGCCGCCGAGCAGTCCGCCAAGCAGGCCCGCGCCGCCAAGCTCTACGCCCGCCGCGGCTTCCCGCCGGAGAAGGTGGCCACCGCGATCGTCACCGCCGTCCGCACCGGCAAGCCCGTCGTCCCGGTCACCCCCGAGGCCAAGGCCGCCCGTCTCCTCTCCCGCCTCAGCCCCGGCCTCCTCCGCCTCGCCGCCCGCCTGAACATCACCTGAGCCACGGTTGCCGCAGCGTCCGGGCGGCCCGCAGCGCCTCGCCGGGGCTGTGAGAGCATCGAGGCCCATGGAGATGACAACCGCTCTGTGGTCCTTCGCCCTCGTCGTCGGGCTGCTCACGCTCACGCCCGGACTCGACACCGCGCTGATCCTGCGGACGTCCGCGCTGGGGCGGCGGCGGCAGGCCTGGGGGGTGGTGCTGGGGATCCAGACCGGCACGCTGATCTGGGGCGCGCTGACCTCGGCGGGGGTGACGGCGCTGCTGACCGCCTCGCAAGTGGCGTACGAGGTGCTGCGCTGGGCCGGTGCGGTCTATCTGGTGTGGATGGGCGTCGGGATGCTGCGCAAGCGCGGGGTCGAGGCCGCGGCCGAGGAGGAACCGGTCGAGGGCGGGTTCGTCCACGGCTGGCGGCGCGGGACGCTGACCAATCTGCTGAATCCCAAGGTCGGGGTCTTCTACGTGGCGGTGCTGCCGCAGTTCATCCCGGCCGGGGCCCCGCATTTCGCCGCCGGGGTGGTGCTGACCTGCGTGCACGTGGTGGAGGGCCTGCTCTGGTCGACCGTCCTGGTCGGCTTCGCCCGGGTGCTGCGCGGCTGGCTGCGCCGCCCGGCCGCCCGGCGCCTGATGGACCGGGTGACCGGTGCGGTGGTGGTGGGTTTCGGCCTGAAGCTGGCGCTGGCCGACTGACGGGTGAAGGCGCGTGACGGACGGTTACTGACCGAGCCGCTTGAGCCCCTCCGTGAGCTCCTCGACGTTCATGCAGGGGTGCAGGTCGACGGTGGCGTCCAGCTGTAGCCAGAACGGTTCCATGATGGACGGGATCGAGGCCTCGTCCGCGATGTCGACGACGACGACTATCGCGCGCCGCCCGTGGCGGCTGAGGAAGTAGGCGGCCTCGGGCTTGAGTTGGGCCAGTGTCTGCTGGATCGCGTCGCCGATGGTGCCGTCGTTGATGAGCTTGTTCGAGGTCGCGGTGTCGAGTTCGACCTCCAGCAGGGCACGCATGATCCCTGCTCCTTCCCCGGGCTCGGGGCGAGTCCGCACCTCCAGCCTCCCGCTGCCCCGGTGGCCACGCAACGTGACACCGGCCGGTTCCCAACGCCGGCCGGTTCCCAACGCCGGCCGGTTCCCAACGCCGGCCGGTTCCCAACGCCGACCGGCCCTCAGGCGGCGTGGGTCCGTCGGGTGGGTGCCGGTTCCTCGGAAGCCACCGCGGTGTCGTGGTGGATCGGCCCGTCCCCGGCGCTCAGCGGCAGGCAGCTGCCGCCGCGCCGGTGGGCGATGATCTCGGCGGCGACGGAGACGGCCGTCTCCTCGGGGGTGCGGGAGCCGAGGTCGAGGCCGATCGGGGAGCGCAGCCGGGCGAGTTCGGTGTCGGTGAGCCCCGCTTCGCGCAGTTTGGCCTGCCGGTCGCGGTGGGTGCGCCGGGAGCCCATCGCGCCGACGTAGCCGACCGGCAGCCGCAGGGCGCGTTCGAGCAGCGGGACGTCGAACTTGGCGTCGTGGGTGAGCACGCACAGCACGGTGCGGCCGTCGATCCGGCCGAGCTGGGAGTCCAGGTAGCGGTGCGGCCAGTCGACCACGACCTCGTCGGCCTCGGGGAAGCGCCGGGCGGTGGCGAAGACGGGCCGGGCGTCGCATACGGTGACGTGGTAGCCGAGGAACTTGCCGATCCGCACCACGGCGGCGGCGAAGTCGATCGCGCCGAAGACCAGCATCCGGGGCGCGGGCACGTAGGACTCGACGAAGCAGGTGACGGTGCCCTGTTCCTCTTCGTCGCAGGGCCGTCCGTCCAGGCCGAGCACGATCCGCCCGGTGCGGCCGGCGTCGAGCATGGCCCGGGCCTCCGCGACCAGGGCGCGTTCGAGCGCGCCGACGGTGGTCGGCCCGACCGAGAGCGCCCCGTGCCGCTGGTCGGAGGTGACGGCGAGGGTGGCTCCGAGGAGTGCGGCCGGGCCCTCGATCACCCGGGCGAGGGCGACGGGAGTCCCGTCGGCGATGTGGGCGAGGCCGGCGTCCATCCCGGGGTCGGCCCCGGGCACGACCGGCTGGACGAAGACGTCGAGGATCCCGCCGCAGGTCAGTCCGACGGCGAAGGCGTCCTCGTCGCTGTAGCCGAATCGCTCCAGGACCGGTTCGCCGGTGTCCAGGGCGGCCTGGCAGAGCTCGTACACCGCGCCCTCGACGCACCCGCCGGAGACGCTGCCGACGGCCTCCCCGGCCGCGTCGACGGCCAGCGCGGCTCCCGGGTCGCGCGGGGCGCTGCCGGAGACGCCGACGACGGTGGCCACGGCGAAGGACCGCCCGGACGCGTGCCAGGCCTGCAACTGCTCGGCGATGTCCTGCATGTCGGAGGCTCCTTACCCGATTCGACAGTAGCGGGGGACGCCGCCGTACGGGAAACGATCCCGTACGGCGGCGGTTGTGATCAAAGGACCGGGAGCACGGTGCTCAGTGCACGCCGAGCCAGGACTTGATCGGGCTGAGCGCGAAGTACACGACGAACACGGCGGTGAGGATCCACATCAGCACCCCGGGCTCGCGCCACTTCCCCTGGCCGGCCTTGATCACCGTGTACGAGATGACGCCGGCGGCGACGCCCGCCGTGATGCTGTAGGTGAACGGCATCAGCACGCAGGTCAGGAAGGCCGGGATGGCGACCTCGCGGTCGGACCAGTCGATGTGCCGGGCCTGGCTCATCATCATCGAGCCGATCACCACCAGGGCGGCGGAGGCGACCTCGACCGGCACGATTCCGGCCAGCGGCGAGAAGAACAGCATCAGGGCGAAGAGCCCGCCGGTGACGGCGGAGGCGAGGCCGGTGCGGGCGCCGTCGCCGACGCCGGTGGCGGACTCGACGAAGACGGTCTGCCCGGAGGCGCCCGCCAGGCCGCCGACCGCGCCGCCGGCGCCGTCGATGAACAGCGCCTTGGACAGGCCGGGCATCCGGCCCTGCTTGTCGGCGAGTCCGGCCTCGGTGCCGACACCGATGATGGTGGCCATCGCGTCGAAGAAGCCGGCCAGCACCAGGGTGAACACCGCGACGGAGGCGCTGATCGCGCCCAGGCCCTTGCCGCCGAAGGCGCCGAACAGGTCGACGTGGCCGAAGAGGCTGAAGTCGGGGGCGGCGATCGGGCTGCCGGGCCAGACCGGGACGGAGTTCGCCCAGGCCTTGGCCGGTACGTCGGCCAGCTTGTTGACGACGACGGCGACCACGGTGCCGCCGGCGATGCCGATCAGGATCGCGCCGCGCACGCCGCGCGCCATCAGCACGAAGATCGTGAGCAGGGTGAGGCAGAAGATCAGGACCGGCCAGCCGGAGAGTTCGCCGAACGGGCCGAGGGACAGCGGGGTGGGGCCGCCGGTGTGCACGAAGCCGGCCTTGTAGAGGCCGATGATCGTGACGAACAGGCCGATGCCGATGGTGATCGCGTGCTTGAGCGGCAGCGGGATGCCGTTCATGATCTTCTCGCGCAGTCCGGAGACCACCAGCAGCACGATCAGCAGGCCGTAGATCACGCACAGGCCCATGGCCTGCGGCCAGGTGGTGTGCGGCACGACGAGCGCGGAGACCGCGCCGGAGACCGAGAGTCCGGCGGCCAGGGCCAGCGGCACGTTGCCGACCACGCCCATCAGGATGGTGGTGACGGCGGCCGCGAGGGCGGTGGCGGTGGTCAGCGCGGCGTGGTCGAGCTTGACGCCGGTGACGTCCGCGCCGCTGAGGATCAGCGGGTTGAGCAGGATGATGTACGCCATCGCCATGAAGGTGGTGAGGCCACCGCGTAGTTCGTTGGCGAGGGTCGAGCCGCGGGCCGAGATCTTGAAGTACGCGTCGAGCGAGCCCTTCGGCCCTGGTGCCGGGGGCGAGGGGTGGGTCTCGTCCTCGGCGGATCTGTCTGCTTCGGTGGTGCCGGGCTCCGTGGGGATCCTGGTCATGTCCACTCCCAAGTGTCAAAGGGGGTTGGGGTGGGCGAGCCGACCTGATTGCCAGTCAACGAAGTTGGCAGAGGGGGACGGTATCGACTCACTGGGGCGCTCGGGTGGGGGGAGCGTCCGTGGTGCAGGTAGAGGTGCAGGTGCGGGTGGTGCAGTCGAGGGTGGTGCGCACCACTGCGGAACCCCGGCGTGGGCGAGGGCAGCGGGTTGCTCCGGGGCGGCGGGGAAGACTCGGCGCCGCCCCGGAGGTCTGACTCCCGGGATCAGCCGGGCTGTTCGGTGGTCAGGTGCTCCGGCCGGACCGGGATCCGGTTGAGCGCCAGACCGGTGGCGTTGCGGATCGCCGCCACGATCGAGGGGGTCGCCGACACGGTCGGCGCCTCGCCGACGCCGCGCAGCCCGTACGGGGCGTGCGGGTCGGGCAGTTCGAGGACTTCCACCGGGATGGGCGGGGTGTCCAGGATGGTGGGGATCAGGTAGTCGGTGAAGGAGGCGTTGCGCACCTTGCCGTCCCGGACGATGATCTCCTCCATCACCGCGAGCCCGAGCGCCTGGGTGCAGCCGCCCTGGATCTGGCCGACCACGGAGAGCGGGTTGAGCGCCTTGCCGACGTCCTGGACGGCGGTGAGCTCGACCACCTTGACCAGGCCCAGCTCGACGTCCACGTCCACCACCGCGCGGTTGGCGCAGAAGGTGTACTGGACGTGGCCGAAGCCCTGGCCGGTCTCCTTGTCGAAGGCCTGGGTGGGCCGGTGGTGGTGCTCGCGGGTGAGGTCGATCGCCTCGTCACCCAGCAGGTCCACCATCGGGACGAGCACTCCGGCGCTCTCCGAGACGACCTTGCCGCCGGTCAGCACGATGTCGTCGTGGGTCCAGCCGTAGCGCTGCCGACCCTTGGCGATCAGCTCCCGCCGGACGGCCTCGGCGGCCAGCTTCACGGCCCCGCCGGTCATGTACGTCTGGCGCGAGGCGGAGGTCGAACCGGCCGACCCCACCTCGGTGTTGGCCGGATGGATGGTGACCTGCTCGACGCCCAGCTCGGTGCGGGCGATCTGGGCGTGCACGGTGACGCCGCCCTGGCCGACCTCGGCCATCGCGGTGTGCACCATGGCGACGGGCTCGCCGCCGATCACCTCCAGCCGCACCCGGGCGGTGGAGTAGTCGTCGAAGCCCTCGGAGAAGCCGACGTTCTTGATGCCGACCGAGTAGCCGACCCCGCGCACGATGCCCTCGCCGTGCGAGGTGTTGGACAGGGCGCCGGGCAGTGCTCGCACGTCCAGGTGCTCGGTGTCCAGCGGCGGGGGCAGCGGCATGTCCTTGGCCCGTTGCAGTAGTTCGGCCACCGGGGCGGGGGAGTCGATCCGCTGGCCGGTGGGCATGAAGTCGCCCTCCGACATCGCGTTCAGCTGCCGCAACTCGACCGGGTCCATGCCGAGTTCGACGGCCAGCTTGTCCATCTGGGTCTCGTAGCCGAACGCCGCCTGGACGGCCCCGAAGCCGCGCATCGCCCCGCAGGACGGGTTGTTGCTGTAGAGCGCGATGGCGTGCATCTTCACGTTCGGGATCACGTACGGGCCGTGCCCGAGCGAGGCCGCGTTGCCGACCACGGCGGGGGAGGCGGAGGCGTAGGCGCCGCCGTCCAGCACGATCCGGCAGTCGGCGAAGACCAGCTTGCCGTCCCGGGTGGCGCCGTGCTCGTAGTGCATCCGCGCCGGGTGGCGGTGGACGTGGCCGTAGAAGGACTCGTCCCGGGAGTAGACGATCTTGACCGGCTTGCCGGTGTGCTGCGCCAGCAGGCAGGCGTGGATCTGCATCGAGATGTCCTCGCGGCCGCCGAAGGCGCCGCCGACGCCGGCCAGGGTGAGCCGGACCTTCTCCTCGGGCAGGTCCAGCACCGGGGCCATCTGCTCGCGGTCCACGTGCAGCCACTGGGTGGCGATGTAGAGGTCGATGCCGCCGTCCTCGGCGGGCACGGCCAGGCCGGACTCGGGGCCGAGGAAGGCCTGGTCCTGCATGCCGACCTCGTAGTCGCCGCTGACGATGACGTCCGCCATCGCCCGCACCTCGTCGGTCACGCCGAGGCCGGAGACCAGCTTCTGCTCGTGGCAGATGTTGCCGTACGCGTGCGACTTGTACTCGTGCGGCTCGTGCACGTACCCGTACGTCTCCGGGTCCAGGCACTGCTCCTCGGTGACGATCGGGGTGAGCACCCGGTACTCGACCTTGATCTTCTTCACCGCGCGGCGGGCCGTCTCCGGGTGGTCGGCGGCGACCAGGGCGATCGCCTCGCCGTGGTAGCGGATCTTGTCGATCGCCAGGGCAGGCTGGTCCTGGATCTCCAGGCCGTAGTACTTGGAGCCGGGGATGTCCTCGTGGGTCAGCACCGCGTAGACGCCGGGCACCTTGAGCGCCTCGGAGATGTCCACGCTGAGGATGTCGGCCCGGGGGTGCGGCGAGCGCAGCGCCATGCCCCAGAGCATGTCCTCGTGCCACATGTCCGAGGAGTAGGCGAACTCGCCCTTGACCTTCAGGTTGCCGTCCGGGCGCAGCGGCGAGCCGCCGATGCCGTGCTTGGAGACCTGGTCGATGTTCTGCAGGTTCTTCTGGCCCTGGATCGTCCGAGTACTCACTTGGCACCAGCCTCCCCGGAGCACTTGCGGGCGGAGGCGAGCCGCACCGCGTCCATGATCTTCTCGTAACCGGTGCAGCGGCACAGGTTGCCCGACAGGGCCTCGCGGATGTCGTTGTCGCTCGGCTGGGAGTCCTTCTCCAGCAGGGCGTCGGTCTGCACCAGCAGCCCGGGGGTGCAGAAGCCGCACTGGACGGCCCCGGCGTCGATGAACGCCTGCTGGACGAGGCCCAGTTCGCCGTCCTCGTCGGCCAGGCCCTCGACCGTGCGCACCTCGCGGTCCTGCACCTGTCCGGCCGCGACCAGGCAGGCGCAGACCGGCACGCCGTCCAGGTAGACGGTGCACGAGCCGCACTCGCCCTGCTCGCACGCGTTCTTCGAACCGGGCAGGCCGACGCGCTCGCGCAGGACGTAGAGCAGGCTCTCGCCCTCCCACACGTCGTCGGCCTCGACCGGCTTGCCGTTCGCGGTGAACGTGACCCTCATGCCGCGCTCCTGATCTGCTTGCTGTAGTCGTTCCAACACCAGGTGAGGGTGCGGCGGGCCATCACGGCCAGGGAGTGGCGCCGGTAGTCGGCGGTGCCCCGGACGTCGTCGATCGGGGAGGCGGCCGCCTTCACCAGCTCGCCGAAGCGCTGGATCACCTCGGTGCCCAGCAGCTCCCCGGACTCCCAGAGCCCGCGCTCGGCGAGCACGCCCTGGAGGTACTCCTCGGCCTCGACGGCGCGGCGCGGCGTGGGGGCGGCCGAACCGATACCGGTGCCGACGGTTCCGTTCTTGGGGTGCAGGGCGAAGCCGAACGCGCACACCGCGATCACCATCGCGTTGCGGGTGCCGATCTTCGAGAACTGCTGCGGGCCGTCCGCGACCGGGATGTGCACCGCCCGGATCAGCTCGTCCGCCTCCAGGCTGTTGCGCTTGACCCCGACGTAGAACTCGTCGATCGGGATCAGCCGGGTGCCGCGCACCGAGGCCGCCTCGACGAACACGTCCCGTCCGGCCGCCAGCAGCGCGGGGTGCGCGTCACCGGCCGGGGAAGCGCCGCCGAGGTTGCCGCCGACGCCACCGCGGTTGCGGATCTGCGGCGAGCCGACGGTGTGGGCGGCCAGCGCGAGCCCGGGCAGCGGCCCGGACAGCTCCGCGATGATCCGGGCGTACGGGACGGAGGCGCCGAGCCGGACGACGCTGCCGTCGTTCGTCCATTCGGTGAGCTCGGTGACGCGGTTCAGGTCGAGAATCGCGGATGGCCGGTGCACGTCGAAGTTCAGCTCGACCATGACGTCCGTGCCGCCCGCGATGGGCAGCGCGGTCGGATACTCAGCCTTCGCCGCGAGAGCCTCGTCCCAGGTGGCGGGCCGAAGGAACTCCATGCGGGTTTCTCCTCAAGTCTTCGCCGACCGGGTGCCCGGCGGCGTGTCGCCCAGTGAACCCCTGTGACCGGGGCCACTGGCAGTCACCGATGGCATGAAGCCCCGGCTGTGAGCCGGCCCGGCATCCTGTACGTTCCTCTAAGCAGGAGAATCCCGCAGCCCAGGTCTCCGCCGGGTGTCACCTACGACCGTAATCCGGCCGTGACGCACGGTCCATGGGCCCGTGCCGCGGCCGCCCCTTGGTGCGTAACACCGAGCACGGATGTTCGGGCACACTGTCACCCCCGGGCGGCGCGCCCGGCCGCCCCCACCCCTCTCGATCCGGCCTCCGCCCCGCCCCCGCCCCGTTCGACCCCCCCTGTTCCAGCCCCCGTTAGGAGTCCGCGGATGCGTGTCCGTGACCTGCTCGCCCCCGGCGCCCCACGACTGCGCCTGCTCGCGGCCGAGGAGGAGCTGGACCGGCAGGTCAGCGGCGTGATGACCACGGACCTGCACGACCCCGGCCGCTACCTGCACGGTGGCGAGCTGGTGCTCACCGGGATGCTCTGGCGCGGCGGCCCGGCCGACTCCGAGCGGTTCGTCCGGACCATCGCGGCCGGCGGCGCCGTCGCCCTGGCGGCCGGCGAGGCCGAGGTCGGCCCGGTGCCCGAGGACCTGGTCGAGGCCTGCCGCCGGCACCGGATGCCGCTGCTGGCCGTCCCCGACGACATCGCCTTCGGCACCGTCACCGAGTTCATCGGCCGTCAGGTCTCCGCCGACCGCGCCGCCGACCTCGCCGCCCTGGTGGACCGGCACCGGCTGCTGGTCTCGGCGGCCGGCGGCGGCGGACTGGACGCCGTGCTGGACCTCCTCGGCGGCGACCTCGACCTGGACTGCTGGGTGCTCACCCCGACCGGCGGGGTGATCGCCGGCCCGGCCGACCGGCTCACCGCCGAGGACCGCGACCAGCTGGTCCGCGCCCACCTCGCCGCCCAGCGCCAGCGCCGCCGCCCCCCGCACCGGGCCCGGCTGGCCGGCGGCGCCTACTCGCTGCTGCCCGCCGCGGCCTCCGCCGAGCAGGACGCCCCGCAGCCCGGGTCCCCGCTGGCCGACTGGGTGCTCGCGGTGGCCGGCGACGTCACCGAGTGGACCACCAAGCGCCAGCAGCTCGCCGAGAACCTGGCCCGGCTGGTCGCCGCCGAGCGCCACCGCCGGGACGAGGGCCGCCGGCTGCGCCGCCGGCTGGCCGACGAACTGCTCGCCCTCCTGCGCCGCGACGCCGACCCGGCCGAGATCAGCCGCACCCTGTACGCCTCCTCGGCGATGGCCGCCCGCTACGAGAGCCCCGAGCCCAAGTCCCCGACGAAGGACGCCTCCTGGCTGGTGCTCAGCGCCGAGGGCACCGGCCTGCCGGAGGGCACGGTGCGGTCCGTCCTGGAGGAGGCGCTCGGCGGCCTCAGCGACCGGGCCCTGGTGGCCGGCGCGGGCCACGGCGCCGTGGTGGTGCTGCCCGCGCTGGACAGCCCGGTGCCCGCTGACACCCTGCGCGAGCTGCTCGCCCCGCTGGAGGCCGGGCTCGGCTCGGAGGGCCGGATCACCCTCGGCGTCTCCGCCCCCGCCCCGGAGGCCGGGGGCCTGCGCGGCGCCCTGGAGGAGGCCCGGCACGCCCGCCGGATCGCCGCCGCCAGGGTCGGCCGGGTCTGCGTGGCCGGCCCCGAGGAGCTGGCCTCGCACGTGCTGCTGCTGGCCGCCGTCCCGGACGAGGTCCGCCGGGCCTTCCGCAGCCGGCTGCTGGACAAGGTCATCGCGTACGACATCGAGCACCAGGCGGACCTGGTCCGCACCCTGGAGGCGTTCCTGCGCTCGGACGGCTCCTGGACCCGCTGCGCCGGGCAGCTGCACGTCCACGTCAACACCCTGCGGTACCGGATCGGCCGGATCGAGGAGCTGACCGGGCGGGACCTCTCCCGGCTGGAGGACCGGGTGGACTTCTACCTGGCGCTGGAACTCGCCTGACCGTTTCCTGTCAGTTCCGCCGGATGGACTCCGGTCCCAGGAAGGGCCGGTTCCTGGGAGGTCGCTGGAAGCCCCGGGACCCGCCGGAACGGCCGAGAGGGCCCGCCGCGAACACTCGCGGCGGGCCCTCTCGGCCGGTTGGCGGGAGGGTCACTGCACCGGGATGATCCCGGTCAGCCACTCGAAGGCGCTCGGCACCATCCGCTTCCACATGTCGGTGGTGTGCGGGCCGGTGCTCTCCTCGACCTGGACCTTGGTCGGCTCCTTGGCCGCGCCGGCGATCGCCTGGCCGTCCTCGTAGCCGTCCCCCTTGGCGCCGCTGACCAGCAGGGCGACCTTCGGCGGCTGCTGGGCGGACTTGAGGATGTTGACCGGGTTGTTCTCGGTGCGCAGCTTCGGGTCCTTGCCGACCAGCGAGTCGCCCTCGGTCGCCGGGTCGTTGTAGCCGGACATGGCGATGGCGGCGCGGTAGCGGTTGGGGTGGGCCAGCGACAGCTTGGCGGCGCAGTGGGCGCCGGCCGAGTAGCCGGCGATCGCCCAGCGGTCCGAGGACGGGTCGGCGCGGAAGTTGTCCAGCACCATCTGCGGGACGTCGCGGGTGATCCAGGCGTCCGCGTTGATCTTGCCGGGGATGTCGGTGCAGCCCGCGTCCTGGTGGCTGCCCAGCAGCAGGGTGCGCGGCGAGACCAGGATGAACGGGGCGACCTTGCCCTGCTGCATCAGCGGCTTGAGCTGCTCGGAGACCTTGAGGGTGCCGTACCAGGTGGAGGAGGAGCCCGGGTAGCCGGGGATCAGCTCGACCACGGGGAACTTCTTGTCCTTGAACGCCGGGTCGTTGTACTGCGGCGGCAGCCAGACCAGCACCTCGCCGTCGACGCCGGACACCTGGCCCTTGAGCTCGGTCTTCTGGACGTCCCCGGGTACCGCCGGGTCGTTCACGCCGCCGAACTTCTGCAGCACCTTCGGTGGCTGCTTGGCCGTGTCGCCGGAGCCGTCCTTGGTGTTGCCGGCCGGGTCCACCGGCGCCACCGAGGGCACCGCGCGGACGTGGTCACCGGTGCCGAGCAGGTCGTCCCAGTTGCCGTAGATCAGGTTCGCGTTGTTGACCATCACGAACACCATCAGCACGGCGGTGACCTGGCAGAACATGATCATGACGATCCGGGACAGGGTGCGCACCGGCTGGGGGCCGCGCACCTTCCCCCAGAACAGCAGCGCCACTGTGATGGACACCGGCACCAGGATGACGGTGAGGATGAGGAATGGCGTACCTGTCAGTTCCATGCGTTCTCGTATCCGGGTCGCTCGCCGCCCGGGCCCCACTTGCCCGAACGCACGTCAATGGCATCAGACGGCAGCGAACCGATGATCGGTTGCCGTCCGAATCTGTGCGAAACCTGAGAGGAACATCACGTTTCCGAGGTGTTCTGCTTCGGGTCGGCGCCTAGTCTGTCACCCGGATGGCGGTGCTCCGAACCAGATGCTCAGCGAACTTCCAGGAAGGTCCCCCGGGGCACCTTACCTCCCTGGCCGTTCGCACTGCCGGGCGAGGCGGTGCGATCCCGCGCGGCCGGGCCAGAGAGACTATGGGGATGAGCACAACCCGCTTTCGCCCGTCCCGCCGCTTCTGGCCCGTGTGCGCCGTCCTGGCCCTCGCGGTCACCGCGGCCGGTTGCAGCAGTACCGGAGGCAGACGCGCCGAGGAGGCCCGCGCCAAGGCCGCGGCCGCCGGCGGCAGCGCCGTCACCACCCCGCGCTGGAAGGTCGCCATGGTGACCCATGCCGGAGCCGGCGACGCCTTCTGGGACAGCGTGCGCAAGGGCGCCGAGCAGGCCGCCGCCAAGGACAACATCACCTTCCTGTACTCCAACGACGCGCAGACCCAGAACCAGGTCCAGCTCGTCCAGGCCGCCATCGACCAGAAGGTCGACGGCCTGCTGGTCACCCTCGCCAAGGGCGACGCGATGGCCGGCGTCCTCGGCAAGGCCAAGGCGGCCGGCATCCCCGTGATCACGATCAACTCCGGTCAGGAGTTCTCCGCCAAGTTCGGCGCGCTGACCCACATCGGTCAGGACGAGTCCTCGGCCGGTCAGGCGGCCGGTACGGAACTGGCCTCGCGCGGCCGCAAGAACGTGCTGTGCGTGATCCACGAGCAGGGCAACGTCGGCCAGGAGGAGCGCTGCTCGGGCGCCCAGTCCAAGGCCGGCGGCGGCTTCCAGACGCTCTACGTCAACGGCGTCGACATGCCCGACGCCCGGGCGGCGATCTCCGCCAAGCTCCAGGCCGACCCCTCCATCGACACCGTGCTCACCCTCTCCGGCCCGATGGCCGCCACCGGACTGCAGGCCGTCCAGGACGCCCACCGCGGCGTGGAGCTGGACACCTTCGACCTGGGACCACAGGTGGTGGCCGGCCTCAAGTCCGGCAGCGTCGGCTTCGCGGTCGACCAGCAGCCCTACCTCCAGGGCTACGAGGGCGTCGACCTGCTGTGGTTGTACAAGTCCAACCTGGACATGCTCGGCGGCGGCAAGCCCGTCGCGACCGGCCCGCAGATCCTGACCAAGGACAACGCCGACGCGCTCGCCGAGTACGTGGCGAGGGGGACCAGGTGACCGGTCCCGCCACCCCCGACCTGCTCGTCCAGGACCGCCCGGCCGCCCTGCGGCGGCTGCTCGCCCGGCCCGAGCTGGGCTCGCTGATCGCCGCCGTCGCGGTGTTCGCGGTCTTCGCGGCCGTCGCCGAGCCCTTCCTGCGGCTCTCCTCGCTGGGCACCGTGCTGTACGCGGCGTCCACCATCGGGATCATGGCCGTGCCGGTCTCGCTGCTGATGATCGGCGGTGAGTTCGACCTCTCGGCCGGCGTGCTGGTCACCACCGCCGCGCTGACCTCCTCGATGGTCTCGTACCAGTTCACCGCGGTCACCTGGGTCGGCGTCCTGGTCTCGCTGGCCACCACGCTGGCGATCGGCGGGTTCAACGGCTGGATGCTCGGCCGCACCAAGCTGCCCAGCTTCATCGTCACCCTGGGCACCTTCCTGATGCTGACCGGCGCCAACCTGGGCGTCACCAAGGCGATCTCCGGGACGGTCTCCACCAAGTCGATCTCGGACATGCAGGGCTTCGAGACCTGCCGGTGGCTGTTCGCCTCCGAGCTGAACGTCGGCGGACTGACGATCAAGGCCACCGTCTGGTGGTGGCTCGGCCTGCTGGTGGTCGGCAGCTGGGTGCTGCTGCGCACCCGCTTCGGCAACTGGATCTTCGCCGTCGGCGGCGACGCGGCCGCCGCCCGCGCCGTCGGGGTGCCGGTCGCCCGCACCAAGACGCTGCTCTACCTGGGAGTCGCCTTCGGTGCCTGGGTGCTCGGGCAGCACCTGCTGTTCTCCTTCGACACCGTCCAGTCCGGCGAGGGCGTCGGCAACGAGCTGATCTACATCGTCGCGGCGGTGATCGGCGGCTGCCTGATCACCGGCGGCTACGGCTCGGTGGCCGGCTCCGCGCTCGGCGCGCTGATCTTCGGCATGGCCAGCAAGGGCATCATCTACGCCCAGTGGAACCCGGACTGGTTCAAGTTCTTCCTCGGCGCGATGCTGCTGCTGGCCGCGCTGCTCAACGCCTACGTCAAGCGCCAGGCCGAACGGGGTCCACGATGAGTACCGAACTGCTCGCGCTGGAGGGCGTCGGCAAGACCTACGGCACCGTCCGCGCCCTGGAGGACGTCTCACTCACCCTGCACGCCGGCGAGATCAGCTGCGTGCTCGGCGACAACGGGGCCGGCAAGTCCACCCTGATCAAGATCATCGCCGGGCTGCACCAGCACGACGAGGGTGCCTACACCATCGGCGGCGAGGAGGTCCGGCTCGACTCCCCGCGCCAGGCCCTGGACCGCGGAATCGCCACCGTCTACCAGGACCTCGCCGTCGTCCCGCTGATGCCGGTGTGGCGCAACTTCTTCCTCGGCTCCGAGCAGGGCATGCGCCGCTGGGGCGGCCTGCGGCTGGACGCCGACGGCATGCGCGCCACCACCCGCGAGGCGCTCGCCAGGATGGGCATCGACCTGCACGACGTCGACCGGCCGATCGGCACCCTCTCCGGCGGGCAGCGCCAGTGCGTGGCCATCGCCCGGGCCGTGCACTTCGGCGCCAAGGTGCTCATCCTGGACGAGCCGACGGCGGCGCTCGGCGTCAAGCAGTCCGGGGTGGTGCTCAAGTACGTCACCGCGGCCCGTGACGCCGGGCTCGGGGTCGTCCTGATCACCCACAACCCGCACCACGCCTACCTGGTCGGCGACCACTTCACCCTGCTGAAGCGGGGGCGGATGGCCGGCAGCCACCCGCGCGACGCGATCAGCCTCGAACAGCTCACCACCGAGATGGCCGGCGGCTCCGACCTCGCCGAGCTCTCGCACGAGCTGGCCCGTCCGAACACCACCATCTCCCGTGAGGAGCGTCCGCAGCCGTGAACAGCCCCCAAGGCAGCACTCGGCCGGCCGTCCTGCCCACCCTGCTCGGCCTCGGCCCGCGCGCCGAGCGCCGCCGCCGCGCCCTGCCCGCGGGGATACTGCGGCTGCCCACCATCGGCGTCGACATCGGCGGCACCAAGGTGGTCGCCGGGGTCGTCGACGGCGAGGGCAAGGTGCTGGAGAAGCTGCGCACCGACACCCCGCACAAGAGCAAGAGCGCCAAGGTCGTCGAGGACGTGATCGTCGAGCTGGTGCTCCAGCTCGCCGACCGGCACGACGTCCACGCGGTCGGCATCGGCGCGGCCGGCTGGGTCGACGCCGAGCGCTCCAGGGTGCTCTTCGCCCCCCACCTCAACTGGCGCAACGAGCCGCTCCAGCAGGCGCTCAGCGAGCGGCTGCGCTTCCCGGTGATCGTCGAGAACGACGCCAACGCGGCCGCCTGGGCCGAGTGGCGCTTCGGCGCCGGGCGCGGCGAGGACCACATGGTGATGCTCACCCTGGGCACCGGCATCGGCGGCGCGGTCGTCCGGGACGGCTACGTCGACCGCGGCAAGTACGGCCTGGCGGGCGAGTTCGGGCACATGCAGGTGGTGCCCGGCGGCCACCGCTGCCCGTGCGGCAACCGGGGCTGCTGGGAGCAGTACTCCTCCGGCAACGCGCTGGTGCGCGACGCCCGGGAGTTGGTCGCCGAGGAGTCCCCGGTGGTGCAGCCGCTGCTGGCCCGGGCCGGTGGCACGGTCGAGGGCATCACCGGGCCGCTGGTCACCGAGGCGGCCCAGGACGGCGACCCGACCGCGACCGAGCTGCTCTACGAGGTCGGCACCTGGCTGGGCGTCGGCATGGCCAACCTGGCGGCCGCCCTGGACCCGGGGCGCTTCGTCATCGGCGGCGGCGTCTCGGAGGCCGGCGACCTGCTGATCGGCCCGGCCCGGGACACCTTCCGCCGCACCCTGACCGGGCGCGGCTTCCGGCCCGAGGCCACCATCGTCCACGCCGCCCTCGGCAACGAGGCCGGGCTGGTCGGGGCGGCGGACCTCGCGCGGCAGGTGGCGCGGCGGTTCCGCACCATCAAGCGGCGGCGGGTGGAGCGCAGCGCGCTGTAGCGGGGGGCGGGGGACGGCTTCCGGCTGACAGGTTTCAGCAAACAGATTTCGTTATCTGTTTTCTGAAACCTGTCAGCTGTTTTCTGTTCGCTGCTCTCCGTTCGCTGGCTTGTGTTCGCCGCCGCCCGGCCGCCCGCCGCCCGCCCGCCGCGCCTTCCCCCGTCGCGTCAACTACCCATTGGTAGCCGCGCGGTGTGGTTGTCGGATTCATACCTCCTGTGGAACAACTGACATGACGTCGACTCAGGAGGACTCGGATGAGAGCTCTGACTCGCTTAGCGCCATCACTGCTGCTCGCCACCGCACTGGTCTGGGCCACCACCGGACCAGCCGGGGCAGCGACGCCGCCGCCGAAGGCGCCGGAGGCGGTGGGGTGGGGCGGAGCGGTGGCGTCCGTGGACGCCGACGCCACCGCCGCCGGGATCGAGGTGCTGCGCAAGGGCGGCAACGCCGTGGACGCGGCCGTGGCCGCCGCCGCGGCGCTCGGGGTGACCGAGCCCTACTCCTCCGGGATCGGCGGCGGCGGGTACTTCGTCTACTACGACCACGCCACCGGCCGGGTGCACACCATCGACGGCCGCGAGACGGCCGGTCACACCGCCGACACCGGACTGTTCCTGGAGGACGGCAAGCCGCTCGCCTTCGCCGACGCCGTCACCAGCGGACTGTCCGTCGGCGTCCCCGGCACCCCTGCCACCTGGGACTCCGCACTGCGGCAGTGGGGCACCCGCTCCCTCGGGCAGAACCTCGAACCCGCCGAGCGGATCGCCGAGAACGGCTTCGTCGTCGACGGCACCTTCCGCGGCCAGACCTCCGACAACTACAACCGGTTCAAGGACTTCCCGGCCACCGCCAAGATCTACCTGCCGGGCGGCAAGCTCCCCGAGGTCGGTTCCGTCCTGCGCAACCCCGACCTCGCCGCGACCTACGAGCTGCTCGCCAAGGACGGCGTGAAGGCCTTCTACCAGGGCGAGTTGGCCAAGGACATCGTCAACACCCTGCAGCACCCGCCGGTCGACCCGGCCTCCGGCCGCAACGCCCGCCCCGGGAAGGTCGACACCGCCGACCTGGCCGCCTACCGGGTCCGCGACCAGGCGCCCACCCACGTCGCCTACCGCGACTACGACGTCTACTCGATGGCCCCCTCCAGCTCCGGCGGCACCACCGTCGGCGAGGCGCTGCACATCCTGGAGGACGGAGACCTCTCCGGGGACAGCGGCACCCAGTACTACCACCACTTCCTGGAGGCCTCGCGGATCGCCTTCGCCGACCGCAACCGCTGGGTCGGCGACCCGGCCTTCGAGGACGTCCCGACCAAGCAGCTGCTCTCCGAGCGCTACGCCGCCTCCCGGGCCTGCCTGATCAGCCCCGACCACGCGCTCACCAGCCCGCTCGCCCCCGGCGACCCGCGCCACCCGGCCGACTGCGCCGACACCGGCCAGGCCGTCCCCGAGCCGTACGAGGGCCCCAACACCACCCACCTGACGGTGGCGGACCGCTGGGGCAACATCGTCTCCTACACCCTCACCATCGAGCAGACCGGCGGCAGCGGCATCACCGTCCCCGGCCGGGGCTTCCTGCTCAACAACGAGCTGACCGACTTCGACTTCACCCCGCTCGCGGCCGGCGTCCCGGACCCCAACCTGCCCGGCCCGGGCAAGCGGCCGCGCTCCTCGATGTCCCCGACCGTCGTGCTGCGCGACGGCGAGCCGCTGCTGGCCACCGGCAGCCCGGGCGGCGCGACCATCATCACCACCACCCTCCAGGTGCTGCTCGGGCGGCTGGACCGGGGGCTGAGCCTGGAGCAGGCCATCGCCGCGCCGCGGGCCAGCCAGCGCAACAACGCCGTCACCCAGGCCGAGCCCGGCTTCCTGGCGCTGCCGGAGCGGGCCGCCCTGGAGGCGCTCGGGCACACCTTCGCCGACGGCGGCGAGATCGGCGCCGCCACCGGCGTGGAACGGCTGCCGGACGGCCGCTGGGTGGCCGCCGCCGAACCGGTGCGGCGCGGCGGCGGCTCGGCCGCGGTGGTCCGGCCCACCGGCTGAGGCTCGGCCGCAGTACCCGTCGTGGCGCCGCCCGTGGCACCGGCCGCAGTGCCGGTCGGGGCACTGGCCGTGGCACCGGCCGCAGTGCCGGTCGGGCCGGGTTGTCGGTGCCGGACGGTATGTTCGGGGTGGGCCTCCCCAGGGGGCCCACCCCCGTCCGCACCGACCGAACCACCGGGAAGGCCGCCCGCCGTGACCGTCCGCATCGCCACCTGGAACATCAACTCCGTCACCGCCCGGCTGCCCAAGCTCCTGGAGTGGCTGGAGAGCGCCAAGCCCGACGTGCTCTGCCTCCAGGAGCTCAAGTGCGCGGCCGACGCCTTCCCGTACGAGCAGGTCCGCGAGCTCGGCTACGAGACGGCCGCGCACGGCACCGGCCGCTGGAACGGCGTCGCGGTCGTCTCCCGGCTCGGCCTGGAGGACGTCGTGCGCGGACTGCCCGGCCAGCCCGGCTACCTCGCCGACGGCGCCCTGCTGCCCGAACTCGAGCCGCGCGCCATCGCCGCCACCTGCGGCCCGGTCCGGGTCTGGTCGGTCTACGTGCCCAACGGCCGCGAGGTCGACCACGCCCACTACCGCTACAAGCTGGAGTGGCTGGAGGCGCTGCGCAAGGCCGCCGCCGAGGACGCGGCCGGGCCGCGCCCCTTCGCCGTCCTGGGGGACTTCAACATCGCCCCCACCGACGAGGACGTCTTCGACGTCGCCGCCTTCGAGGGCCTCACCCACGTCACCCCCGTCGAGCGCGCCGCCCTGGCGGCCCTCGACGAGATCGGCCTGCACGACGTGGTGCCGCGCCCGCTGAAGTACGACCGTCCCTACACCTACTGGGACTACCGCCAGCTGGCCTTCCCGAAGAACCGGGGCATGCGGATCGACCTCACCTACGCCAACAAGCCCTTCGCCGACGCCGTCACCGACAGTTATGTGGACCGCGAGGCCCGCAAGGGCAAGGGCACCTCGGACCACGCCCCGGTCGTGGTCGACCTGGACCTCTGAGCCCTCAGGCGAGCCTTCACGCTGGGTGACGGGCCGTCGCTCGAACGGTCCTGAGCGGTGGCCGGGCCGCGGGCTCCTGCCTACCGTCGGTGAATGACCGGGTGCAGTTGACACACCACGTGGACATGGGAGTCCCCGGCTGCGCCCGAGAATCCCGGAGGTTCCGGCATGCGCCCCATGCGTACGGCCGCCGCCGCCCTGATCGGCGCGACGGTACTGACCGGTCTGACGGCCCCCCTCGCATCCGCCAGGGACGGCGCGGCCTCGGTCAGCCCGTCCCAGGCCGCACCGGGCCAGACCGTGACGGTCACGGTCTCCTGCGAGAAGTCGGACAAGCCCGACGCCAAGACCATCACCGCCCACTCCGCCGCCTTCGAGGGCGGCCCCGCGACCCTCACCCTGGGATCCGACGGCAAGCACAGCGGCTCCGCCCGGCTGGCCTCCCAGCACGGAGGGGACAGCAAGGTCGACGGCACCTGCCCGGACGGCGGCGCCTTCTCGACCACCGTCAAGGTGACCACCGTGGCCGCCGCCGGCTCCGACAAGGGCCTCGGCGACTGGGGCAAGGCGGCGGGGGAGTGGGCCGGCTCACTCGGCCAGTCCGGTGCCGGCAGCCAGCAGGTCGCCCCGCACGGCGCGGTGAAGACCGGCCTCGGCGGCTCGGTCGCGGCGGACCCGGCGGAACTGGCCGGAGGGCTGGCCCTGGTGGCCGGCGGCGTCGGCGGTTTCTGGCTGCTCCGGCGGCGAGGTGCCTGACGGGCCCCGCACCCTCCCCAGCCGCGCCCCGCACCGCCGGACCCCGACCGGACCGGCGGTGCGGTGGTGCGTCAGACGGCCGCCGGCTCCAGCCACTCCCGGTGCTCCGGCCGCTCCTCGTGCCGGAGGGTGCCGCTGGCCAGCAGGTACTGGGCCAGTACGTACGTCGCCATGATCCAGAACTGATGCCCCGGCAGCTCGCGCCACTTCGCGATCTGGGTGGCGATCAGCGTGTCGGAGAGCAGGAACAGCGCCCCGCCCAGCCCGGTCCGCCAGTTCAGCCCGGCCGCGGTGACGGCCGTCGAGGTCAGCAGCAGGCTGTAGCCGGCCACCGGTACCTGGAGGTCCCCGAGGTCCGGCCAGAGCTGACTGACCAGGCCCGCCCAGGCCGTCGCGTACGCGGCCGCGACCACCAGGGCACGACGGCGGTCGGTGAGCGCCCCGCGCTGGACGAACATCGTGACGTAGCAGACGTGCGCGGCCGCGAACGAGCCCATGCCGGCCAGGAACGCGGTGTCGTTCTTCAGCTGGAGCAGCACGTCCCCGCCCGCGCTCGCCAGCAGCGCCGGGGCCAGCAGCTTCGGCGCCTCGCGCTCGGCGCGGGCCGCCGCCGCCACGCTGTGCGCGGCCAGCAGCGGCATCAGGGCCGGCTTGGTGGCGTTCTGCAGGACGGACGCGCCGGACAGGATCGAGCCCAGGTGCGCCGCCGAGGTGGCCGCGAAGCCGCCGAGCAGGCCGGTGGCCGAACGCAGGCGCCCGGTGAGGCCGGTGGCGCGGGTGGTCGTACGGATACTCATGCGGCGTGTGCCTCCGCAGTCGTTCGGGGTGGGGAGACCGACCCTATGGGAGCCGACCGGGCGGCGGAAGACCGGGTTACCGGCGCGTAACCCGGTCGGGCGGCGGGGAGTGACGGCGCGGCCGGGGGAGCGGAGCGCGGGCGACCGCTTCGGCGGCTCCTGCGGAGAGTTCCTCAGGAGGGCGGTAGCTGCCACCGGGTGACCGGTCACCGTCTAGTCTGGATCCCGACATGGAGCAGCAGGACTACGCGGTCGGCGCCACCCGGGTGGCCACCGGCAGGCCGGACGGATGTACGGGCGGGGCAGGACGGGGAACCGCCGACGCCGCCCTCGCCGTACGTGGAGCCGAACCGGCCGCCGATGCCGAAGCCCACGTCGGGACCGATGCCGCAGCCGCCGCCGAAGCGGCTGTCGCAGCCGATGCCGGAGCCGATGCCGGAGCCGATGTCGGAGCCGATGTCGGAGCCGTGGCCGGGTGCGGTACTGACGGCCCGCAGGCGCCCGCCCAGAGGCTCTCCCCCGACCCTGGGCTGCTGCGGCTCGCCCACTGGTTCGCCGCCGCCACCCCCGGCGCCGCCGACGACCTGTGCACCGCCTCCTTCGGCCTCTACCCCGCCCGGCACCTCGGCACCGCCGCCGAGCCCGCCGACCCCGCCGTCAGCTGGTGGCACGGCCCGACCGCCCACGCCGCCGCCGCGCCGCGAACCCGCGAGGCCCGTACCGAGGGCGGTCTGCGCCGGGCCCGGCGGGACGCCGCCGCACTGCCCGTCGTCCGGTCGGGCGCCAAGCCCGGCGGGCCCGGCAAGCACCGCCGGCCGGAGCACGGCCGGGCGCTCCCGGAGGTGGCCCGCGAGGTGCAGGATCGTTCCGGTGCGGAACTCCTGGACGCCGAACGCCGGATCGCCGCCCGGCTGTTGCTCGCCCACCCGCTGGTCACCGCCTCCGGCCCGCACGCCGACGGCTTCCCGCTGATCCGCCGTCACCGCGACTGGCTCATCGAGCGCTTCGACACCCTGCTCGGCTACCGCCTGGTCGTCGGTCCGTGGCACGCCCGGCTCTGCAAGGCCGGCCTCGGCCGCGGCGCCGCCCGCCGCCTCGAACACCCCACCACCGGCGCCCCGTTCACCCCGGCTGGCTACGCCAGGCTCGCGCTCGCGCTGGCCCTGCTCGTCGACGCCCCCGAGCAACTCCGGTACGGGCGGCTGCTCGACGCGATGCGCGAGGCCGCACCCGACCTCGCGGCCGACCCGGCCGCCCTCGGGATGGCGCTCGCCGCGCTGGCCGACTGGCAGGTGCTGGGCGACCTGCCGGCCGACCCGGCCGACACCGCCTTCGTGCTGACCGTCGACCGCGAACTCGCCCGCGCCGTCCCGGCCGGCCCCCCCGCGCTCGCCGACGACGCCGCCGACCTGATCCACCGCGCCGCCGAGGCCGAACCCGGCACCGCCGTTCGCCGGCTGCTCGCCGAGACGCCCGCCGTCCTCGCCGCCGACCTCCCCGAGGACCACCGGGCATGGCTGGAGGAGCACCGGCTCAGCGGCCCGGCCGCGCTCGCCGAGTTCCTCGGGCTGGAGGCCGAAGTGCGCGCCGAGGGCGTCGCTCTGCTCGACCCGGCCGCCGAACTCACCGACCTCGCCCTCCCCGGCACCGGCACCCTGGCCCAGGCCGCCCAACTGCTGGTCGAGCGCCTGGTCGAGGAGGTCCGCCCGCTGCCCGGCGAGAGCGCCGAGGGTGACGTCCCGATCTCCGACGCCCTGATAGACGGCCTGCTCGGCGACATCGCCGACGACCACGGCCTTCCCGCGCGCTACCTCGCCGACCGCACCGCGCTGCGCCGCGACGCCCTCGCCCTGCTGCACGGCCTCGGCCTGATCACCCCCACCCCCCGCACCACCTGGCTGCTGCGCCCCCCGGCGGCCCGCTACGCCCCGGCCCCCGACCTCCTCCCCACCCCGGGCACCGGCCGGCACTCCCGCCCCGCCGTCCCGCCGCCGGCCCCCGCCCCGGCCCGCGAGGGCCTCCGGGCGTAGGGCCTGTCCGGCGGACCTTGCCCCGGTGGCCGGGAGGCGGGCCGGGATGAGGTTCAGGCCGGGATGAGCGCGTCCCACTGGGCGCGGGTCGGGCCGTCGTGCTGCGGGCTGAAGTCCGGGTTGGCGGCCAGCCAGGCGGTGACGGCCTGGTCGATCTCCTCGGTGCCGTAGGCCTCCTTGGCCGGCCGGACGAGGTGGCGGGTCTGGGCGCGGGCGCGCATGACCACGGGGTCGTCGAAGGCGCTGGCGGCGAGGGCGGCCGCGCGGAGCTCGGGGAGCGGTGAACTGCCCTTGAGGCGCTGCTCGTTGGCGCGGTCGGCGGCCACCTGCTCGTCGAACAGCGGCCGGAGGTTCCGGGCGGTCCAGGTGTGGTAGCCGGTGGGGTCCGCGGCGACCTGGTCGGCGTGGGCGGCGAGGTACTGGGCGGTGCGCAGGCCGAGGGCCACGCCGTGGCCGAGGGTGGGGTTGGTGTGGATGAGGCTGTCGCCGGTGTTGACCAGGCCGGTGACGACGGGCCCGGCGTCGTCGGCGAGGGAGGTCCAGCGGTTGTCCAGGCCGGCCATCGGCAGGACGGCCGACCGGGGTTCGGGGTCGAGGTCGAGCCAGGCCGCGCAGGCGGGGAACCGGCGGGCGACGGCCTCGAACACGGCGGGGTCGACGAGCGAGCCGCGGGTCGGGTCGCCGGTGGAGATGATCATGCTCAGCGCGAAGGTGTCGTTGTCGGAGGGGAAGACGCCGGCGAGCGCGAAGGCCGAGGCCGAGCCGGTCCGCACCCGTCCGGGGTCGCGCGGCCCGTCGGCGCGCAGCCGGTACCAGCGGCACAGGTAGGTGATCCCGGTGCGGTGGCTGTCGACCACGGGCGGTCGGCAGCCGGCCCGGGCCAGCCAGCCGGGCACCGGCGAGCGGCGCCCGGCCGCGTCGATGACGAGGTCGGCCGGGTGGGTCTCGCCGCCCACCCGTACGCCGGTGACCCGGGGCGGGACGCCGTCCCGGACGGCGAGGCCGGTCACCCGTCGACCGAGCCGGACCTCGACGCCGGGTTCCCGCCGTACGCCTTCGGTCAGTGCGGCCTCCAGCACGATCCGCCGGGTGCGCAGGGTCACCAGCTCCTCGTCGCCGGGCCGGTGCGGCGGGTGCTCGTCGAACCAGTCGAAGTCGTGGTACTCGTGCGCGCCGCGGGCCAGCAGGTCGGCGTAGACGTCGGGCGCCTCGGCCCGCAGCACCGTGCGGACGGGGGCGAGGAAGGAGTGGGGCTGGTCGGCTTGGGGGACCCTCGGCCGGTTCCAGCGGAAGAAGTCCTGGTCGAGGTCGTCCCCGGCCTGCCGCGTCTCCTGTTCGAACAACGTGACCTGGTGGCCCCGCCGACCGAGCAGGAGCGCCGTTCCCAGCCCGCCGATACCGCCACCGATGATCGCAACCCGCGCCACTGCGTCCCCTTCGCGTCGTGTTGCGAAACGATCTTAGGGCTTGCCGATCTTCGCATCGGAACCGCCCCCGGCCTCCCGCCCCCGGTTCCGGCTCCGGCCTTCCCCCGGTTCCGGCGCCGGAACGACGGAAGCACCGCGTCCGGGGTCGGACCGCGGTGCTGGAAGGGTGGTGCGGGTCGGGTCGGCTACTTGCTCGCGGTGGCGGTGGCGACCGGGCCGTGCTGGACGGTCTCCACGGTGGCGCCGACCCCGAGGGTACCGAGGGCGATGGAGGCGAGGACGGCGGTGCAGGCGAGCAGACGGCGGTGGCGCTGGGGGAGCGGGAAGCGCGGTTCCTGGTAGGGCGCCTGAGGGCTGGCGTTCATGACAGGGAGGCTCCCAGGGCGGTGTGAACGGTCGGTACGCGCGGGTGAAGTCCGGACGGGGATCCGGCGTCGGTTGGCCGGATACGCCCCACCGGACTGGCAGGTGGGGCGTATCCGCTGGTCAGCGCCGTGCCCGGGAGGGCCTGCGGTGCCCGGTTCAGCGGCGCCGGCCGTGCTCGGCGAGGGCCTCGCCGACGGCGACCCGGACGGCGTCCCGCAGGCCGTGGGCCGGGTGGAAGCGGGAGGGGCCGGCCGCCGGGTCCTCCCGGAGCTCCTTCACCAGGGAGAGGCACAGCAGCAGCATCACCACCACGAAGGGCAGCGCGACCAGGATCGTCGCGTTCTGCAGCGCCGTCAGCCCGCCGGCCAGCAGCAGGGCGGCGGCGACCCCGCCCATCAGGACGCCCCAGACCACCACCAGCGGGGTGCGCGGGTGCAGCGAGCCGCGGCTGGAGAGCGAGCCGAGCACCAGGGAGGCGGAGTCGGCGCTGGTGATGAAGAAGGTCATCACCAGCAGCACCGCGACCACGCTGGTGACCGAGCCGAGCGGCAGTGAGCGCAGCATCTCGAACAGCGAGGCCTCCGGGCCGCGCGGGATCGTGGCGACCAGGTCGGCGGCGCCGGTACCGGCCAGCCGGATCGCGGTGCCGCCCATCACGCAGAACCAGACGACGGTGGCCCCGCTGGGCACCAGCAGCACGCCGAGCAGGAACTGCCGGATGGTGCGGCCGCGCGAGATGCGGGCGATGAAGGTGCCGACGAAGGGGGCCCAGGAGAGCCACCAGGCCCAGTAGAAGATCGTCCAGGAGCCGAGCCAGCTCTCGTCGGTGAAGGCGCCGGTCTGGGTGGACATGCCGAGCAGGCCGGAGAGGTAGCCGCCGACGGTGGCCGGGATCGAGTCCAGGGCGAAGACCGTCGGCCCGAACACGAAGACGAACAGCATGATCAGCGAGGCCAGCACCACGTTCGCGGTGGAGAGCCACTTGACGCCCTTGTGCACGCCGGAGAAGGCGGAGAGCACGAAGGCGGCGGTCAGCGAGCCGATGATGACCAGCTGGGCGTTCTGGGTGTTGCGGACGGAGGTGATGTACCCGAGCCCGTCGGCGACCTGGAGGGCGCCGAGGCCGAGGCTGGTCGCGGAGCCGAAGACGGTGGCGAAGACGGCCAGCAGGTCGATGGTGCGCCCGGCCCAGCCGTCCGCGCCGCGCTGCCCGATCAGCGGGACGAATGCGGCGGAGATCCGGTTGCCCCGGCCCTTGCGGAAGGTGGTGTAGGCGAGGGCGAGCCCGCCGACCGCGTAGATCGCCCAGGGGTGCAGGGTCCAGTGGAAGAGTGAGAACTCCAGGGCCTGCTGGGCGGCGGCCGCGCTCTGCGGTTCCAGTCCGGAGCCGGGCTGCGGGGCGGCGAACAACTGCAGGGGCTCGCCGACGCCGTAGAACATCAGGCCGATGCCCATGCCGGCGCTGAACATCATGGCCACCCAGGCGAGGGTGGAGAACTCGGGTTCGTCGTCGTCGCGGCCGAGCCGGATCCGGCCGAAGCGGCTGAAGGCGAGCAGCACGGTGAGGACGAGGAAGACGTCGGCGGCGACCACGAACAGCCAGCCGAAGTTGTGCAGCACCCAGCCGAGCGCGGTGCTGGAGGTCCGGCCGAGGGAGTCCTCGGCGAACACGCCCCAGGCGACCACCGCCAGCACCAGCACGGCGCTGATGCCGAACACCGCCCGGTCGGTGGGGAGGGTGGCGGCGGGCTCGCCGGGTTCGTCGGGCTCCCGCACACGCGGGGAGGGCTGCGGCGGCTGGCTGTGCATCGGGCGGGACCTCTCGACATACTCGGAATACGGGGATTCAGGATGTATGTCGCACTATGTCCAGTCGGCGGCCCTCGGGGCCGGGCGGCGCGCCGGGGGGCGGGCGGGGGCGGGACCAACGTCCCGTCAGGCCGCCTCCTCCTCGCCCGGGGTGTGCGCGGTCGCCAGGTAGTGGCTGAGCACCCGGCGGCTGCGGGTGAGGTCCTCGATCCGGGCGTCCAGATCGGCGAGTTCGCCGCGCAGGGTGGCCAGCAGGTCCGGGCAGGACTCCAGGACGGGGACCGGGCCGGTGGCGCAGGGCAGGATCCCGGCGATGACCCGAGTGGGCAGGCCGGCCGCGAGCAGGCTGCGGATCTGCCAGACCCGGACGGTGTCCTGCTCCTCGTACTCGCGGTAGCCGGCCGTGGTGCGGGCGGGCCGGAGCAGCCCCTGCTCCTCGTAGTAGCGGAGCAGCCGGGCGGACACCCCGGTCAGCCGGGCGAGTTCTCCGATGCGCATGACCGGGCCAACGCGGGCCGGGGCGGGGGTGTTCCCGGCGGGCCCGGCCCGCTGCGGTCCGTTCCCGGCGGGCCCGGCCCCGGCCCGCTGCGGTGTGTCAGCTCTTCACGAACTCCATTACCGTCTCACGCAGTTGGGGCAGCGACTCGACCATCGGCAGGTGCCCGCTGGGGAGTTCGACGTAGCGGGCGCCGGGGATGCCCTCGGCCAGCAGCCGGTGCTGGGCCGGCTGGACGAGCATGTCCTCAGCAGCGCCGACGACCAGGGTGGGTACGCCGATCGAAGCCAGCTCGGCGCGGACGTCGGTGCGCGCGGCGAGCCGGAACTGCTGCGGGAACCCGGTCGGCAACGGGGACTTGAGGCCCTCGCGCAGCGCCGCGAGCTGATCGGCGGGCAGTGCGTCCACCCAGCTGTGGCCGAGGACGACGGTGAGCATCAGGTCGGCGAGCTCGGCCGGCCGGTCGCGGAGCCGGACCATCAGCTCGGACAGCGCGCTCTGCCGCGCCGAGCCGCCGGCCAGGCCGGCGATCAGCAGCAGCGAACGGACCCGCCCGGGGTGGCGGCCGGCGATCCGGACGGCCACGGCGGCGCCCAACGAGAAGCCGGCCAGGTCGAAGGTGTCGAGGCCCTCCTCGTCGGCGGCGGCGACCAGCCGGTCCGCGTACTCGTCCAGGGTGGGCTCGCCCGGCTCGTACGGGCTGTCGCCGGAGCCGGGGTAGTCGGGGGCGACGACGGTGCGGTGCGCGGCGAGGTCGGGCAGCAGCGGGCCCCAGTTGTCCCGGGCGCTGCCGCCGGCGCCGTGCGCGAGCAGCAGGCCGGGGCCGGAGCCCTGGACGATCCGGGCGAGCGGGGCGGGGCGGGCGGTGGCGGTGGACGGCACGGGTGCTCCTCGGTGTTCGGTGCGGCGGGGCTTCCTCCGACACCGGGAACGCTAGAAGTTCACACCGGTGAGAAGGTCAATCCCGGGTTCGGGCGCAACCCCTGCCCGCCGCCCTGGTCACGGAACGCGCCGGAGCGCCTACGCTGGGGAGAGGAGCGCCATCCGGACAGTGCCGTCCGGATGCCGCTGCGCTCCGCCGCCGGGGTGCCCACTCGCCCGCGTTGGCCGCCCCGGTGTGGCCCCGGGCCGGACGGCCGCCGAGGAGGTGCCAGGCCCGTGCCCGGAAGCGTCAACCTGCCCGGGATCGTCAAGCCACTGCCTGCCAAGTGGTTCGTCCAGCGCGACACCAACGCCGAGATGCGCTGGGAGGCGCTGCGCGACGCCGACGGCGGGGCCGCCGTCGGCCGGCACGTCCCGGTGGAACGGTTCTTCGTCCGCAACCACACCAGCACCCCGCTGATCGACCCGGACACCTGGCGGCTGCGGCTGTTCGGCAGCGGACTGCGCGGCGCCCCGGGGCCGGAGCGGGCGGTCGAGTTCGGCCTGGCCGACCTGCGGGCGCTGCCCGCCACCCGGACCGACGCGCTGATCGAGTGCGCCGGCAACGGCCGCAGCTACTTCCACCGCCAGCAGGGCCAGCGCGTCCCCGGCACCCCGTGGACGCTGGGCAGCGTCGGCTCGGCGGCCTGGCGGGGCGTACGGCTGGCCGAGGTGCTGCGGGCCGCCGGGCTGACCGACGGCGCGGTGGACGTGCTGCCGACCGGCCTGGACCCGGACTACGTCGTCGACGGCGTCAACCACGGCCCGGTGCGCCGCCCGCTGCCGATCACCAAGGCGCTGGACGACGCGCTGCTCGCGTACGAGATGAACGGGGAGCCGCTGAGCCCCGACCACGGTGCACCGGTGCGGCTGGTGGTGCCCGGCTGGGTCGGCATCGCTTCGATCAAGTGGGTCGGCGACATCGAGGTGGCCGACCACCCGCTCCACTCGCCCTGGAACACCGAGTTCTACCGGATGTTCGGCCCGGACCAGCCGCCCGGCGGCGGCGCCGCGCTCACCACCCAGGTGGTCAAGTCCGCCTTCGAACTGGCCGAGGGTGCGTGGCTGGAGGCCGGGCGCGAGCACCGGCTGCACGGCCGCTCGTGGTCCGGCACGGCTCCGGTGCGGCTGGTCGAGGTGAGCACCGACGGCGGCCGGAGCTGGCGGGCCGCCGAACTGGACGAGGAGCCGTCCGCCGGCGGCTGGACGCGCTGGAGCGCCACCTGGCGGCCCGACCGGCCCGGCCGCTACGAGCTTCGCGCCCGCGCGACGGACCAGCGGGGTGCCACCCAGCCCGAGCGGGCGGCGTTCAACCGCGAGGGCTACCTGTTCGGCGCGGTGGTGGCGCACCCGGTGACGGTCGGCTAGGCCCCTGCCCGGCCGCTCAGCCGGTGGACCGGACCTCGTACGGGGCCGGTCCGGTGGTCTGGACCTCGTACGGGGCCGGGTAGTGGGTCTCGTACGGGGTCAGCACCAGCCGCACCACGTCCTCCAGCCGCCGCCGGGCGTCCCCGAGGGTGGTGCGGCCGGTCACCCAGGCGGTCAGCTCGCCCTGCCAGGCGTGCGCCACGATGTGCCGCACCAGCTCGCTGGCCGCCGCCGGCACCTCGGCCGTCACCGCCTGGAGGGCAGTGCTGTCGGCCCGGGCCATGCCCTGCAGTGCCTCGCTGGCGAAGGGGTCGGTGGAGGCGGCGACGGCCACCCGTAGCCGCGCCAGTTCGGGCTGGCGCTGGTAGGCCCGCATCCCGCCCCGGACGAACCGGACCGCCCGGTCGGTGGCCCCCAGCCCGGCGCGCGGCCCCCGCAGCTCGGCCACCAGGTCCGCGAGCAGCAGGCGGTGCCACTCGGCGATCGCCGCCGCCAGGAGGTGGTCCTTGGAGGAGAAGTAGCGGTACGCCGTCCCCAGGGCGACTCCGGACCGCTCGCATACCTGCTTCATCTGGAGCCGCTCGACGCCGATCTCGTTCACCAGGGCGAGCGCGGCCGCGATCAGGCTTTCGCGGCGTTCGAGCTGACGCGGAGACATCGTCTCCACCGGCCGTGGTGACAGGTCAACCTTGGTCACCCGCACCATGATACGGGCCGGGGCCGCTCAGGAGTATGACGCCGACCGGCCCCCTTCCGTTCGCCCGGCGGCCACCGGGGTTCCGCCGGGGGCTCGTCGGGGCGCCCGGAGGTGTTGGTGGGGGCCTCCCCGGGGCCTCCCCGGGGAGGCCCCGGGGAGTTACGGCATCCTCCGGATCAGCGCCTCCTGGACGGCGGACGCCACCAGTCGGCCGTCCCGGTCGTAGAACTCGCCGAGCGACAGGCCCCGGCCGTCCGAGGCGGACGGGCTGCGCTGGGCGAACAGCAGCCACTCGTCGGCCCGGAACGGGCGGTGGAACCACATGGCGTGGTCCAGCGAGGTCATCAGCAGCCGGGGCGGCTCGGTGCGCTGGAAGAAGTTCGGCTGTTCGTGCAGCCCGGCGGTGGAGGCCAGGGTGAGGTCGGACAGGTAGGCGAGCGCGCAGGTGTGCAGCAGCGGGTCGGTGCCCGGCAGCGGGGTGGCGATGCGCAGCCAGACGAACTGCTGCGTCATCCCCGGGGTGGCCGGGGGCATGCCCGGGGCGTCCGGCGGCACGAAGCGCAGTTCGAGGTCGCGGAAGCCGTCGGTGGCCTTGATCGCGGTGCGCAGCTCCTCGTCCCAGTGCGAGAAGGCGTCCGGCAGGGTCTCCGGGCCGGGCAGCGGCGGCATCTCGCGGTGGCGGTCGCCGGCGGCCGGCTCGGGGAGCTTGAAGGAGGCGGTGAGGTCGAAGATCTCGTTCCGGTCCTGCACCGCGCGGACCCTGCGGGTGGCGTAGGTGAAGCCCTCGCGCAGCCGGTCGACCCGGTACTCGATCGGCCGGGTCGGGTCCCCGGGCAGCAGGAAGTAGCCGTGCAGCGAGTGCACCGTGCGCCTGGCGGCGCAGGTGCGCCCGGCGGCGGCGAGCGCCTGGGCGGCGACGTGTCCGCCGAAGGCGCGCATCGGTGCGCCGGCGTGGCAGTGGCCCCGGAACGTGTTCTCGTCCAGCTGCTCGATCTCCAGCAGTTCGGCGAACGGGGTGGCCGGGGCGGGCGCCTGCTCGGTCGGTCTCTGCTGTTCTGTCAGGTCGGTCACCGGCCCATAGTGGCAGAAGCCAACCGTGCGGTGGTGTGACTTGGGTAACGCTCTCCGCCTGTAGAACGTGTTCCAGTCTGGTGCCGGCCGGTCGGGATGTCGGAGCGGTCACCCGGGGTGCTCCGCACGACGTGGCCGAGGAAGCCCGGGAACTGCGGGACGTCTTCGCGGGCCGAGTAGGGGTGCTCGCGGGTCGAATGGGGCGTCAGGGCCTAGGGTGGGCGGGATTTCGGCCCCACCGCCCGTTGCCCCGGAGTACCCGTGCTGCACCTTCGCCTGATCGTCCCGCCCGACCTGCGCGGGCCGGTGCTCAACCGCCTTGACGACTCGGTCGGGGTGACCCACGTGGTGGTCCTGCCGGACGCGGCCGTCCGGCCCACCGGGGACGTGGTGCTCTGCGACGTGGCCCGGGAGTCGCTGGACGAGGTGCTGGGCGCACTGCGCGGGACGGGCCTGGTCGAGCGCGGGGCGATCGACGTCTCGACGCTCGACCTGGCCCTCTCGGCGGCGGCCGACGAGGCCGAACGGCTGGCCCCGGGCGACGGGGCCGACGCCCTGGTGTGGGAGTCGGTCTCCGAGATCACCCACGAGGAGTCCACCCTCACCTGGGTGTTCCTGGCCTTCCTCACCGTCGCCACCATGCTGGCGGCCTGCGGCTCGGTGCTGGACAGCGCCATCCTGGTGGTCGGCGCGATGGCCGTCGGCCCGGAGTTCGGACCGCTGGCCGGGCTCTGCGTGGCGCTCGTCCAGCGCCGGACCCGCCAGGCGCTGCGCTCGCTGAACGCCCTGGTGACGGGCTTCCTGGTGGCGATGGCGCTGACCGTGTGCTTCGCGCTGCTGATGGACGCTCTGGGGCTCTTCTCGGAGGCCAGGTTCGACGCCGCGCGCCCGAACACCTCCTTCATCTGGCAGCCGGACGCGACCTCGTTCGTGGTGGCCTTCCTGGCCGGCATCGCCGGACTGCTCTCGCTGACCTCCGCGAAGGCGGGCACCCTGGTGGGCGTCGCGATCTCGGTGACCACCGTGCCGGCCGCCGCCAATGCGGCGGTCGCCCTCGGGTACGGCAAGGTCGACCAGTTCTGGGGCTCCAGCGTGCAGTTGCTGCTGAACCTGCTGGGGATCGTGTTGGCCGGGGTGCTGACCCTGCTGGTGCAGGAGGCGGGCTGGGCGGTGATCCGGCGTCGGCGGGGGAGGGTGGAGCGATCGGAGGTCAACTGACAGAGTTCGACTGACAGCTTCAGCGAACAGATTTCAGCTTTCAGATTTCAGCGAACAGATTTCAGCTAACAGAATTTGAGATCTGTTCGCCTGGCTCCGCCGCCGGCTCCCGCACCTCCATCCGCCTCGCCACCAGCGGCTCGATGCCGCGCGGGGTGGCGGCGACGGCGCGCCACCACAGTCGCAGGGCCGGCGGGGCGGCGGGTTCGAAGGGCTTGCCGGGGCGGGGCACCGCCAGGTGGGCGCCGAGCGCCTGGGCGGCGGTGACCACGCGTTCGGCGGGCTCCTCCCAGGGGTGGATCGCCAGGTTGAAGGTGCACCAGTGGATCGGCAGCATCAGCTCGCCCCCCACGTCCAGGTGGGCCCGGACACCCTCCTCCGGGGTCATGTGCACCTCGGGCCAGAACTCGCTGTACGCGCCGACCTGCATCATCGTCGCGTCGAACGGACCGAGCCGGCGCCCGATCTCCGCGAAGCCCGGGAAGTAGCCGGTGTCCCCGCTGTGGAAGATCCGGTGCTCGCCGCCCGCGATCACCCACGACGCCCACAGGAACAGTGCGCTGGTACGCGGCCCGCGGCTGCAGTAGTGCCGGGCGGGCGTGGCGGTCAGGGTCAGCCCGGCGACCTCGGCCGACTCCCACCAGTCCAGTTCGACGATCCGCGCGGTCGGCACCCCCCAGTGCTCCAGGTGCGCCCCGACTCCGAGCGGGACCGCGAACACCGCGCCGCTGCCGATCAGGGCCCGCACGGTGCGCATGTCGAGGTGGTCGTAGTGGTCGTGGGAGATCACTACCACGTCCACCGGCCCGAGTTCGGACAGCGGCAGCGGCACCGGGTGCAGCCGCTTGGGCCCGGTCCAGTCGAACGGGGAGCAGCGCTCGCCCCAGACCGGGTCGATCAGGACGCGCCGTCCGCCGATCTCGGCGAGCACGGTGGCGTGACCGAGCCAGGTGAGCCGCAGGCCGGAGGCGGGCGGGGTGGCGAGGTCGACCGGGAGCAGCCGGTGCACAGGTACGGCGGCGGCCGGTGCCCGCCGGGACTTGTCCCCGCTCAGCTGGGCGAGGGTGATCTCCAGCGGGCTCCGTTCGTAGACCAGGCGGCGGGTCGGCACGGGGTTGCGGAAGGCGCCGTCGGCGAACTGGGGCGAGCGGAGGATCCGGGCCAGCCGCTCGCCCCGGGGCTCGGCCCCGAAGGCCTCGGTGCGGACCCGGTGCCAGGCGGCGCGGGGCAGCCCGGCCAGGCCGGGGACGGCGCGCTCCGGGCCGACGCGGCCGCGCACGGCACTGTCGGCGGCGGGTGCGGCGGGTGCGGCGGGTGCGGCGGGTGCGGCGGGTGCGGCCGGGCCGGCGGGCGGTGGGGCGAACTGTGCGGTCAGACCGGCGAGACGGGAGAACCACGAGACGGGGCGGGGCACGGCTCCTCCAGGGACGGTCACGGCTACCGGGCTGGCCGGGGCGCGTACCCCGGGGGCGAATGAGCCCCCTGGGGTACGACAACCATCTCGTCGGACGTTACTCGCCGTGGGCCGTTCGGACTCGGTGGAGGGCTCGGCACGGTCCAATCGGCGTACCCGGCGCCTGATGGACCGCCTGCCCGGCGTCCAGGCGCCCGGCCCACCCGCCCCCGGCGCGCCGCTACACGTAGAAGCGGGTGATGGCCTCCGCGACGCAGTGCGGCTTGGCGCTCTGCTCGCTGGTGATGGTGAACCGCACCACCGCCTGGACCCCGCCCGGTACCTCGGTGGCCGAGAGCAGTTCGGCGGTGGCCCGGATCGCCGTGCCCACCGGCACCGGGGCCGGGAAGCGCACCTTGTCCGAGCCGTAGTTGAGCGCCATCCGCACGCCCTCGACGCCGTAGCACTCCTTGGCCAGCACCGGGATCATCGACTGGGTCAGGTAGCCGTGCGCGATGGTCGAGCCGAACTGGCTCTCCTTGGCGCGCTCCGGGTCCACGTGGATCCACTGGTGGTCCCCGGTGGCCTCGGCGAAGAGGTCGATGGTCCGCTGGTCGATGGTGTGCCACTCGCTGGTGCCCAGTTCGGTGCCGACGGCGGCGGTCAGCTCGGCGAGGGAGGCGAAGGTCGTCACGGTGCGCTCCTGGAGGGGGACGGGCCCCGGGGCGGGGCCAGGACGCCGGAAGCGTATGCCTACCCGCCGGTACCTGTCAGGAGCGGAGTGCGAATCACCGGAGTGCGAAGCACCGGTGCGCATCACCGGAGCACGCACCGCGGGCTCGGGTCAGGGTCGGAGCAGCGGGCGCCCGAGCGGGCCGGGTGCCCCCGCGCCCCGGCCGGTCGGGCCCTGGCCGCCGGGGAACAGCCGCCGACCGCTGACCAGTTCCGGCACCAGCGCGATGAACAGCGGCTCCGGGTCGCCCACCCACGGCCGCAGCCCGGAGCGCAGCACCCGCCGCACCTGCTCGGGCTCGCTGACCGCCTCGGCCCGCCCGTGCACCAGCACGCTCCACCCGGTGCGGGTGACCGGGTCCAGCATGTCCGCCTGGAAGGCCACCACCGTGCCGTCAAGCCCGCGCGCGGTGGCACTTCCCCGGCGTACGGCGAGCACCAGCCGCCCGTCCAGGACCTCGAAGGAGACCGGCAGGACGGCCGGCAGTGCGTGCTCGGTGTACACCACGCGCCCGACGGGCACGGTGCTGAGCAGCCGCAGGCACTCGGCCTCGCTCAGGGTCTCCACACGGTCCTCACGCTCCATGCGTCCGATCGTCCTCGGTCGGCGCGTGCGTCGATAGGGCCCATGGTCCCTGAGCGGACGGGTCGGGAGCCCCGTCGGCGCCCGCCCGGAGCGGTAGCCTGCCCGGCGTCGGGATCGGTGGAGGGGCGGGCGGAGGAGGGGGCGGACGGATGGCCGGCGGGGTCGATCTGGTGGTGATCGGGGCGGACGGGGGGCCCGACCGGGCCTACGGCGGTTCAGCGCACGCTCCGGCGGGTGCCCGGCTGCTGGCCGAGGTGCTGCCCGGGATGTGCTTCGACACCGGCGCCGCGGGCTGCCGGGTGAGTGCCGTGGCGCCGGACGCGGACGCCAACGCCATGCTCACCGCCGTCCGGGACGCCGCCCAGCACCCCGGCCGCTGGCTGGTGGTCTGCCTGGTCGGCCAGTTGGTGGCCGACCCGCGCGGGCGTCGGCTCGCCCTGGTCACGCGCGGCAGCACGCCGGACAACGCGTACCGGCGCGGCCTGGCCTGGGACTGGGTGGTCAGCGCGATGGTGCACGGTGACCAGGAGGAGGCGCTGCTGCTGGTCGACGCGGTGGCCGATCGGGACACCTGGACGGCGCTGGAGCGGTCCGGTGAGGACAGCGCGGGTGAACTGCTCAGCTACTCCAGGGTCCCGCTGTGGGGCAGGATCGGCCGCTACGCCGTCGGCAGCCGCTACGCCCCGGGCAGACGCGGCCGGGACGCCGTACTGCCGGGCGAGGAGGGCTCGTTCAGCCGGGCGCTCACCACCGTCCTGCGGCAGGGTGTCCCGGGTGCCCCCGCGGCCGTCGGCCCGCTGGACCTCCAGCCCGCCGTGGCCGGGCTGCTCGACGGCGGTGATCCGTCCGGTAGTTCGGGTGCGCCGGGCGTGTGCCTGCTCGTTCCGCCGCAGGGCGGGCGCCTGTTGATGCGCAATCGGGCCGCCGTTCGGGGTGCATTGGCCGGATTGTCGCTTTCCGAAGAACTGTTGGCCGTTCTGTGGCGGGAAAGTGCCCCGACGGAACCGCCCTCCGCGTAAGGTCAGGGGGCCTGAGGTGTTGCCGTGATGGGGTGGGTTGGCGAAGAATCGATCCCCAGTGGAAACACCGGCGGGACTTCGGAAATTCTCCTGGCGGCCGTGGATCACGGATCGGCTCGGTCGCGACGAGGTGGGGCGATGCGGCAGCGCGGAAATGTGTTGCGCCCTGGGGCGGTTGGGACTGGCGGGGCGGTACTGGTGTTACTCCTCGGCGCTTGTGCGAGCGGTGGTGCCGGTGGTTCCGTCGATCGTCTGGGGTCGCCCGCGCCCACGGTTGCGGGAGTGGGCCCGTTAACTCCTTCGGGTGGTCCGGTAAACACCGCGATCGCGCCGACCGACGGCCCGGAAGGGGCGATGGGGCGGCTGGCCCTGAACACGTATCAGGACTGGTGGCGGGCGCAGACCGAGGCTTACGGGCGTACGGATTCGGACGGATCGGCGCTGGAGCAGTACTCCTCCGGGCGGGCGCTCTCGGACGTCCTGGTCGGCCTTCACCGACTCCACGACGCCAAAGTGGTGATGACCGGAGCGCCGCGCAATTCCGCGGTGGTGAAGGCGATCGATCTGAATGCCGATCCGCAGACCGCCGTGATCGAGGACTGCATCGATCTCTCGGGCTGGCACCGCGTCGATGCCGTCACCCGGGCGGCGAAGGATCCGGGCGGACGGTTGGACCGCTACGTCGCGACCGCCTCCCTGCGCAGGTTCCAAGCACATTGGCTGATCTACGAGTTCACACGGGAGGTGGACCGGACATGCTGAACGCGCGGAAACCGGCCGGACGATTCGCGGCCGTAGCGTCCTTGTCGGCCGGGTTGCTGCTGTCCTCGGTGGTGACGGCGACGGCGGACGAGCCGCCGAGCGGCGGGGCCGAACAGTGTTTCCCGAACGTGATCTGCGCGCACGCCGATTCCGGTGGATCGACCGCCACCGGGAATCCGGGCGGAAGCGGCGGAGGGTCGTCGGACAGCGGTTCGGACCTGTGCAGCTACCACGGCGTGCAGTGGGCGTGCTACGACCCTCAATGGGGCTCGTTCGACAGCGGCGAGGGCTGCTACTACCGTCAGCTGGACCAGCAGCCCCCGGCGGGCGACTCGGCCTGGGGCACCAACAAGCCCACCGACGGCTCGATCTACTCCAAGGTCTGCCCGCAGACCAACGGGGGCCAGGACGGCGCCCAGTTCGTGTTCGTGCCCACCGGGCAGCGGGTGAAGAGCGTGGCGGAGCTCAAGCGGGAGGCGAGGGACCAGGTCCACCTCCCGGTGCCGAAGGGCCGGATCGCGCCCGGCGGGACGGCGGTGGTCAACGCGCCGGTCTGGCTCTGGGCGGACGACGTGACGCCGCCCAAGGCCGGGTACGCCGCCTCCGGCGGGGTGACCGTCACCGTCACGGCCCGACTGACCGGCACCAGCTGGGACTTCGGCGCCGGCGGGACCAAGCAGTGCGCGAGCGCCGGGACGCCGTACGACCCCAAGTACCGGGGTGCCGAATCCCCGGACTGCGGCTACCTGTTCAAGGTCGGCTCGGGCACCCGGCAGAACGGCGTCTTCAGCGCCACGGTGTCGACCCACTGGGTGGCCGACGTGGTCGTCACGGGGCCGAAGCCGGAGAGCTACTCGCTCCCGCCCATGCAGCAGGACAGCGAACCCTTCGAGGTCAAGGTCGCCGAGGTGCAGGTCCTCAACTGACCGCGCTGAGCGAGCCGTTCGGCTACTGACGATCCGGAAAGCGTACGAGGGAAGGGCGGAACCCGGTGGAGAACCGTACATTCGCGACGCCGGGATCCGGCACACCGGCGGGTGCCGCGGTGTCCGTGGCGGTACCGGAGCAGCAGGAGCAGGGCCGGGGACGTGCCACGCCGCACACCCCCGGGCGGACCATGCGGGCCCGGCGCCGCCGCCCCGCGGTGCTGGCGATGGCCGTCGCGCTGATCGCGGCCGGCGGCCTCGGCGGCGCGGCGCTCTACAACAGCACCGGCCAGCGGGTCGCGGTGCTGGCGCTGGCCCGGGACGTGCCCTGGGGGCAGGTGATCACCGATGACGACCTGGTGGTCGCCCGGATCGCCGGCGACCCCGCGCTGCACCCCGTCTCCGCCCAGGACCGGGCCAAGGCGGTCGGCCTGCGGGCCGCCACCGACCTCAAGCGCGGCGCCATGCTGACCGGCGCGGACCTCGCCCAGGGCCTGACGGTGCAGCCCGGTCAGATCGTGGTCGGCGTCTCGGCCCGGCGCACCCAGCTGCCCGCCAGCCGGCTGCTGCCCGGGGTGCAGATCGTCGTGGTCAACACTCCCGACAACGGGCGGCCCGACTCGCTGGCCGCGACGGTCATCACGGTCGGCCGGGTGGACACCGACGGCAGCCAGGTGATCGACGTGGCGGTCGGTGCGGCGGACGGGCCCCGGTTGGCCCAGTGGGTGGCCGGCGGACGGATCCAGGTGCTGCTGGCGCCGCGGGCCACCACCCCGGGCGGGGCCTCGCCGGCCGCGCCCTCGGCGGCCCCCACCGGCACGGCGCCGTCCGGCGCGGCCACCACCGGGACGGCACCCACCGGGGCGGCCCCCACCGGCGGGGCCGGAGCGCCTTCGGCCCCGGTCGGAACGGGTGGCGCCTGATGGCGGTGATCGCGGTGGTCGGCGGCCCGGGCGCACCCGGGGCGACCACCACCGCCCTGGCGCTGCTGCTCGCCTGGCCGCTCCAGCCCGGCCGGCGGATCGTCCTGGTCGAAGCCGACCCGGACGGCGGCGCGGTGCTCGCCGGAGCCCTGGAGGGCCGGGTCGAGGCGGTGTACGGGCTGCGCAACCTGGCCGTCGCCGACCGGCGCGGGCTGCTCGCCCAGACCATCTGGGAGCAGCTGATCGACCTCTCGCCCGAGGGCAACGCCGAGCGGCTGCTGCTGCCCGGCCTCACCGACCCCGCCCAGGCCTCCGGCCTCACCTACACCTGGGAGCCGCTCGCCGAACTGCTGCACGGCATCGAGCAGCAGGGCTACGACGTCATCGTCGACCTCGGCCGCTCCGGCGCCACCGGGACCAGCGCGGTGCTCGCGCGGCGCGCCGACGCGGTGGCGGTGACGGTCCGCAGCACACTGCGCGGGCTCAGCGCCGCCCGCCCCAGGCTCGCCGCGCTCGGCGAGGACCTCGCCGCCGCCGGGACCGGCACGGACGCCCTCGGGCTGCTGCTGGTCGCGGAAGGCCCCTACTCGGGCGCGGAGGTGTCGCGCGAGTTCGGGCTGCCGCTGCTCGGGGTGCTGCCGCACGCCCCCCGCACCGCACGGGTGCTCTCCGACGGCGGGGACACCACCGACCGGCGGTTCATCCGCTCGGAGCTGATGCGCACGGCGCGCTCGGCGGCGGACGAGGTGCAGCTGCTGGTCCGCCGCCGGCGGGAGCGGCTCGCGCCCGGCGCGACGGCCGGGGCCGGGGCCGTCGCCGCGACGCTGGGCGCTCCCGTCGCCCCGGGTGGGTCGGGCGGGCCGGGCGGGGCTGGCGGGCCGGGCGGGGCTGGCGGGCCGGTTCCGGTCGCCGCGCCCGTACCGGTCGGGCCGGCGCCGGTGGGGCCCGTCGCTCCGGTGCCGCCCGCGCCGCAGGTGCCGGTGCCGGCGCCGTACGGGCAGGGCGTCCACGGGCAGTCGGCGTACGGGGAGGGCCAGGGCCAGCCGTCCTTCGCCCAGTCCGGCTACGGACAGCCCGGTTACGCCCAGTCCAGCCACACCCAGCCTGGTTACCCGCAGCCCGGTTACCCGCAGCCCGGCCACGCGCAGCGCGGCTACGGGCCGACGGCCCAGGGCCCGGGGGAGGGCGAGCCGCCCTCGTACGTCCCGCCGGTGATCACCACCGGCCCGGTCGCCCCGCTCGCCGGACTGGCGCCGCAGCCCGCCGCTCCGGCACCGTTCCCGGTGCACGTCCAGTCGGCCGGTCACGCCTCCGGTCAGGCGTCCGGTCACGGTTCCGGACCGGTGGACGAGGACGGCCAGTACCAGTTGCGGCAGCCGACGGTGACGAACCGTCAGGACGATGACCAGTACCCGAACAACCCCGGGGAGGTGCTCCGTGCGCGGTAGCCCCCTGCATCAGCGCCCGACGGCCGACCCGGCCGCCCTGCCCTGGGCCGCACCCGTACCGGCCACCGGGCAGCCGCAGTCCCATCCGCAGTCGCATCCGCAACAGCAGCAGGCGTACCAGCCCGTCGCCCCCGGGCCGGTCACCCCGGCCGCCGCCGGCTCGACGGCCGGGTCGACGGCCGGGCCCACCACGGTACCCTCCCAGCTGCCCTCGCTGGACGTGCGCGGCGCCGCCACCCGGCCGGCCGTCGATCCGCAGGTCGCGCGCGAGCTCAAGCGCCAGGTCGCGGCCGAACTGCACCAGCAGATCACCCGGTTGACCACCGCCTCCGGGGCCGAGCCGGACCGCGCCACCCGCCGCCAGCGCGGCCGGGCGCTGATCGAGGAGGCGGTCGCCCGCTGGTCCGACGCCTACGCCCAGACCCATGGCATCCCGCCCACCCGGGAGCAGGACCGCGCGCTCGCCGAGGCCGTCTTCGACCTGTTGTTCCGGGCCGGCCGGCTCCAGCCCTACCTGGACGACCCGGACATCGAGAACATCCTGGTCAACGGCTGTGACGACGTCTGGGTCTCCAAGGTGCACCAACCGCTGCGCCAGGTCCCGCCGGTGGCCGACAGTGACGCCGAACTCGTCGAGCTGCTCCAGGACTTGGCCCGGCAGCACGGCGGCGGCGAGCGCAGCCTGTCCACCGCCAGTCCGACCCTCGCCCTGCGTCTGGAGGGCGGCATGCGACTCCAGGCGCTCACCGAGGTGACGCCCCGCCCGTACGTGGCGATCCGGCGCCACCGCGTGGCCTCGGCGACGCTGCCGGAGATGGTCGAACTCGGCACCCTGGACAACACCTTGGCCGCCTTCCTGGCCGCCGCGATCAGGGCCCGGAAGAACGTGATGATCACCGGCACCCAGGGCGTCGGCAAGACCAGCCTGCTGCGCGCGATGGCCGCCGAGATCCCGCCGGACGAGCGGATCGGCACCCTGGAGTCGGAGTTCGAGCTCTGGCTGCACACCCTCGGCCACCTGCGCCAGGTCGTCCCGATGGAGGCCCGCGAGGGCAACGGTGAGCGCGTCGAGGGCCGCCTGGCCGGGGAGTTGACGCTCGGCGACCTCATCCCGGCCGCGCTGCGGATGACCCTCTCCCGGATCATCGTCGGCGAGGTCCGCTCCGGCGAGGTCGTCCCGATGCTGCGGGTCATGACCAACGGCGAGGGCGGCTCGATGTGCACCCTGCACGCCCGCGGCCCGCACATGGTGGTCGACCGGATCGCCGAACTCTGCCTGGAGTACGGCTCGCACATGACCGACGCGCTCGCCTACCGGCTCACCGCCAACGCCCTGGACCTCATCGTGCACGTCGCCATGGTCGACGAGACCGCCGTCGGCGGCCGCCGGCACCGCTTCGTCTCCCACGTCCTGGAGGTCACCGGCCTCGGCGAGAGCGGCCGGCCCGCCCTGAACACCGTCTTCGGCCCCCGGCCGGACCTCGGCGAGCCGCGGGCCGTCCCGCACACCCCGCCGCAGTGCCTGGACGACCTGCGCCGGGCCGGCTTCGACGCCTCCCTGCTCGGCTCCCGGTACGGGAGTTGGGCCGCCCCGCTGCAGCTGCGGATCGGCGGTGGCGCCCGGTGATGCTGCTCTTCGCCCTGTGCGGGCTGGCGGTCGCCGGCGGCCTGGTCGCCCTGGTGGCCTGGGCCCGCGGCAGCGAACCCGCCGCCGAGGACGGGCCCGCCCGCCGGGAGAACCCGCTGGCCGGCCGCGCCCACGTGTTCTGGTACGGCGCCCCCGGCAGCGCCTCGCTGCGGATGGTGCGACTGCGCCGGATCCAGCTGCCGCTGGCGCTCGTCGGCGGGCCGCTGGCCTGGCTGTTCACCGCCGTCCCGCTGACCGCGCTGCTGGTGCCGCTGGCCGTCTTCGGACTGCCCTGGCTGTTCGACACCACCCGCCCGGACACCCATCGGATCGAGCGGCTGGAGGCGCTCTCCGAGTGGACCCAGCGGATCGCCGACGTGCTGCTGCTCGGCGTCGGCCTCAACCAAGCCATCGTCACCAGCCGCCGCACCGCCCCCGCCGCCCTGGAGGACGAGATCGGCGAACTCGCCGCCCGGCTGCAGGCCCGCTGGCGGCCCGAGGAGGCCCTGCACGCCTTCGCCGACAGCCTGGCCGACGCCACCGCCGACAAGGTGCTCGCCGCGCTCGTGCTGCGGGCGGGGGACAGCGGACCGGGCCTGGCCCGGACGCTCTCCGACATGGCCGACTCGGTGCGCGAGGAGGTCCGCCAGCGCCGCGCCATCGAGGCCGACCGGGCCAAGCACCGCACCACCATCCGCTGGCTGGTCGGCATCATCGTGCTGGTCGTCACCGTCGGTTCCTTCAACACCGAGTACACCCGCCCGTACGGGACCTTCCTCGGTCAGATCGTGCTCGCCGTGGTCGCCGCCCTGTTCGTCGCGATCATCGCCTGGATGCGGGCCCTGGCCTCGCACCCGCCGGTGCCCCGGCTGCTCACCCCGGACCGGCGCAGCAAGGGCGGGCGCCGCCTCGGCTCCGCCCCGGCCCGCGGGTCCGCGCCGGAGCCGGCCGAGCAGCTCGGGGAGGTCCGGTGATCTCCCCCTGGGCCGTGCTGGCCGGTGCCGTCGCGGCCGGTGGCATCGCTCTGCTGATCGCCGAACTGCGGCCCGCACCACCGGACCTAAGCCAGGCGCTGGACCGGCTGCACCGCACCCCGGCGGACCGCGAACCGGACCCGGACGAGCGGCCGCGCTGGTACGACCGGATCGGCGAGCGCTCGCTCACCCTGCGCGGGATGACGATCCCGCGCCGCGAACTCGCCCTGATCGGCCGCACTCCGGCCCGGTTCATGGTGCACAAGCTGCTGTTCGCCGCGCTCGGCCTGCTGCTGCCCGCCTACCTGGGTGCGATGGCCGTGCTGATGGACGTCGGACTGCCGTTCGCCCTGCCGCTGGTCGCCGGGCCGCTGCTGGCCGGGCTGCTCTGGTTCGTCCCGGACGCCGTGGTGCGCGGCGAGGCCAAGGAGGCCCGCACCGAGTACCTGCACGGCATCGCCGCCTACCTGGAGCTCGTCGCCCTGGAGCGGGCCGCCGACTGCGGACCGGCCGAGGCGCTGCGCCGGGCCGCCTCGGTCGGGCAGGGCGCGGTGTTCCGGCGGATCCGCGACGCCCTGGAGCGGGCCGCCACCGACCGGCTCCCGCCGTGGGCCGGACTCGACGCGCTGGCAGAGGAGTTGGGACTCAGCCCGCTCCAGGACGTGGCCGACATCATGCGGCTGTCCGGCACCGACGGCGCCGCCGTGTACGACACCCTGCGGGCCCGCTCCAAGGGCCTGCGCGGCGAACTGCTCGCCGAGGACCTGGCCCGCGCCAACGCCGACAGCGAGCGGATGGTCGCCCCCGGCGCGGCACTGACCCTGCTGATGACCGTCCTGATCGTCTTCCCGGCGCTCCACCAGATGCTCAACTGACCTGCCCGATTGAGTAGCTGACACCACATCACACGTTTTGGAGACCCCGATGACCGTACGACTCGTCCAGCTGGCGGGCCGGGTGCTGCGGCCCGTCCTGCTGCCGGTGCAGTTCGCCCTGCTGCTGTTCACCCTGCGGCTGGGCCGGCTGCGCGCTGCCCGGGCGCGCGGCGACCGTGGCGCGATCAGCATCGAACTCGCCCTCGCCATCATCGCGTTGGTGTTCGTCGCGGGGGCCGTCGCGACCGCGCTCTACCTGCTGAAGGACAAGGTGGTCACCAAGGTCGAGCAGGACCCGAACCTGCCCGGCGGCGCGGGTGGCGCCACCAAGTGACCGGCCTGCTTCGCCTGCTCCGCCGCCGCGGCGACCGGGGGTCGATGTCCATCAGCCTGGCCATCGTCTTCCCGGTCGTCCTACTGCTCCTGCTGCTCGTCGTCCAGGCCGCGCTGATCTGGTACGACCGGCAGGTCGCGCTCACCGCCGCCCGCGAGGGCGTGGACGCCGGCCGGGTGCAGGGCGTCGCGAAGGAGCAGGTGAAGAACGAGGCCGCCCGGCGGCAGGCCGGGGACTTCCTGGATCGGCAGGGCGTGCACGGGTACCGGGTGTGGACGGACGGCAGCACGGACGAGACCATCAAGGTCACCGTGGAGCTGACACCCCCGCTGCTGATACCGGGGCTCACCGGCCCCAGCCTCCGCCAGTTCGCCGAGGCGCCGCGCGAGCGCTTCGTCCCGCCGGTGGTGACGCCGTGAGGCGCGCGGATGCCGGCGACGCGGGCCGGGGACGGCCCCGCGACGCCGCGCGGTCGGGGTCGGGACGGCGGTCGGGCCGGGGGCCGGGACGGCGGACGGATGAGCGGCTGGGCGAGCGGTCGGGACGGCGGACGGATGAGCGGCTGGGCGAGCGGTCGGGACGGCGGGCGCGGTGGTGGCGGTTGCTGCGTCGGCCGGACCGGGGCGGGATCGCGATCGAAGCGGCGATCGTCGTCCCGGGTGTGGTCGGGCTGGTCCTGCTGGCGATCGCCGCCGGACGGGTGCAGACCGCGGCCGGCACCGTGGAGGCCGCGGCCCGCACCGGGGCCCGGACCGGCTCGCTGCAGCGCAGCGACGCCGAGGGGGACAAGGCGGCCAAGGAGTCCGCCCTCGCGGCGCTGGGCCAGCAGGGCGTGGCCTGCCGCACCTCGCGCGTGGACGTCGAGCGGGGCGTGTTGGACCTGACGGACGGCCAGGTGCGGACCATCAGAGTCACCGTGTACTGCGAGGTCGAACTCGCCGACCTGGTCGGCGGACCGTCCGGTGTGCCGGTGACGAAGCAGCTCCGGGGGGAGTTCACCTCCGTGTTGGACCGCTACCGCGGCACATGACGGCGGCGACCGGCGGCGCGCGGCCCGCAACGGGCGCGGCAGGGGGATTGGGGACGGCCCGTGCGGGGGAGACGCAAGCGGAGAGCGCTCGGGGGATGACACAACGGCACCGAAGGGCGCCCGGTGGGGAGCCGGTGGGGAGGCATCGTGCGGATCGGGGGGAGGAGGTGCGCGTGTTGAGTCGACTGCGGGGTCGTGGTCCCCGCCCGGCCGGGCGGCGGTCCGACCGGGGCGCGGTCGCCCTCTTTGTGGCGATCTGCGCGGCCTACCTGGTGCTCGTCATCGCGCTGGTGATCGACGCGGGCGGCCGACTGCGGGTCGCCGAACGCACCGACGCCTGCGCCCAGGAGGCCGCGCGGGTCGGCGGACAGCAGCTCGACCAGGCGGCGGTGCTCCAGGGGAAGGGCTTCAAGGTCCAGCGGGCCTACGTCCAGCAGGCCGTCGACGCCTATCTTCGCACCTGCGATCTGCGGGGCGGCGACGTCACGTTCTCCAGCGAGGACGAGGTCGTCACCGTCACCGTGCAGGCCGACTACCGGCCGGTGCTGCTGGGCGCCCTCGGGGAGCGGAAGGTAACGGGCAGGGGCAGTGCGACCCTCGTCCACGGAGTCGAGAAAGCGGAGACCGACTGATGGCCGCGCCACGTGCCAAGGACAAGGCCCGTACCGCCCAGGCCCGTACCGGCGGGCCCGGCACCGGCCCGGGCGGAACCGAGAAGGACGGGATGCGAACCGTGAGGGGGCACGCCCGCGGGCGCCGGGCCGGACGCGGCCGCAGCGGCGCGCTGGTCACCGCGCTCGCCGCGCTGGTCACCCTGCTGGCCCTGCTGATCGGCGTCCCCGCCCTGCTGCTGTACGGCACCCAGGCGGTCGCCTCGATGGGCGAGGTGGCCACCGGCGGGGTGGGCGAGGCGCTCACCAGCCCGGACGACGGCCGACTGTTCCTCTGGCTGCTGGTGGTGGTCGGCTGGCTGGCCTGGGCGTGCTTCGCGCTCTCCGTCCTGCTGGAGGTTCCCGCCCAGCTGCGCGGCCGGATCGCCCGCCGGATCCCGGCCTTCGGCTGGAGCCAGCGGCTCGCCGCCGGGCTGGTCGGTTCGGTGCTCGCGCTGCTGCCGGTGGCCGGCTCGGCCTTCGCGGCGGTGCCCGAACTGGCCCACGCCCCCGCCGCCCAGGCGCAGTTGACCCCCGGGGTGCAGCGGGCCGCGCTGCCCGCAGCCCAGCCCGCACCCGCCCTCGCCCCGGCGGCGGACCAGCACCCCACCTACACGGTGCGGGACAGTCGGCCGGCGGACAGCCTGTGGTCCATCGCGGAGCGCCAACTGGGCTCCGGGGAACGCTGGGTGGAGATCGCCAAGCTCAACGAGGGCCGGGCGATGGACGATTCCGGCGTCCGCTTCGACGCGGAGCGGCCGATCCAGCCCGGCTGGGAACTGCTGATGCCGGCCGACGCCAAGCCGGACGGCGCCCGGGCCCCCGCACAGGCGCCCGCCCCTGCCCCTGCCCCTGCCCCGGCGCCCGGCCAGGCGCAGACCCCGGCTCCGGCGCAGGTGCCGCAGGCCGGGACGGAGCCGACGGCGGGCGGCCCGAAGACGGTGACCGTCCAGTCCGGGGACAGCCTGTCCGCGATCGCCCAGCGGGAGCTGGGGGACGCCGAGGCCTGGCCGAAGCTGTTCGATGCCAACAAGGGCGTGCAGGCGCCGGACGGGGAGCGGCTGACCGATCCGGACGTGTTGGAGCCGGGAATGCTGCTCACCGTGCCCGGTACGGCCGCACCGGCCGACCAGACGCCCGCGCCCGCACCTTCGGCCACTCCCGCACCGGCCACCACGCCCGAGCAGGCGCCCGCGCCCGCTCCGGCCGCGACACCCGCTCCGGCCACCACGCCCGAGCAGACCCCGGCCACCCAGGCCCCGGCGCCGAACCACACCCCCGCCCACACCCCGGCGCCCGCCCCCGCCGCACACGCCGACCCGGCGCCCAGCGACGACTACAGCGTCGCCCTCGCCGCCTCCACCGTGGGCGTACTGCTCGCCGCCGTCATGGTCGGCACCGTCGCCTACAAGCGCGGCACCCAGCTGCGCGGCCGCCGCCCCGGGCACCGGATCGCGATGCCCGACGCCGAGGCCGCCGCCTTCGAGAACGAGCTGATGGTCCGCCAGGACCGGGCCGGCCTGGAACTGCTGGACCGCGCCCTGCGCACCCTGGCCCGCAACACCCTGCGCGGTGGCAAGCGGCTGCCCGCGATCGTCGCGGCCCGGATCACCCCCGACCACACCATCGAGCTGCACCTCTCCGGCCCGGCCACCCCGATCGCCCCGTTCCGCGCCGCGCACGCCGCCAACGTCTGGTGGTGCAGCGAGGAGTCCGGCGACCTGCTGAGCCCTGCCCAGGCCCGCAAGACCGCCGCGCCCTACCCCGCGCTGGTCACCCTCGGCACCTCGCCGGACGGCTCGGTGGTGCTCGCCGACCTGGAGGCCGTCCGGCTGCTCCACCTGTCCGGGCACCCCGACGACGCCCGCGCCGTGCTGCGCACCCTCGCCATCGAACTCGCCCACAGCCCGCTGGCCGACCGGCTTCACCTGCACCTGGTGGACCTCGCTGAGGAGGTGCCGATCAGCGGACCGGCCGCCGAGCGGGTCCACCGCCACCCGACCCTGGAGGCGGCGCTCGCCGCCCTCGGCCCGCGCACCGCCAAGGCCCGGGCCACCCTGGTCGCGGCCGAGGCCGCCAGTCCGCGCGAGGCCCGCAGCCGGGGCCAGGCGGACGAGTCCTGGGTGCCCGAGATCGTCCTCTGCGCCCAGCAGCCCGGCGGCGACACCCCCGCCGAGCTCGGCCGCCTGCTGGACGCCCGGCCGCGCACCTGCGTCGCCGTGATCACCCGCGCCCCGGAGCGCGGCACCGGACCGGTGGCCCGCTGGACCCTGCCCACCACCGGCCAGGCCGCCGTCCCCGGCCTGCATCTGACCGTCGAGCTCCAGCGACTGGACGACCACCAGTACGACCAGGTCGCCGAACTGCTCCGGGCCGCCGACGACACCACTCAGCACCCGGCGCCCGCCTGGACCCTGGACGGTCCCGGACTCGACCCGGACGAGGACCCTGACACCACCGAACTGCCCTACGCCGTACCGGTGCTGGCCGCCGTCGGCGCCCCGGGCGGGACGGCCGAGGAGGGGACCGGGGCGGCTGCCGGGCCCCGGCTGCCGGCCCGGGTGATCGGGACCGGCGCCAGCCCGTTCGCGGGCACTGACCCGGTGGCGCCCGCGCCCGTGCCCGGTCCCGCGCCTGCTGTGCCTGTTCCCGGTCCCGCGTCCCTGCCGGCTCCGGTGCCGGCCGGGTCGACGCGGTCCGCCGTCAACGGACAGGGGCGGCAGGCGGCCACCGGGACGGAGCAGCCCGCCGACGAGGCCACCCGGGACCTTCGGCTGCCGGGCGCACCTGCCGAGTCGGCCGAGCCGGAGCCGGCGGAGGACGCCGCGGAGGACGCCGCGGAGGCGGTCGGGGGTGGCGAGGCGGCCCCGGCGGAGGCATCGGCCGCGCTGCTTCCCGTCCAGCCCGTGCAGCCGGTGGCCCCGCAGATGTCCGCAGCTCCCGCGGTGCCGGTGGTGCCGATGGTGTCGGCGGTTCCCGCGGCGCGGGTCGAGCCCGCGCCGACGCACCAGAGCGCGCCCGCGCCCACCGGCACCGATCCGCGCGTGCCGACCCGTCCGGAGGCCGCCCCCGGCCCGTCCGGCTCCTCCGGTTCGTCCGGCTCCTTCGGCTCCTCCGGTGCTGATCAGGAGGCGACGGTCGAGCCCGGCCCGGCCGCCACCGCGCCGGTCGCCCGGGCCACCGCCGGCCGCAGCGACTGCGACGACCTGCTCGCCATCCTCCGCTCCCCGGAGGCCCACACCCCGCGCAACGCCCCCCGGATCCGGCTGCTCGGCCCGGTCGACGTGGCCGGCACCCCGGGCGCCGTCGAACCCGGCGCGCTGCCCCGGCTCACCGAACTCGCCGTCTACCTCGCGCTGCGGCCCGGTGCCGACCACCACGCGCTCGACCACGACCTCCACCCGGGCGCCGCCCACCTCGACCCGCACCCCACCGCGTCCGATGCCAAGAGCCCGCTCCCGGCCAAACTCGCCGACCTGGCGGCCTGGTTCGGCACCACGCCCGACGGTCGCGCCTACCTGCCCACCGACACCACCGACGGCTACACCTTCGCCCCGACCGTCACCTGCGACTGGGACGAGTTCCGCAGCCTCTACCGACGCGGCATGCGCAGCACCAGTGCCACCGCGGACGCCGCCCTCGCCCACGCCCTGGCCCTGGTCCGCGGCGCCCCGTTCGCCGAGGCCCCGCCCGCGTCCTTCGGCTGGGCCGAGGCGGAGCGCCAGGACATGATCGCCGCGATCGTCGACACCGCCCACGAACTGGCCGCCCGCCGCCTCCAGTACGGCGACCACCGCAGCGCGGAGGCCGCCGTCTTCCGCGGCCTGGCCGTCGCCCCGGACGTCGAACTCCTGCACCGGGACCTCTTCTACGCCTACGCCTCGGCGGGCGCGCGGGACCAGCTGCTGCGCGCCGTCAACCGCCTCGACGCACTGAGCCGCCGCACCGGCCGGGACCTGGACGCCGACACCGTCGCCCTGCTGCGCGACCTGCTCGCCGGGTCCTGAACCGGCCCGCCGCCCGCCCGGTCACCCCTGATCCGTTGATCCGTCCGATCCGGTAGGGGTGACCGGGTGGTCGTCATTCCCGGGGCGTCGTACACCAGGGCGCGGGAGTGTGGTCAGGCGCTGCGCAGCCAGGCGTCGAGCGTGCTGAAGTCGGCTTCAGCGAGGCCGACTTGGTGGTCGACGCGGAGGAGCAGGGTGGGGGCGGGGGAGTGGGCCTCGATCCAGCGGCGGTCGGCCCCGGTGATCTCGTCGTCCACCCAGGCGAACGGACGGCCGGCGGCCCAGTCGACCAAGGCGCTGGTCTTCCAGTGCAGTTGGGCTCCTCTTCCGATGCCGTTGCCCGGTTCATCCGCTTCGTCCGCCGCCGGCCGGTCCAGGTACGGCAGTCGGGGCAGGCCCAGCCGGGGTGAGAGGCAATCGTTGGCGTCCGTCAACCAGGTGGTGGCCCAGACCAGTTCGCAGGGCAGGGCGAGCAGCCGCCGGCCCAGGCCCGGGTCCACCCGGGCCGCCAGCGGATTGCCGTCCGGCCCCGCGCCGGGGCCGGGGTAGGTGGGGTAGCCGCCCGGGGGCGGGGCGCCGAAGGGGATCAGCGGGCCGTCGACGTCGAGGAACAGCAGGGGCGGGCCGGAACCGGTCATGACGGCACGATAGCCACCGGTGCGGGGGGTGCGGCGCGTCGATCGGCACCCGGCCTGGCTCGGGTGTGCCGGGATCTCGTAGGGTGGCGCGCACGGGACGTGGTGGCAGGCACCACGAGAGCAAGGGCATCAGACGCCGCGGCAGCGGCGGGGCGGGGCGGTGACCAGAAGATGGCGGAGACGACAGCTGTTTCCGGAGGTCCCGAGCCGGCCGCGGACTCGGGCCCCTGGGACGCCGTACCGCCGCCCGTCCACCGGCCCGCGGAGGAGCACCCGCCCGGGCCCGCCGCGCTGTACGAGCCGCCGGTGCCCCCGGCCGTGCCGCCGGCCCCGCCGGTCGCGCCCACCGGCTGGACCCTCACCGGCCTGCCCGCCGCCGGCGCCCCCGCCCAGGCGGCGCCGCAGCAGCCGCCGGCCCCCGGTACGGCCGCGGCCCCGGCCGCTCCGGGCGGGCTGGGCGCCTCGCCGCGCGGCCGGATCCTGGTGATCGAGGGCGGCTACGGCAACGCCGGCCGCCGCACCTGGGGCCGGGGCGGCCCCACCCAGGCGCCGGTGCTGTCGGCGATGCTCGCCGCCGTCTCGCCGCAGGTGCTGCTCGCCGCGGACGCGGTGGACGCCGTCCACCTCCCCGGCGCCAGCGACCCGCACACCGTGCTCGCCCACCTGCGCGCCGCCTCCCGGCACCCCGGGCCGCTGCTGGTCCACCTGGGCGGGCACGTCGTCGCCGACAAGCGCGGCGGGCAGCTGCAGCTCACCCTGCGCGACTCCAGGCAGGACGGTCTGCCCTGGCAGGCCCTCGCCGCCGAACTGAGCCACCGTCCGGCCGAGTGGCAGACCCTGGTCATCGCTGACCTGAGCGCCGACCAGAACGCCTGGCCGTACCTCCAGGGCACCATCTCTCCGCTCAGCGAGGGCCTCCCGCTGTGGGCCGTCGTCAGCCCGGACCCGGAGCAGATCGGCACCTTCACCCGCGCCCTGATCGAGGCCCTGCACGGCGGACGCCCGGGCGCGGGCGAGGTGCTCGCTCCCGAACAGCTGCGCCAGCAGGTGTACTCGGTGCTGCGGCCGGACGTGGTCATCCTGGCCACCCACACCCCGGACCGCCCGGTCTTCCGCAACACCGCCCGGCGGGGCGAGGCCCCGGCCGCCGACGTCGTGCTGCCGGTGCCGGACCCGCATCCGGTCATGGACGCGGGGCCGGCCGAGCCGGCGCTGCCCGTCGCACCGCCGCTGCCGCGCCAGGCGGAGCCCCGGGACGCCGTGGTCGAGCGGGCCCCGGTGGCCGAAGTCCCGTCAGCCGGGGCCCCGGTGGCCGAAACCCCGGTCGACGCCCCGGTGCCGGTCACGCCCGTCGGCGGACCGGTGAACCTGGTCAAGCCCGGCGTGCCGCCCACGCCGCCGCGGCCGGCCCGCCCGGTCAGCCTGCGGAAGGCGGGCGAGCAGCCTGCCGAGGCACCGTCGAGCGTCAGCCTGCACAAGGCCGCCGGTGCCGGTGCCGTGGTGCTGGCGGAGGCGGCCGTGCCGTCGACGGGTGTCACCCTGCGCAAGGCCCGGCCGGAGCCCGTGGACGCCGTTCCGGAGGCGGCTGAGGCCGGTGACCTGGCTGTGGCGGCCGGGGAGTTCACCGAGGAGCCCTGGGACGCCGTCCCGGCCGAGGCACTGCCGACGGCCGTGGAGCCGCAGGACGAGGTGCCGACCGGTGAGGTGCCGGACGACGCTGTCCCGGCAGACGAGGTCCCGGCCGATGAGGTGCCCGTCGCGGAGGTGGCGGAGGTGTCCGTCGCGGAGGAGCCGCAGGTCGAGGTGCCCCAGGACGAGGCTCCGGCTGATGAGGTTCCGGTCGACGCTCAGCCCGCTCAGCCGGCTCGGCCCGAGGCACCCGCTCAGGCCCAGGCACCCGCCGACCGACAGGCGGGCGCCCCGGCTGCCAGCGCGCCGCGCGAGGACTACCGCGAGGTCATCGGACGGATCGTCCGCAGCGCCGACGCCGGGGACCACGCCGGCGCCACCGACCTCGCCTTCGCCCTGGAGCTGGAGGCGATCGCCGAGCACGGGGCGGTCTCCGAGCCGGTGCTCCAGGTTCGTCAGGTGCGCGCCCACGTCTGCCGGCTGGCAGGCCGGACCGCCGAGGCGGCCAGCATCTACCGCGAGGTGGCGCTGACGCTGCTGCGCTCGCAAGGGGCGGAGGACCCGGAGGCCCAGCGGGCGGCCACCAACGCCGAGGCCTGCTGGCGTTCGATCACGGACCGGGCTGAGGCCATCCGTATCGCCCCGGAGATCATCGAGCTGCGGGCCTTCCTCCCGGGCCGGGACAACCGCAAGCTCCGGGCCGCCGAGCGCTACCTGGCGCAGCTGGCGGCGGCCCCGGCGGGCGCCGACCAGGCCTGAGCCGGGCGGCTCCCGGCTCCCGGCTCCCGGCTCCCGGCTCCCGGCTCCCGGCTCCCGGCTCCCGGCTCCCGGCTCCCGGCTCCCGGCTCCCGGCTCCCGGCTCCGTCGGAGAGCAGCGAACGGCGAACAGATAACAGCGAACGGATGACAGATGTTGAAATCTGTCATCCGTTCGCTGTTATCTGTCAGCTGTCACGTGTCGGCTCACTCGTCAGCCGCCACCCGAGCACGGCCACGAGCGCCCACCCGACCGGCTGCTTACTGCTCGTCGCCCTGGCTGTCGTCGTTGCCCAGCAGGTCGCCCGCGAGCGCGTGGACGAACTTGGCGCCGTCGATGGTGCCCAGGCCGCTCGAGAGGTCGTAGCCCTCGGTGGCGTTGTAGCCGGTGACGCCGCCCCACCCGTTGTCGCCGTCCTTGACGTCGACGATGCCGCTCCACTTGCTCGGCAGCAGGCTCAGGCCGTACAGGCTCGGGTTGATCTGGCCGAGGCGGTGGCCGGCGAGCTGGTCGGCGAGCGCGACGATGCCCGAGAACAGCGGGGTGGCCTCGCTGGTGCCGCCGGTGAGGTGCCAGCCGACCGCGGTCGGGTCGTAGGACTCGTAGGTCCAGGCGGCACCGTCGACGGCCGCGCTCATGCTGATGTCCGGGGTGCCGCGGTGCGCACCAGTGACGTTCGCGACGCCGGCCTGGTACCACGGGCGCTGGAAGATGCCGGACACGCCGCCGCCGCCGGCGCCGGACTTGTCGTGCCACACCTTGTCGGCCGCGGTGCGCTTGCCGCTGTCGTCCAGGGTCAGCTGGGTGCCGCCGATGGAGGTGACCAGCGGGTCCGAGGACGGCCAGGAGTTGACCTTGAACGGGTACAGGTCGGTGCCGTTGGTCTGCGAGTCGGTCGCGCCGTTGTCGCCGGAGGCGGCGAGCACGGTGACGTTGCGGTCGGCGGCGGCCTTGAAGGCGTAGCGCAGGTCGGTCAGCGACTTGAAGTCGCCCTTGTCGTAGCCCGGGAAGGTGTTCTCGGTGGCACCGAAGCTCTGCGAGATGACGTCGCCGACGCCCTTCTTGATGAGGTCCTTCTCGGCGTCCATCATCTCGGGCAGGCCGGTGGTGCCCTCGGTCTCGGCGACGCCGGTCTCGACCAGGACGATGTGCGCGTCGGGGGCGATCGCGTGGGCGTACTCGACGTCCAGGGTGGTCTCGCCGGCCCAGCCGGTGTGGTCGGGGTTCTTCGGGTCGAAGGCGGGGACGTTGCCCCACTTCCGCACCTCGACCTGGGTGTCCTTGATGCCCCACTGCTTGTCGAAGACCTCCAGGTCGTGCTGGATGGTCGGCGAGCCGAAGGAGTCGACGATGACGATCGTCCGGCCCTTGCCGGTGACGCCCTCCTGGTAGAGCGGGCCCAGGTTGTAGGCGGCCTGGTACTGGACCGGCGAGTAGCAGTGGATGCCGATCTGGCTGACGCACTGGGTGGTGCTCAGCGGCGCCGGGCGGGTGGTGGCGAGGTGGTGGCCGAAGGAGGCCGGGCGGACGTGGACGCCCGAGAGGTCGTGCGCGGGGGCGGCGGTCGCGGCGCCGACGGCCGGAACGGCAACGGTGCCGGCGGTGAGGGCGGTGGCCCCCACGGCGAGCAGAGCCAGGGCACGGCGGAGGGTGGCGGGGCTGCCCATGGGACTCCTTGGGACGCAGAGGGCCCGACCTGAGGTGGTCGGGTCGGTTTCGGACATCCCATCGAGAGCCGCATGATCATGCCATAGTCATTTGGTGGGGTCGGCTGACCAGGTGCATGGTCATGATCGGCCACGCGAAAAGGTAAAGGCCGTCCCAGGGAAAAGTAACCGCGCACCTGGGACGGCCATATGATGACACGTCAGTAATATTCAATGAATATTAACCGTATCTACCCAGCACCCCCGTACTTCAATCGAAGTCGTCACAGTCGGGGCGACTACCGGGCGCCGCCGTTGACGTACAGCGTCTGCCCGCTGACGTACGAGGCCTCCTCGCTCGCCAGGAAGGCCACCACCGAGGCGACCTCCTCCGGCTGCCCGACCCGGCGCAGCGGCGTGCGGGCGGACACCTCGGCCTGGTGGTCCTCGGCGGTGGCGCCGACCCGCTCGGCGGTGGCCGCCGTCATCGCGGTGGCGATGTAGCCGGGGGCGACGGCGTTGACGTTGATGTTGAACGGCCCGAGCTCGATCGCCAGGGTCGCGGTGAGCCCCTGGATGCCGGCCTTGGCGGCCGCGTAGTTGGCCTGACCCCGGTTGCCCAGCGCGGAGCGCGAGCTGAGCGAGACGATCTTCCCGTACTTCTGCGCCACCATGTACTTCTGCGCCACGTGGCTGCAGTTGTACGCGCTGGTCAGGTTGACGGTCAGGACGGCGTCCCAGTCGGCCTTGGGCATCTTGAAGAACAGGTTGTCCCGGGTGATCCCGGCGTTGTTCACCAGGACGTGCAGCCCGCCGAGGTCCTCCGCGATCCGCGCGAACACCTCCTCGACGGCGTCGTAGTCGGCCACGTCGCAGCCGTAGGCCCGGGCGGTGCCGCCCTTGGCGGTGATCTCGGCGACCGTCCCGGCCGCCCGTTCGGCCGTCAGGTCGACCACCGCGACCGTGGCGCCCTCCTCCGCCAGCCGGCGGGCGGTGGCCGCCCCGATGCCCTGCGCCGCGCCGGTCACCACGGCGACCTTGCCCGTGAATCGAGCCATGTCAGTTCCTCCGCTCATGTGGAAACTCCCTCGGACGTCCTCGGCCGCAGCCGTTCCGGACGTCAATCGCTCCGGGCGCCAGCTGCTCCGGACGTCAACCGACCCGGACGTCAGCCGTTCTCGACCAGCACGGCCGTACCCTGCCCCACGCCCACGCACATCGTGGCCAGGCCGCGCCGGGCGCCGGTGCGGCGCATGCGGTGCAGCAGGGTGGTGAGGATGCGGGCGCCCGAGCCGCCCAGCGGGTGGCCGAGGGCGATCGCCCCGCCGCTCGGGTTGACCACCTCGTCGGCCCGCTCCGGGCTGAACCCGATGCCGTCGGCGGAGGCCAGCGCCTGGGCGGCGAAGGCCTCGTTGAGCTCGGCGGTGTCCAGGTCGGCGAGGTCCCAGCCGGCCCGGCCGAGCACCTTGGCGGTGGCCGGCACCGGGCCGATGCCCATGACGTCCGGGTGCACCCCGGCCGAGGCCCCGGCCACGTAGCGGCCGAGCGGCTGGAGTCCGAGGTCGCGCAGCGCCTCCTCGCTGACCAGGACGAGGCCGGCCGCGCCGTCGTTCATCGGCGAGGCGTTCCCGGCCGTGACGGTGCCGTCCGGGCGGAAGGCGGGCTTGAGCCGGGCGAGCTTCTCCAGGCTGGTGTCCTCGCGGATGCCCTCGTCCTGGCTCACCGTCACCCCGTCCGGCCGCTCGACCGGCACCAGTTCGGCATCGAAGTGCCCGTCCTTGCGGGCGGCGGCGGCCCGCTGGTGGCTGCGCAGCGCGAAGGCGTCCTGGCGCTCGCGCCCGATGCCGTACCGGCCCGCCACCTCCTCGGCGGTCTCGCCCATGCTGAGCACGCCGTGCAGTTCGGCCATCCGGGGGTTGGTGAGCCGCCAGCCGAGCCGGGTGTCGTGGGTCTCGATCCGGTGCGGCAGCGCCTCGTCGGGGCGGGGCAGGACGAAGGGCGCGCGGGTCATCGACTCGCAGCCGCCGGCCAGCACCACCTCGGCCTCGCCGGAGCCGATGGCCCGGGCGGCGAGGGTGACGGCCTCCAGGCCGGAGGCGCAGAGCCGGTTGACGGTGGCGCCGGGGACGGTCTCCGGCAGGCCGGCCAGCAGGACGGCCATCCGGGCGGCGTTGCGGTTGTCCTCGCCGGCCTGGTTGGCGGCGCCCCAGTAGACGTCGTCGATCCGGGCCGGGTCGAGGGCGGGTACGTCGGCGAGCAGGGCGCGCAGCACGGTGGCCGAGAGGTCGTCCGGCCGGACCGTGGCGAGCGCTCCGCGCAGTCGGCCGATGGGTGTGCGGCGGGCTGCGGCGAAGTAGACGGGACGCACGTCGTGCTCCTTGTCGAAGGGGGGTGGGTCAGAAGGCGTTGACGCCGGTCAGGGCACGCCCGATGAGCAGTTGGTGGATCTGGCTGGTGCCCTCGTAGAGGGTCATCACCCGGGCGTCGCGCAGGTACTTGCCGACGGGGTACTCGTCGATGAAGCCGTAGCCGCCGAAGACCTGGAGCGCGTTGTTGGCGGCCCGGACGGCGGCCTCGCTCGCGTAGAGCTTGGCGACGGAGGACTCGGTGGCGAACGGGAGGCCGCGTTCGATGTGGTCGGCGACCTTCCAGGTGAGCAGCCGGGCCGCCTCGACGTCCACCGCGATGCCGGCCAGCAGTTCCTGGACGAGCTGGCGCGAGGCGATCGGCTTGCCGAACTGCTCGCGTTCGCCCGCGTAGCGGACGGCGGCCTCCAGGCAGGCCCGGGCGATGCCGACGCAGCCGGCCGCGACCGACATCCGCCCCTTGGCCAGGGCCGCCATCGCCACCGTGAAGCCCTTGCCGAGCTCGCCGAGCCGGGCGCTGTCGGGCACCCGGACGGCGTCCAGGGTGAGTTCGGCGGTGGCCTGGCCGCGCAGGCCGAGCTTCCCGTGGATCTCGGTGCGGCCGAAGCCGGGCAGGTCGGTGGGGACGAGGAAGGCGGTGATGCCCCGGTGGCCCTGCTGTTCGGGCCGGTCGCCGCCGGTGCGGGCGAAGACCAGGGCGACGTCGGCCCAGGTGCCGTTGGTGATGAAGGTCTTGGTGCCGCTGATCAGCCAGTCGTCGCCGTCCCGGACGGCCCGGGCGGTGAGGTTGGCGGCGTCCGAGCCGGTGCCGGGTTCGGTGAGCGCGAAGCAGGCGAGTGCCTCGCCGGAGGTGAGCCGGGGCAGCCAGTGCCGCTTCTGCTCCTCGGTCCCGAAGCCGTTGACCGACTTGCCGACCAGCCCGAGCGAGACCGAGACGATGCCGCGCACGGCGGAGTCCCCGCGCCCGAGTTCCTCCAGCACCAGGCAGTACGCGAGGTGGTCGCCGCCGCTGCCGCCGTACTCCTCGGGGATGGTCAGGCCGAGGAAGCCGACCTTGCCGAGCTTGCCGATGATCGCGCGGTCCACCTGTTCGGCGCGGTCCCACTCGGCGGCGTACGGAGCGATCTCGCGGTCGGTGAAGGAGGCGGCGAGGTCCCGGACGGCGGCCTGCTCCTCGGACAACTCCAGGTTCACGACGGTGCCCACCTCGGTAAACTAGCGCTGCAAGTTTTACGAGGGGACTGTAGCTCCGACCCGCCGTACTGGGAAGGGGCACCTGTCAGAATCGGTCCCCACCCACCCGACCGGAGGTACCACCCGATGGCCCGCCCGCGCACCCCGCTGCTCAGCCGCGACCGCATCGTCGCCGCTGCTCTGCGGCTGATCGACGGCGAGGGGCTTGAGGTCCTCTCCACCCGCCGCCTCGCCGCCGAGCTGTCGGTCAGCGGGCCGTCGCTCTACAACCACTTCGCCACCAAGGACGAACTCCTGGACGCGGTGGTGGACAGCGTCATCGGGGAAGTCGACCTGTCGATGTTCAGCGCCCCGGGCATGCCCTGGCCGCAGGCGCTGCGCGACTGGGCGCGCTCCTACCGTGCCGCGCTGGCCGCCCATCCCAACATCGTCCCGGTGCTGGCCCAGGGCCCGGGGCGCCGGCCCAACGCGCTGCGCCTGGCCGACGCCGTCTTCGGACACCTGGTCGAGTCCGGATGGCCGCGCGGCCAGGCGACCCGGATCGGCGCGCTGATGCGCTACTTCGTCACCGGCTCCGCGCTGGCCTCCTTCGCGGCCGGCTTCCCGGCGGACGCCGAGGTCTACGACGCGGCCGACTACCCCCACCTCGGCGAGGCGCACCGGCTCGCCGGGCACCGGGGGACCGTCGACGAGAGCGCCTTCGAGACCGGCCTGGAGGCGCTGCTGGACGGGCTCGCCCTGCGCTTCGAGCGCCTCGCCGTGCGCTCCTGACACGCGGCAGCGGGCGCGCGGGACCGGACCGGGCGCGCGCGTGGGCCGGGTCTGCGGGACCGGGTGCGCGCGGGACCAGGTGCGCCGGGGCCCGGGGCTACCAGGGTTCGCGGGCCAGGAAGGCCGGCCGCTGCTCCGGGTCCACCGGGTCGTAGTACCGGTGGTAGACCGGCGTCAGCCCACCGGAGACCGGGGGCACGATCCAGCTCCAGTCCGCCGGGGTCGGACGGCCGAGCCGCTGCTCCTGGGCGACGTGCTTGAGGAAGCGCTCCGACTCGGTGTGGTGGTCGGCGATCGTCACCCCGGCCTCCTGGAAGGAGTGCAGCACCGCCAGGTTGAGCTCGACCAGAGCGCGGTCGCGCCAGAGCGTGCGGTCATTGGAGGTGTCCAGGCCCAGCCGGTCGGCGACGGTGCCCAGCATGTCGTAGCGGTCGGCGTCGGCGAGGTTGCGGGCGCCGATCTCGGTGCCCATGTACCAGCCGTTGAACGGCGCGGTGGGGTAGCGGACGCCGCCGATCTCCAGCGTCATGTCGCTGATCGCGGGCACCGCGTACCAGCGCAGTCCGAGGTCGGCGAACCAGGGGTGCTCGGGGTGGCTCAGCGGCACCTCCAGGGTGGTGTCGTCGGGGAGTTCGTACCAGCGGGGCCGTTCACCCGGCCGTTCCTGGATCAGCAGCGGGAGCGCCTCGAAGCGGTCCTCGGCGCACTTCCAGCCGAGGTCGCGGGCCCGGGCGGTGAGCGCTGCGCCCGCCGGGTCGCCGACCACGGTGGCGCCCCGCGGGCCGTCGTCGACCCGGTGCCCGGCGTAGCGGACCAGCTGCTGGTTGAGGATCCGCGCGGCCGGGCGGCCCGGGCGGTCGGGGGCGAACACCGAGACCACCGGGCGGATCCGGCCGCCGTTGCCCGCCAGGCGCAGGTGCTCGAAGCACTCGGCGGCGATGTCGTCGGCGGCGGACAGGTGGCGCAGGTCGCGAACGACCAGGCTGCGCCAGTACAGCCGGCCGATGCAGCGGGCGGCGTTGCGCCAGGCGAGCTTGGCGCCGTAGGCGAGTTCGGCGGGGGTGTGCCGGTAGCCGCCGGTGCGGTCGATCTCCTCCCGCACGGCCCGCAGCCGGGGCTCCGGGGCGCCGGCCGCGGGCTGCTCGCGGTGGAACTGCCGGATGAAGTCGGCGGCCTGCTCGGGATCGGTGAACGGCGCTGGCGCGGGCGGCAGTTGAGACTGCGGCCCCGGGGGTGCGGGCGGCGTGGCGAATTGACCGGTGAGTCGGCCGACGGGTGGCGCGACGGGTTCGGCGGCGAACGGCGCGACGGGTGGCGCGAAGGCCGTCGCGGTGTGGGTGTGGGCGTACGGACAGCCGCCGCTCGGGGCGGTGGCGGTTCTGCGGGTACGGAGCCGGTTGAAGATCAAGGACACATCCCTCCTGCCGCCCAGGAGTACCGGAGGTGTCCGGCCCGGCGCAGGGAGTGAACGATTCGGCCCCCGCACCCGCGCTGAGCGCGCTAGGGTGCGGGGGCCGAAGGTCAGACTGTACGACCGGTTGCTGCGGGGCAGGTCAGCCCATGTCCTCCAGCCGGACGCCCTTGGTCTCCTTCATGAACTTCGCCACGAAGACCAGCGACAGGGCCGCGAAGGCCGCGTACACCAGGTAGGTCGCGGAGAGGTTCCAGCGCGACAGCGACGGGAACGAGACGGTGATCACCCAGTTGGCGATCCACTGCGCGGAGGCGGCGACGGACAGCGCGGCGGCGCGGATCCGGTTCGGGAACATCTCGCCGAGCATCACCCAGACGACCACGCCCCAGGACATCGCGAAGAACAGCACGAAGGCGTTGGCGGAGATCAGCGCGACGGTGCCCTGGAGGTCGGGCAGCGAGACGTTGTCGCCGGAGCCGGTGGCGGAGGAGAACGCCCAGCCGGCCGCGGCCAGGGTGATGGCCATGCCGGCCGAGCCGATCAGGGCGAGCGGCTTGCGGCCGATCCGGTCGACCAGCAGGATCGCGATCACGGTGCCGAGGATGTTGATGACCGAGCCGATGAAGCTGATCAGCAGCGAGTTGCTCTGGTCGATGCCGACGGACTGCCACAGGATCGACGAGTAGTAGAAGATCACGTTGATGCCGACCAGCTGCTGGAAGACCGACAGGCCGATGCCGACCCAGACGATCGGGAGCAGGCCGAAGCGGCCGCCGAGCAGGTCGCGGAAGCGGGGGCGGTGGTCGGAGGCGATCAGCGACTGCACCTCGGCGATCCGGGCGTCGGCGTCCACGCCCTCGCCCTCGACCTCGGCCAGCACCTTGCGGGCGTCGTCCAGGCGCTCGGCCTGGATCAGGTAGCGCGGGGACTCGGGGATCACCGAGGCCAGCACGAAGTAGACCACGGCGGGGACGACGCAGACGCCGAGCATCCACTGCCAGGCCTCCAGGCCGAGCAGCCGGCCGCGGGTGTCACCGCCGGCGGCGTCCGCCAGCACCCAGTTGACCAGCTGGGATATCGCGATGCCGAGCACGATCGCGGCCTGCTGGAAGGAGGCCAGCCGACCGCGGTACTTGGTCGGCGCGACCTCGGCGATGTAGGTCGGGGCGATCACCGAGGCGATGCCGATGGCCGCGCCGCCGAGGACGCGCCACAGGGCGAGGTCCCAGGGCGAGAACGGCACCATCGAGCCGACGGCGCTGACCGCGAACAGCAGCGCGCCGGCCTTCATGACCTTGATGCGGCCGTAGCGGTCGGCGAACCGGCCGGCCAGCGCGGCGCCGACCGCGGAGCCCAGCAGTGCGGAGGACACGATCAGGCCGGTCTCGCCGCTGCCGACCCCGAACTTCCCCTGGATGCCGGAGACCGCGCCGTTGATCACGGAGCTGTCGTAGCCGAAGAGGAAGCCGCCGAGGGCTGCGGCCGCGGTGATGAAGACAACGAAGCCGAGGCGGCCGGGCGCGGTGGCCTCGGTCGCCCCGGAGGGCTTCTGGGTGACGCTCACGATCTTGACTCCTGGTACTCAACGCTGAGCTCGGTAGCCGAGATCGTAACCCCTGTTCGTTCAAGGCTTGTAGACGGGGAGCCTCAATTTTTGCTCTGAGAATTCGTAAGGTGAACAAGCAAATTGAGGGCCCCCGCTGCTGTCGCCGCTGCGGCCGGGCGGCTTCGGCCCGTTGCGCCCGGGCGGGCTCACGCCGGGGCGGACAGTGAGAGCCCGAACCGGCCCTCGGGGTCGGTCCACCAGTGGGTCAGCCGCAGTCCGGCCGCCGCCAGCTCCCCGCTCACCCGCTCCCGGGTGAACTTGGCCGACACCTCGGTGCGCAGCTCCTCGCCCCGGTCGAAGTGCACCGGCAGGTTCAGGGCCGGGATCTTCACGGTCTGCGAGCGCAGCGAGCGCAGTCGCATCTCGATCCACGCCTGCTCCCGGTCCCAGAGCGCGACGTGCTCGAACGCGGTGGGGTCGAAGTCGGCGCCCAGCTCGCGGTTGAGCACGTTGAGCACGTTGCGGTTGAACTCGGCGGTCACCCCGGCGCCGTCGTCGTAGGCGGCGACCAGCACCGCCGGGTCCTTGACCAGGTCGGTGCCGAGCAGCAGGAAGTCGCCCGGGTCGAGGGCGGCCCGCAGGCCGCGCAGGAAGACCGCGCGCTCCTGCGGGAGCAGGTTGCCGAGGGTGCCGCCGAGGAAGGCGACCAGGCGGGGGCCGCCGTCCGGGGGCAGGCCGAGCCGGGCGGTGAAGTCCGCCAGCACCCCGTGCACGGCCAGGCCCGGGTACTCGGCGGCGAGCGCGGTGCCGGCCGCGACCAGCGCGCTCTCGCTGACGTCCACCGGGACGTACGCCTCCAGGTCGCCGGTCGAGCGCAGCGCGTCCAGCAGCAGCCGGGTCTTCTCGGAGGAGCCGGAGCCCAGTTCGACCAGGGTGCGGGCGCGGGTGGCGGCGGCGATCGCGTCGGCCCGGGCGGCGAGGATGGCCCGCTCGGCGCGGGTCGGGTAGTACTCGGGCAGCCGGGTGATCTCCTCGAACAGCTCGCTGCCCCGGGCGTCGTAGAACCACTTCGGCGGCAGCCATTTCGGCTCGGCGGTCAGCCCGTGCCGGACGTCGTGGTGCAGTGCCGTGCTGAAGTGGTCGGCGGGCAGCAGTCGGGTGAGATCGAAGGTGTCCATGACAGGGTGGGTCCTCTGTTCAGAAGATGAAGGGAGAGTGGAGGGTCAGTAGTGGCGGGGGAGCGGCCGGACGGAGACGCCCGCGGCGTCGGCCAGCAGCAGGGAGCCGTCCGGGGCGAGCGTCCAGCCCGGATCGTCGTCGTACGGCTCGGAGGCCACCACGGTGCCGAGGCCGGGCAGCTCGCGGTGGTGCAGGGTGTCGCCCCAGGTGGTCGCGGCGAGCGCGGTGCCGTCGGTGAGCAGCAGGTTGAGCCGCCCGGTGGTGTGCGCGGCGACGTCGGCCACCGTGCCGGCCAGCGCCTCGCCGAGGTCCGCGCCCCGGCGCAGCCGGTGCAGGGTGAGCGCCCACAGCAGGGCCGAGTCGGTGCGGGCCTCCAGCTCCAGCAACTCGGCGGGCGGCAGCAGGGCGGCGAGGGCGTCCAGCTTGCCGGGCCACCCGGCCACCGCGCCGTTGTGGCTGAACAGCCAGCGCCCGGCGGCGAACGGCGCGGCCGCGTTCTCGCCCGCCGCGCAGCCCTCGGTCGCGGAACGCACGGCCGCCACCAGCGCCCGGGTGCGGACCACCCGGGCGAGATCGGCGAAGGTCGCGTCCGCCCAGATCGGCCCGGCCCGGCGGTAGCGGGCGGGCTGTTCGTCGCCGTCCGCGTACCAGCCCAGGCCGAAGCCGTCCACGTTGACCGTCCCGTACTGCTGGGTCCGGGGCGCCCAGGACTGTCGGTACAGCGCGTACGGCGGATTCACCAGGAGCTCCTGTGGCGCCACCGGGCCGCCCAGGTAGGCGAGGTGGCGGCACATCAGGCCTCCCCCGGGGCGGGGTCCAGGCTGCGGGCGGTGCGGAAGCCCGCGAAGATCTGCCGCCGGACGGGATAGTCCCAGTTCCGGAAGGTGCCCCGGCAGGCGACCGGTGCCACCGCGAAGCAGCCGCCGCGCAGCACCTTGTACTCGGGCCCGAAGAAGACCTCCGAGTACTCCTGGTACGGCCAGGCCCGGAACCCCGGGTAGGAGTGGAAGTTGCTGGCCGTCCACTCCCACACATCGCCCATCAACTGGCGTACTCCATAGGGTGATTGGCCGCCCGGGTAGCTGCCGGCCGCGGCCGGGCGCAGATGCCGCTGGCCGAGGTTGGCGTGCTCGGGTCCGGGCGGGCCGTCGCCCCAGGGGTAGCGGCGCGAGCGGCCGGTGGCCGGGTCGTGCCGGGCAGCCTTCTCCCACTCGGCCTCGGTCGGCAGTCGGCGCCCGGCCCAGCGGGCGTAGGCGTCCGCCTCGTACCAACTGACGTGCAGCACCGGCTCGTTCGGCGGGACTGGCTCGACGGTGCCGAAGTGGCGGCGCAGCCACTGGCCGTCTTCTCGTCGCCAGAACAGCGGGGCGGTCAGGCCGGCGTGCAGGCGGTGCTCCCAGCCCTCCGGCGTCCACCAGCGCGGTTCGTCGTAGCCGCCGTCGGCGATGAAGCGCTGGTAGGCGGCGTTGGTGACCGGGGTGGTGTCCAGGAAGTAGCCCGGCAGCTGCACGGTGTGCGCCGGGCGCTCGTTGTCCAGCGCCCACGGCTCGATGTCCGTGCCCATGGTGAACGGGCCCGCGGGAATGAGGACTTCGGCCGGCAGGGTGGCCACGTCGGCGGGCGCGGGCGGCGGCGGGGGAGCGGCCAGAGCGGGCTCGCCCCGGCGGAGCTGATGGGTGATCAGCATCGTTTCGTCGTGCTGCTGTTCGTGCTGGGCGATCATCCCGAAGGCGAACCCGGCCTCCAAAAGCGGTGCGCCCTCCAGCGGGCTGGCGGCCAGCAGGTCCAGCACCCGGCCGCGCACCTCGTGGGCGTAGGCGCGGGCCTCGGCGGGCGGCAGCAGCGGCAGGCTGGGGCGCTCGGCCCGGGGGTGCTGGAACGCGTCGTACAGCGGGTCGATCTCGGGGTGCATCGGGTCGCGGCCGCCGACGTTGCGCAGCAGCCAGAGTTCCTCCTGGTTGCCGATGTGGGCGAGGTCCCAGACCAGCGGGGACATCAGCGGCGAGTGCTGGGCGGTGAGGTCGGCGTCCTCGACGCAGTCGGTCAGCGCGGAGGTCCGGGCGCGGGCGGCCAGCAGCTCGACGGCGATGCTCCCGCGCAGCGCCTCGCTGCCCGCGGACGGCTCGGCGGAGCCTTCCCCCGGGGTGGCGGGCGGTCGGACGTCGGTCATGATGCCTCCTCCGGGGGAGTGCGTCGGGTGCCGGAGCGCAGGGCGTCCAGTTGGTCGTCGGCCGGGCAGCGGCCGCGCGCGGGGTAGCGCTCGGCGAACTCGGCGACGGTGGCGCGCAGCCGCCCGGCGCCGGGCAGACGGCCCAGTGCGGCATCGGCGGCGGCGAAGCAGGTGAGGGCGGCGCGGCGCAGCTCGGGGTCGGCGACGCCCTGGGCGGCGGCGCGGCGCCAGACCTCGCTGCGCGGCGGGCGCGGGCCGCCGGCGCGATCGAGCGGCTCCAGCGCGGCGAGTACGGTGTCGGCGGCCACCGGGTCGTCCAGCAGTGCGGTGACCAGCGCGGTGGGCACCACCCAGCCGTCCCCGGGCTGGGCGTCGATCATCCGCAGCTCCAGGTGGCCGCGCGGGCGCACCGGCGGGAACAGCGTGGTGCAGTGGTACTCCAAGTCGGCCAGCGTGGGCGGGCGTTCGTCGGCGCCGCGGATCCAGTCGCGGAAGGTCAGACCGGGCGCCGCCGTCCACGGCTGGCCCTCGGGCCTTTGCACGCAGAGGACTTCGGCGTCCAGCACGTACTGGGTCCAGGCCTCGCGCGGGTCGCCGTGGTCCGGCTCGGGGGCGAGGGTGCGGCTCGGGTCCATCCGGGACCAGACGGTCTGCCGGGTTGACCGGTGGCCGGTCGGCCTGCCGTCCAGGATCGGGGAGTTGGCGAAGGCGGCGACCAGCACCGGGCCCAGCCGGTGGACCAGCTGCCAACGCCGTTCGGCCGCGTGCGGACCGGCCGCGTCGCCGGCGTCCAGGCACACCTGCACCGACGCCGTGCCGGTCATCATGACCCGACCCCAGGGCCCGGCAGAGTCGAAGAAACGCTCCATGGCGAGGTAACGGGGGTGGTCCAGCACCATCCGGCGGGGGCGGGCCAGTGGGTCCGTCCCGGTACCGGTGAGTCGAAGGCCCTCGGCCGCGAAGGCGGCCCGCAGGGCGGTCAGATCGCGTCGGGTCTCATCGACGCAGGCCAGGAGGCCGGTGGCGGGCGGGGAGCTGAGCTCGACCTGTCCGCCGGGTTCGAGCGTGAGGCGCGAACCGGAGGGGAGCGTGTCGCCGTCCGGACCGCCCAGGGGCAGCGACTCCAGTGCGGCGTGGAGCAGTTCCGGTGGAACGGGTCGGCTCGGACATCGGTCGTCATGGACGAACCACTCGACCTCGACCCCCACCAGGCGGGGCGGTCCGATCTTGAAACAGACGCCCGACACGTGGCTGCGCGCCCCCGATTCGGTCAACGGGGTCACCCCGGTGGGGGGCGGTGGCGCGCTCTGCCGGTCGGGCGGAGTGGTGCGGGATATCGGCATCGCCGGACTCACCATCCTCGGGATCACGATTGCGGCCCGGTCTACCTTGCCCAGTCTGCTACGGAGCATGCGGGGCCGCTTCGCAAATATCGCGTGAATGTTCGTTTCCGCAGGTCAGGGGGGTGGCGAACGGGTGAATGCGGAGGTTTCGAGGCAGTGGGAGGCGGGGCGCCGCCAGGGGCTGGCCGACGGCACGTGCCGGGGTCACAGACGGTCGAGCCGCTCCAGGACGATGTCCAGAACGGGGCCCGGCAGGGCGTAGTTGAGGCGCAGTGAGCCGGCGTTGCCCATGCCGCCCGTGCCGCCCGTGCCGAACTCGGCGCCGTCGGAGGTCTCCAGGCCGCAGCGCTCCAGCAGCGCCGCGCGGGCGTCGGCCGGCGGCAGGCCGAGGGCGGCGGCGTCCAGCCAGAGCAGGTAGGAGGCGCTCGGGATGGAGCGGACGGCCGGGCCGAGGCGGTCGGTGAGCCGGGCGCGGGCGGCGGCGAGGTGGGCGAGCAGCGCGTCCAGCCAGGGGCCGCCCTCGCCCAGGGCGGCCCGCTGCACGGTCTGCTCCAGCAGGCCGCCCTCCCAGAGGCCGTAGCCGGCCATGGTGTCGGTGAGCCGGGCGCGCAGCCCGGGGTCCGGGACGAGGGCGAAACTGCTGGGAACGCCGGAGCAGTTGAAGGTCTTGCCGACGGAGTTGAGGGTGATGACGGAGCGCCGGTGCGCCGGGTCGGCGGTGGTGACGGCGACGGGGTGGAGGTGACCGGGGTGGGTGAGGTCGCCGTGCACCTCGTCCGAGACCAGCAGTGCGCCGCTCTCCGCCGCCCAGGCGGCGAGACCGCGTACCGCGCCGGTCGGCCAGACCATGCCGGAGGGGTTGTGCGGGTTGCTCAGCAGTACGGCGGCGGCCGGGCTGGGTAGCGGGCCGCGCGGCAGGCGGTAGCCGTTCGGGGCCAGGTGCAGCGGCAGCTCCTGGTGTCGGAGCCCGGCCGCACGGCAGAGCTGCGCGAAGCCGCCCCACTCGGGGGTGGGGAAGAGGACGGGGGCCTGCGGCCGGACCGTCTCCAGGAGGAGGCGGAGTGCGGTGCGCGGACCGCAGGGCAGCAGTAGGACCCAGTCGGGGTCGACCTCGACGCCGTGCCGGGCGCGGTACCAGTCGGCGACCAGGGTCCGTCCGGATGGGTCGCAGACGGTGTAGCCGTACGCGCGGTGGCGGGCGCGCCGTTCCAGCGCCTCGGCGACGGCGGGAGGGCCGGGCAGGTCCATGTCCGCCAGGCCCATCGGGATCACCCCGGGGGCGGCGGCCCGAGCCCACTTGCTGCTGCCGGTGCCGGTGCGGTCGAAGGGGGTGTCGAAGTCGAAGTCGAAGTCGACGTTGGCATCGGCATCGAAGGGAGTGGTGGGGCCGGGGGTCGGCGAACAACTGACAGGTGACAGATTTCGAAATCTGTTATCTGTTCGATGAAAGTTGTCGTCTGTCATCCGTTCGCCGTCCCTTGCTCGCCGCCGCCACCCGCCAGGTACCGCTCCAGCCCCCGTCGGCCCCGGTGCATCATCACCGCGTGGTTCGCCCGGAACAGCGGGTGCAGCGGCAGGGCGAGCCGCCGCAACAGGGGCTTGCCGGGCCGGGCATCCTCCTCGAACAGCACCCGGCACCCCGCGCCGCCCGGGCCGTCCGCCGTGATGGTGAACCGCGACCACCCGTGGAGGTCGCCGCGCATCTCCGCCTCCAGCACCCCGGCCGCCGGGTCGTGCCGGCGCCGTTCCAGGCCGATCACCAGCCGGTACGGCAGCAGCGCGCGGAGCACCACCTGCCCGGAGTCCGGGCCGGTCTGCCGGGCCTCGCGGATCTCCGGCCACCACAGCGGGTAGCTCCGGACGTCCTCCAGTGCCGCGTACGCCGCAGCGGCCGGGGCCGTGAGCCGCCACGCGCCCCGGAAGTGGTAGTGGTTGGGATCCACCCGCCTACCCTAGGGCCTGGGGCCACGAGGGTAGGGGTGAACGGGCGCGGTCCGCGGCCGAGTTGGCGCCCGTCCGGCGGGCCCCACCGGCGGCAGGGTTCGAACGCCCCGTGGATACCGGGCGAAGAACGCAGTTCGTGGGGAGGGGTGCACTCCGCTTGCACCCGTTCGGGGTGGCGAGGGAGGATCTTGTGTGCTTGTAGTCTCATCAGTCACGGCAGCACCTCCAGGGGCTGCGCCCCCCGGAACCGGAGTGAAGGAGTCACGGGCATGCGGCGACCGAGCTGGGTACCGGAAGGTACGGACCTGGACAAACCGAACGCCGCACGGGTCTACGACTACTACCTCGGGGGTTCCCACAACTTCGAGGTCGACCGGGAGATGGCCCGCAGGGCGATGGCCCTGTGGCCCGAGCTGCCCCAGATCATGCGCTCCAACCGGGCCTTCCTGCGCCGCGCGGTGACCCACCTCGCCGAGAACGGTGTCACCCGCTTCCTGGACATCGGCTCCGGCATCCCCACCTTCGGCGCGGTGCACGAGATCGCCCGCGCCATCCGGCCCGGCGCCGAGGTCGTCTACGTGGACCGCGACCCGGTCGCCGTCGCCCACAGCCGCCTGCTGCTCGAGGACGACCCGCACAGCGCCGTCGTCCAGGCCGACCTGCGGGACGTCGAGGACCTGTTGGACCGCCCCGAGGTGGCCGAGCTGCTCGCCGCCGGTGAGCCGGTGGCCGTCCTACTGGTGGCCGTCGCCCACTTCGTCGGTGACGAGGACGACCCCTGGAAGCTGATCGCCACGATCCGCGACCGGCTCCCGGCAGGCAGCGCCCTGGTCCTCTCGCACGCCTCCCTGGAAGCTCGTCCGGACCAGGCCGAGGACCACCAGGAGCTCTACCGGATGACCCCGACCCCGCTGACCATGCGCACCCACGATCAGGTCACCGCGATGTTCGAGGGCTTCGAGCTGGTCGAGCCGGGCGTGGTCCACCTGCCGCAGTGGCGCCCCGACCAGCCGGGCACGGTCGGCGAACACCCCGAACGGATCGCTGGGGTGGCGGGCGTGGGGTTCCGCCCTTGAGTGGTCTCACCCGGCGCGCCACCGGCGGCCGTACCCGCCACGGGACGGCCGCCGGACGCCCGGCCGTGCGCACCACCGGCCGCAGCACCATGCGCACCACTGGCCGCACCGCCGGTCGTTTCGCCGCGCGTGCCGCCGGGTCCGGCGCGCAGGGCGGAACCGGGGCGGCCGGATGAGCGGCGCGAGCCCGGCGGGCCGCAGCGCCGAGCGGTTCCACGAGGACTGGTCCCGGCTGCTCTCCGCCGACCACGGCACCGCCGTCCACCCCGGCCTGCTCGGCCGGCTGGTCGCGCGCACCGCCGCGCTGCTGCACCGCGCCCAGCAGGACGAGCCGTTCCAGCCCCGGCTGGCCGCCCAGGCCGCCGCCGAACTGGTCGACGCCCACTTCACCGACCCCGTGCTGCTCGCCCGCGCGGTCGAGCTGCTGCACTCCCAACCGGCCCACGACGACCGCGGCCCCGCTCTCACCGGAGCCTTCGCGGCCGGCTGGGCGAACGCCCTGCGCGAGCGCACGCTGCGCGAGCAGGAGGCCATCCGCACCGCTGCCGACGCCGCCCGCAAGGAGGCCGAACGCGCGCTGCGCGCCTCCGAGGCCCGGTTCCGCGCCCTGTTCGAGAGCGCCGCGATCGGCATCGCCATCGGAGACACCGACGGCAACATCCTGGCCGTCAACAAGGCCGTGCAGGAGCTGTTCGGCGCGGGGCCGGACGACATGATCGGCCGCCGGGTCGACGACCTCGTCCACCCCGAGGACACCCCCGGCGTCTGGGAGGCGTACGAGGAGCTGATCAGCGGCAAGCGGGAGTACTTCCAGTTCGACAAGCCGTACTACCGCCAGGACGGTGAGGTGGTCTGGACCCACCTGACCGTCTCGCTGATCCGCGACGACGACGGCGTCCCGCAGTACCAGGTCGCGATGCTGGAGGACGTCACCGACCGCTACCGCCTCCAGGAGCGGCTGCGCCACCAGGCCACCCACGACCCGCTGACCGGCCTGCCCAATCGCGCCGCCTTCTTCGAACGGTTGGAGAAGCTCTTCGAGGAGCCGGCGCCCGGTGACCGCTTCGGGCTCTGCTACGTCGACCTCGACGGCTTCAAGGTGGTCAACGACAGCCTCGGCCACGACATGGGCGACCAGCTGCTGTCAGCCGTCGCCGCCCGGCTGAAGGCCGCCCTCACCCCGCTCGGCCACCTGGTCGCCCGGCTCGGCGGCGACGAGTTCGTCGTGCTGCTGGAGCGCTGCCGGGGCGAGCAGGAGGCGGTGGCCGCCGCCAAGACCGTGCTCAAGGCGCTGGCCGGGCCGGTGCTGATCGGCGACCACAAGCTCGCCGTCGGCGCCAGCGTCGGGGTGCTGGAGCGGCGGGTGTCCACCACCACCCCGGGCGCCGCCGTCCGGGCGGCCGACCTGACGCTGTACCGCGCCAAGGAGGCCGGCCGCGGCCGCTGGACCCTGTTCGACCCCAAGGAGAACGCCCGCGCGGTCAGCCGCTACGCGGTGTCCGTCCGGATGCCGGCCGCCCTGGACCGCGGCGAGTTCTTCATCGACTACCAGCCGCTCTACCGCCTCGCCGACGGCCGGATGGCCGCCGTGGAGGCGCTGGTGCGCTGGCGCCACCCGCAGCTCGGGGTACTCGGCCCGGACGAGTTCGTCACCACCGCCGAGGAGACCGGGCTGATCATGCCGCTCGGCCGCTGGGTGCTGGAGCAGGCCTGCGGCCAGGCCGCGGACTGGATCAAGCGGTACGGCGACGCCGCGCCGCAGCTCAACGTCAACCTGGCCGTCCGGCAGGCGCGCAGCGCCGCGCTGGTCACCGACCTCGCCCGGATCCTGGACAACACCGGCCTGGACCCGGCCCGGCTCCAGCTGGAGATCACCGAGTCGACGGTGGTCGGCCCCGAGGACGAGGCGCTGCGCACCCTCCACGGGCTGGTCGACCTCGGCGTGTCCCTCGCGGTGGACGACTTCGGCACCGGCTGGTCCAACCTCGCCTACCTGCGCGACCTGCCGGTCTCCGGGCTGAAGATCGCCGGCTCCTTCGTCGGCGACCTGCACGACCCGGCCAAGGACGGGGCCACCGGGTGGCGCATCGTCAGCGGCCTGGTGTCGATGGCGCACACGCTCGGGCTGAACGTCACCGCCGAGGGTGTGGAGACCCGCAAGGACGCCGAGCGGCTGCGCGGCATGGGCTGCGACTGGGCGCAGGGCTGGCACTTCGGCCGCCCGGTGCGGCCCGCCGAGATCGCCCGCCGGATCGTCGAGGAGCCGGAGGGGCGGCCGGTCGAGGCGGGGTGATCCCCGCTCCTCCGCCGGCGCCCGTTCCCGTCACGGAGTCGTCGTGACGGAGTCGTCCCGTCGTGGTCCCCGTGGCGCGGTCCCTGTGGCGCGGCCGTCGTGGCGCGGTCGTCATGGCGCGGTCCCGTTCCGGCAAGCGTTCCGGAACCGTTCCGGAAACCGTCCTACGGCCCCGGCCGGTATGCGGGATGATGGCGCGTCAAAATCACCACCCGGCACCGGTGCGCCCGTGGTCACGGCCTTCGCACCGGCCCGGGGGCACGGGGAGGGGAGCGCCGCCATGGGCGCAACGGAGGGCGCCGGCCCGGCCGAGGGGGACCGGTCCCAGGGGTGGCCGGGAGAGCCGCCGCGGACCAGGGTCGACTGGGGGTCGCGGGAGCGCGGCTCGCGGTTCCGGAGGTCGTGGGACCGGCGGCGCGGCGCCCAGGGCGGGGGACGGGGCGGTGCCGACTCGGGCGCGGGAGCCGGTGCAGGGGCCGGTGCGGGCTACGGTTCGGAGCGGCCGTCCCGACTCGGCGCCCGGCGGCCCGGCAGGGTGACCCCGGAGGCCGACACCCGGCGGATGCCCGGTCCGCGCCACGACCCGGAGGCCGCGACGAAGGTCCGGCCCGGCACCCCGGGGCGGTTCGACCCGGAGGCCGTCACCGAGGTGGTGCGGCCCCGCTCCGCGGACGGCCCGTCCTGGCAGGACAACATCGGCCCGGGGCCCAGCCCGAACGGCGTTTCCGGTTCAAACGGTGTGCCCGGCCCGAACGGCGGGCCGAGCCCGGACGGCGGGACCGGTCCGGAGGGTGGTGGGCCCGGCCCGGCCGAGGACGGCTTCCCGGACGCCCTGCGCGGCCGCTTCACCCCGCTGGGCAAGGCGGGCGCCGGCGCCGAGGGCACCGTCTGGTACGTCCGGCGCACCGACGGCGGCGCCGACGCCGCAGTCAAGGTGGCCGTCGTCGGCCACCCGATGGACCACGACCTGCTCACCCACCTGCGCAACGACGGCTTCCGCCGGCACGTCCCGCACCTGATCGACTTCGGCCGGGTGCGCCACCACGGCGCGCTGGTCGACTGGGTGGCGATGGAGTACCTGCCGGTCACCCTCTCCGCGCACGTCGCCGGGCTGCGCCGGGACGGCGCCCAGGCCGACCCGCGGACCACCGAGCAGATCGTCTACGAGCTGGTCTCGCTGCTGGAGTTCTGGCAGCGGCGGATCCAGCGCAACCCGCTGGACTTCAAGCCGGCCAACATCCTGGTCCGACCCGGCCGCGGGCCCGGGGAGTTCGTGATCGCCGACTTCGGCGGCGTCGACCGGCTCACCGACAGCCGCCGCTTCACCTCCGCGATGATGGTTACCGTCGCCTACATGGCCCCGGAGCAACTGGCCGGCAAGAACCACGAGGCCGGGCCCTGGTGGGGGCTCGGCAACGTGCTGTACGAACTGTTCGTCGGCCGCCCCCGGTTCGTCGGCGCGGATGGTGAGCGGGCCGCCGACCACGACCTGGAGCTGGAGCTGGTCATGGGTGAGGAGGTGGACCTCAGCGCCGTCTCCGACCAGCGCCAACTCCTGCTGCTCCAGGGCCTGTTCACCAAGAAGCCGGAGGACCGCTGGACCGCCCGGGAGGTCCGTAGCTGGCTGGCCGGCGGCAGCCCGCAGGTGGTCCGTCGCCGCCCGCAGGCCCGTCGGCCGATCACCTTCCTCGGTGACCCGTTCACCGACCCGGCCCGGCTGACCGAGGTGCTGCTGCGCAACTCCGGCGCGGCGGCGCGCTGGCTGGCGGCGGTGGGCGCGGAGCGGCTGCGCGACTGGCTGCGCGACGAGGTCCAGGACTCCGTGTTCGACCTGCACTACCTCACCGACGTGGTCCGCTCGCCCGGCTCCCGGCGGGAGGCCGTGGCCGCCGTGGCCGTGCTCGCCCTCGGCGCCGCATACGCCCCGTCCGCCGTCCCGCACTACCGCGACCGGCCGGTCGACCCGGCCGGCCTCGAACGCGTCGTCACCGAGCCGGACGGCGCCGCGCTCATCGACGAACTGGTCCGCGGCGGCGCCCCCGCCGTCGCCGCGCGCTACGACTGCTTCCACCCCGAGTGCTCCGGCGAGCACTGCTCGCGGCTGCTCGCCCTCGCCGCCCTCCCGGACGTGCTGGCCGAGGTGGAGCGCACCGCCCGGACCGTCGGCGGCGGCCGGCGCGGTGACGGCGGGCTCAGCCCGGAGGAGCGCGAGGAGGCCCACCGACTGGCGGTGTGGCTGAGCATCCGCCCGGAGGAGCGCCACCGGCTGCTCGGCAGACTCTCCCCGCTGCCCGCCGCGCTGCACCGGCTGCCGTTGCCGGTACGGGTGTCGGAGCTCGCCGCGGTGGTCGCGGCCGCAGTGGTGGACGGGGCGCTGACGGCGGGTGCCGGAGCCCGTACGGCGGTGCGCTCGGCGGCTCGGCGGCCGGCGCCCGACCCAGCGGCGGCCACCCCGCGGGACGTGGTGCGCCGGCGCTGGTCGGCACTGCGACGGCGGGCGGTGGGGGCAGAGCCGGAGCAGGTCGCGGGGCGTGCTGCGCTGGTGGCCGCGGAGGCCCTGCGGCAGCGAGGCCGGGGACGGGTGGAGCGGTCCGGGCCCGAGGCGGAGGCGGCGGTACTGCGGGAGGGCCGGGCGCGGGCCGGCCGCGCGGCCCGGCTGTGGCGCGAGCGGCACCGCCGGCCGCCGGTGGACTGGGCGGCCCGGCTGCGCCTCTGGTGGCCGTACGCCCGCACCATGCTGCCGCGCCGGGTGGCGGCGGTCGCGCTGCTGGTGGTGGGCCTGGGGCTGCTGCTGTGGACGGGGGCGGTGCTGCGCTACCCGATCGAGTCCGGGCACCAACTCGACCTCTCGCCCGACCTGTTCGGCGGGCCGCTGCGCCACGCCGGGCAGCGGGCGGCCGAGCAGGTGGTCGGCAAACTGGGCGCGGCCTTCGTCGCGGCCTCCGTGCTCGCCTTCTTCCCGGCCCCGGTCGGGTTCGGCACGGCCCTGCTGACCGGCGCGGGCGCCCTCGCGATCGGCTACCTGCGGCTCGGACCGCCGATGACGGCCGTGGAGGCGCCGCAGGCGGTGGCCGATCGGGTGGTCATGTTCGAGGGAGGGATGGGGAGTTGGGCCGGGATCGCGGCGGTGGTGGCGCTGGTGGCGGCCGTCGTGCTGATCGAGCGGGCGGCCGACCGGCTGCTCAAGCCCGCCCAACAAGCCCGACGGCGGGTCCGGGACGGCTGGCGGGAGCTCGACCGACGGGCCGAGCGGGCGGCGCGGGTCGCGGGCGCACCGGCGCGGCCGGCGGGCGCTGCGGGGGCTGCGGGGGCTTCCGGGGTGGCGGGTGCTGCGCGGGCGTGGGGCACCGGCCGGGCGGGGACGCGTGACCGGCTGCGGTTCGCGCTCGTCGGCACCGGGGTGCTGGTCCTGCTGCTGTGGGCGGCGGTCGAGGTGCGGCTCGCGGCCACCGGGGTGCACCGGACACCGGACTCCTGGGGGACGGGACAGGCCGGTGCGGCCTACCAGGCGGGGTTCGTCATCCTGCTGGCGGCGGTGTCGCTGCTGAGCACCCTCGGGACGCTGGTCACCGCGCGGGTGCTGTTCGTCGGCTGGATCCTCGGCACCCTGTTCCTGGGGGCCTGGCCGGGAGCGTTGGGGCCGGTGGAGGCGCTGCGGATCCCGGTGTTCGAGGGGCTGTTCGACGCCGTCGCGGACTGGTGGGGGCACGGGGCCTTCTGGGCGGCGCTGCTGGTGGCGCTGCCGCTGGCGGCGTACGGGGTGCTGCGGATGGTGCGGGGACGGACGTGAGGGAGGGCGGGGGAACGGCCGACAGCTGACGGATAACAGATTTCGAAATCTGTTATCTGTTATCTGTTATCTGTCAGCTGTTCGCCGCCCGCCGCCCGCCGTCGGCTGCCGGCCATCGCCGTCCGCCGGGCTCAGCCCACCAGTCGGGAGAGCTCGATCGAGTGCCCGGTCCGCTCCACCTTGGCCGTCAGGTAGCGCACATTGCTCGCCGACAGGTGGACGCCGGTCGGCACCCGCCGGTGGACGGTGATCCCTAGCCCGGCCAGTTGGGCGGCCTTGTCCGGATTGTTGCTCAGCAGGTCGATGCCGTCGACGCCGAGCGCGGCGAGCATCTGGGCGGCTGCGGTGTAGTCCCGGCCGTCCTCGGGCAGGCCTAGCGCGGTGTTTGCGTCGTAGGTGTCCAGCCCGGAGTCCTGCAGGGCGTACGCGTCGAGCTTGTTGTAGAGGCCGATGCCCCGGCCTTCCTGGCGCAGGTAGAGCAGGTAGCCGCCGGCCTCGCTGATCCGCTCCACCGACTCGCGAAGCTGCGGTCCGCAGTCACAGCGGTCCGAGCCGAAGACGTCGCCGGTCAGGCACTCGGAGTGCAGTCGCACCAGCGGGGTCCCGCCGTCCGGGACGGTGCCGAGGGCGAGCGCCAGGTGCTCGGCGCCGTCGGTGAGGCCGTGGAAGGTGGAGACCTCCGCGTCGGCGCGGTAGCCGTCGGGGAAGGTGAGCGGGATGCGCACGTGCGAGCGCACCGTGGCGGAGCCGGGTTGAGGCATGGACGGGCCTCCGTCGATCGGGGGTGGACCGGGTTGGACCGGGTTGGACCGGATTGGATCTTCGGATCCGGATGGACCCGCGGGGGATCCGCGGGGGATCCGATCGGTTCGGAGGTCGACCGTACCCGTTTGTTCCAATTTGAACAACTGGGTACTGCCAGTGACCGCTCCGACCACGGAGGCGGACAACACCCCGCCCGCTCCGCCTGTTCCCGTCCGGCGTACCAGCATGCGGAAGGGGTGGGAGCGGGGGTGTGGACACTGCGACCTGGTCTGAGTCCGGGCTCCGGCCTGTGCCCGGCCTGAGCCTTGGTCGCGGCCCGGCCTTGGTCGCGGCCGGTCACCCGGCGATCGGCACCCGACCGGCGCGGGCACCGATCGTCGGGTACGGCAGGGTGGGTCCTTCCTACGGTGGTGATCAGCAAGGAAGGACGGGGTTGGCGTGCTGGAGCACCTGAACCGGGCGATGGAGCACATCGAACGGCACTTGGACCAAGAGATCGACGTGGCCGAACTGGCGCGGATCGCGATGACGTCGGAGTACCACTTCCGACGGTTGTTCTCGATGCTCGCCGGGATGCCGCTGTCGGAGTACGTCCGGCGCCGGCGGCTGACCGTCGCCGGGGCCGAAGTGCTCGACGGCGGACGTACGTTGCTGGACATCGCGGTCAGCTACGGCTACACCTCGGGGGAGGCGTTCGCCCGGGCGTTCCGGGCGATGCACGGGGTCGGGCCCGGGGAGGCCCGGCGCGACGGTGCGACGCTCATCTCTCAGCCCCGGATGTCCTTCCGACTCATCGTGGAGGGAAGCAGCAGCATGCAGTACCGGATCATCGAGAAGCCGGATTTCCGGATCGTCGGCAGGAAGGCCCGGGTGCCCCTGATCTACCGGGGCGTCAACCCACACATCGCCGAGTTCATCAAGGGGCTCGGCGCGGAGACCGTCGAGCGGATCACGGCCCTGACCGGCAAGGACCCGCTCGGCATCGTTTCGGTGACCGACGACTTCTCGCCCAACCGGGAGGAGGGGTCCGAACTCGACTACTGGCACGCGGTGGTGGCGCGCGAGGACGCTGCCGTCCCGGACGACCTGGACGTCCTGCACGTCCCGGCCGGGACGTGGGCGGTGTTCAGCAACAGCGGGCCGTTCCCGCAGGCGCTGCAGGAGATGTGGGGGGACACGTACAGCCAGTGGTTCCCGTCCAATCCGTACGAGGCCCGGCCGGGCCCGGAGATCCTGAAGACCCGTTTCATCCCGGGGACGGGCGACACCGACGCAGAGCTCTGGATTCCGGTGACGCGGACTGTGCGCGACTGACGGCTGACGACTAACAGAAGACAAGAAACAGATAACAGCTGACGGATGACAGATTTCGAAATCTGTCATCCGTCAGCTGTCGTTTGTTCGCCCACCCCCGTCCCCGCTCCCCGCCCCGACCCCCGTTCGGCCCACCAGCGCCCGCCCCCATACCGCCCTGCCCCGCATGCTGGGGCGGGGGAGCAGGGGCCGCAGACCGCTACCCGAGGAGTGGGATCACCGATGGTCAAGGCATTCGGCTTCGTCGACTACGGCGGCCCGGAGACCCAGGAGTTCCTCGACCGCCCCGTACTCGATCCCGGCCCCGGCCGACTGGCGATCACCGTCCGGGCCGCCGGGGTGAACCCGGTGGACTGGAAGATCCGCCGCGGCCTCCTCGGCCGCGAACGTCAACTCCCCGCCGTGCTGGGCCAGGAAGCCGCCGGAGTGGTGCAGCAGGTCGGCCCCGGGGTCACCGGTTTCACCCCGGGCGACGAAGTGTTCGGCCTGGTCGCCGCCGGAGCCTTCGCCGAACAGACCTTGCTGCGCGCCGAGATGAGCGCCCTCAAGCCCGAGGCTGTCAGCTTCGACCTGGCCGCCGCGCTCTGCGTCTCGGTCGCTACCGCCGACGACGCCGTCCGTCAACTCGCCCTGGGCGCAGGCCGGACGCTGCTGATCCTCGGCATCGCGGGCGGGGTCGGCAGCGCCGCCGCCCAGATCGCCCGCAGCCAGGGCCTGGTCGTGGTCGGCACCGCGAGCGACGCCAACCGGGCGTACGTGGAATCCCTCGGTGCCACGCAGGTCCGCTACGGCGACGGCGTCGCCGCGCGGATCGCCGAGGCCGCCCCCGACGGTGTCGACGGCATCCTGGACCTGGTCGGCGGCCACGCCCTGCGGGCCGTGGCCGACGTCCGCGCCGAGCGCACCGAGCTGGTCAGCACCGCCGATCCGGTCACCGTCGCCGAACTCGGCGGCAGCTACGTCACCCGCTCGACCACCCCCGAGACCCTCGCCGCCCTGGCCGCGCTGGTCGCCGCCGGCGACCTCGACCCGCAGGTCACCGGCCGCTACCCGCTCGCCGACGCCGCCGAGGCACTCGCCGAGGTCGAGTCCGGGCACGCCCGCGGCAAGGTGATCCTCGAAGTCTCCTGACCCAGTGCAGCGTTGCGAGACCCGACATCCGACACCCCAGGCCCGACACCCGACACCCGCCACCCGCCACCCGACACCCGCCACCCGCCACCCGACACCCCAGACCCGACACCCCAGACCCGAGAGCCGGGAGCCATGAAGCAGACCTCCGTCACCACCAACGCCCCGTGCTGGGTCGAGCTGGGCACCGACGACCCGGCCGCCGCCCGGACCTTCTACGCCGAACTGTTCGGCTGGCGCCCCGACAGCGACGTCCGCCCCGAGGACGAGGGCTACACCCAGATGTTCCTCGGCGAGGCCCCGGCCGCCGCCGTCACCCCGCGCTACGCACCGCAGCAGCCGGTGGCCTGGACGGTCGCCTTCGCGGTCGCCGACGCCGAGGCCACCGCGGCGAGGATCAAGGCGGCCGGCGGCAAGGTCCTCAAGGAGCCCACCGACGTGCGCGACCTCGGCCGCTTCTCGGTGGCCGCGGACCCGTCGGGCGCGGTCTTCATCCTCTGGCAGGCCGGTGCCTTCGAGGGCGCCGGGGTGTTCAACGAGCCCGGCTCGCTGGGCTGGGCGGAGCTGGCCACCCGGGACGCGGCCGGTGCGACGGCCTTCTACCCGGCGGTCTTCGGCTGGTCCGTCGCGCGGTCCGAGTTCTACACCCAGTGGGGCCTGGACGGTGAGGACTTCGGCGGCATGGTGGTGATGGACGACGGCTTCCCGCCGCAGGTGGCGCCGCACTGGCTGCCGTACTTCTCGGTGGCCGACGTCGACGGCACGGTCGACCGCGCGGTCGCGATGGGTGCGGAGGTGCTGATGCCCGCCTTCTCCATGCCGGTCCGGCGGATCGCCGTGCTGCGGGACGCCCAGGGCGCGCCGTTCGGCGTCTACCGCGACGGCGTCGAGGGCTGAGCGCTCGACCCCTCTGACCGCGTGACCGCAGTCCCGGCGGTCCGCCGCCGGGGGCCGCGGGTGCGCCAGGCCGTGACCGCCGCGCCCGCCGTGACCAGCAGCGCGCCCAGCGGTACCACGTCGCCGATCCGGTCGTACCAGGTGAGTGTCCCGGGGGCGGTGAGCGGCAGCCGTACGGTCAGCGCGCCGCTGCCGTCGGTGCCGAGCCGGGCCAGCTCCCGGCCCTGGGCGTCGAAGGCGGCGGAGACCCCGGTCAGCGAGGCCTGGACGGCGGGGCGCCCGGTCTCGGCGGCCCGGATCGCGGCCAGCGAGACGTGCTGCTCGGGCGCCCAGGTGTGCTGGAAGGTGGAGGTCGAGGACTGGTAGACCAGCATCCGGGCGCCGTCCCGGGCCGCGGTGCGCGCCATGTCGGGGAAGGCCGATTCGAAGCAGATCAGCGCACCGACCGGCAGCGGCCGGCCCGAGCGGTCGGTGGCGGGCAGCACGTGGAAGGCGGTGCCGGGGGCCCGGTTCTCGCCCGCGGCCCGGCTGACCCCGGCGATCCAGCCGAACAGCGGCCGCAGCGGGATGTACTCGCCGAAGGGCACCAGGCGGATCTTGCGGTAGCGGTCCACCACCCCGTCGGGGGAGACCAGCACCGCGTCCTTGGAGATCCGCCCGTCGGCCTTGCGGGCGTCCTCCCCGGCGAGCAGTTCGGCGCCGGTGGTGCCCGCGAGCCGACGCAGCGCGTCCAGGGAGGCCGGGTCGCGGTCCAGGTCGGCGGTGGTGCTGCTCTCGCCCCAGACCACCAGGTCCACTGGTTGTCCGACCAGGTCGGCAGTGGCCCGCGCGCTGGCGTCGAACCGGGCCTGGGGGTCTTCGACGATGCCCGGCTGGACCAGCGCCACCGTCACCGCACCGGCCCCCGTCGGCGCGGGGCGCAGCGCGAACAGCAGCGGACCGGCGGCCAGCACCAGGACGGTCACCAGCGCGGCGAGCGCCCGGGGCCGCCGGTGGACGGCCGTCAGGACGATCAGCACCCCGGTGTTCACTGCCGCCACCGCCGCGCTGACCAGCCAGATCCCGCCCGCCGCGGCGAGTCCGAGGATCGCCGGGTGCTGCCACTGGGTGGCGCCGAGCAGGGCCCACGGCCCGCCGAGTGCGTGCCAGGAGCGCGCGTACTCGGCGCTCACCCACACTGCGGGGACGACCAGCAGCGCGAGCAGTGCCCGGCGGCCGGTCAGCGGCGGGCGCAGCAGCCGGTGCACCGCGTACCCGACCGGGGCCTGGAGCGCCCCGAACAGCACCGCGAGGACGGGCAGCGCCGGTCCGACGGACGGCACCAGCCAGTACATCGCGGTCAGGATGAATCCCGCGCCGAACCACCAGCCGCGCACCGCCGCCTCCCGCCCCGAAGGCGCCCGCTGTGCCAGCAGCAGCCCCGGCACGAGCGCGACCCAGGCGAGCCACGCCTGCCCCGGCGCGGGGAACGCCACCACGGGCACGGCCCCGGCGGCCAGCGCCCCGGCCCGTGCCCGGTACCGGTGGGGTCTGCGCGGCTCACGTTCCTCGGTGCGGGCCGTGCTCAGGGCTGGGCTGGCGGTAACGCTGCGGCGCGACATGCCCCGTATTGTCCGCTCGGGCGACGCCCGGTGCCAGATGGCGGTTCACGTGGTTGACGCCGGTCCTTGGAACGGTGCCGGTCATGGGCACCACCGGACCGAGCCCGAACCGTCTCCGGCGGGCGCCTCGCGACAACAGCGGCTGCCACCCGCCGAAACCGAGGCTGCCACCCGCCGAAACCGAGGCGGCCACCCGCCGAAACCGAGGCGGCCACGCGCCGAAACCGAGGCTGCCACCCGCCGGAACGGCGGGTGGCAGCCTCGGTACGGGTGCTGCGGACCTCAGCCCTCGTCGCCCTCCAGGTCGCCCTCGGTCTCCAGGAACGCGGCCTGCAGCTGCTCGATCAGCTGCGGGTCCGGCTGCTCCCAGAGCCCGCGGCTGGCCGCCTCCAGCAGGCGCTCGCTGATCCCGTGCAGCGCCCAGGGGTTGGCGCCGGCCAGGAACTCGCGGTTGACCGGGTCGAGGACGTACTCCTGGGTGAGCTTCTCGTACATCCAGTCCGCGACCACGCCGGTGGTGGCGTCGTAGCCGAACAGGTAGTCGACCGTCGCGGCCATCTCGAAGGCGCCCTTGTAGCCGTGGCGGCGCATCGCCTCGATCCAGCGCGGGTTGACCACCCGGGCGCGGAATACGCGGGCGGCCTCCTCGGTGAGGGTGCGGGTGCGGACCGTCTCCGGGCGGGTCGAGTCGCCGATGTAGGCGGTCGGGGCCTTGCCGGTGAGGGCGCGTACGGTGGCCACCATGCCGCCGTGGTACTGGAAGTAGTCGTCCGAGTCGGCGATGTCGTGCTCGCGGGTGTCGGTGTTCTTCGCGGCGACGGTGATCCGCTTGTACGCGGTCTCCATCTCCTCCCGGGCCGGTCGCCCGTCCAGTCCGCGACCGTATGCGTAGCCGCCCCAGACGGTGTAGACCTCGGCGAGGTCGGCGTCGGTGCGCCAGTCCCGGCTGTCGATCAGCTGGAGCAGGCCCGCCCCGTAGGTGCCCGGGCGGGAGCCGAAGACCCGGACGGTGGCCTTGCGCTCGTCGCCGTGCACCGCGAGGTCGGCCTGGACGTGGGCGCGCACGAAGTTGTCCTCGTCGGCCTCCTCCTGGGCGGCGGCCAGGCGCACCGCGTCGTCCAGCAGGGCGACCACGTGCGGGAAGGCGTCCCGGAAGAAGCCGGAGATGCGCAGCGTGACGTCGATCCGCGGGCGGCCGAGCTCGGCCGACGGGATCGGCTCCAGGCCGGTGACCCGGCGCGAGGCGTCGTCCCAGACCGGGCGGACGCCGAGCAGGGCGAAGGCCTCGGCGATGTCGTCGCCGGCGGTGCGCATCGCGCTGGTGCCCCAGAGCGAGAGCCCGACCGAGGGCGGGTAGGCGCCGTCGTTGTCGGCCCGGTAGCGGTCGATCAGCGAACTCGCGAGGGCCTGGCCGGTCTCCCAGGCGAGCTTGCTGGGGACGGCCTTCGGGTCGACGGAGTAGAAGTTGCGGCCGGTCGGCAGCACGTTGACCAGACCGCGTAGCGGCGAGCCGGAGGGCCCGGCCGGGACGAAGCCGCCCTGGAGCGCGTGCAGCACGGCGTCCAGCTCGTCGGTGGTGGCGGCCAGCCGCGGCACCACCTGGGTGGCGGCGAACGCGAGCACCTCGTGGACGGCCTCCGGAAGCCCGGCGGCGACCTTCTCCACCGCCTCGGGCGCCCAGTCCTCCGCCTCCATCGCCTCGACCAGGGCGCGGGCCTGCGCCTCGGCCGCGTCGGTGGCGCCGAGGGTGCGGGCCGCCTCGTCCAGGCCGAGCGCCTCGCGCAGGCCGGGCAGCGCGCTGACGCCGCCCCAGATCTGCCGGGCGCGCAGGATGGCCAGCACGATGTTGACCCGGTCGGTGCCGGCCGGGGCCTGGCCGAGGACGTGCAGGCCGTCGCGGATCTGGGCGTCCTTGACCTCGCACAGCCAGCCGTCGACGTGCAGCAGGAAGTCGTCGAAGCCGTCGTCCTCGGGGCGCTCGTCCAGGCCGAGGTCGTGGTCCAGCTTGGCGGCCTGGATCAGCGTCCAGATCTGGGCGCGGATCGCGGGCAGCTTGGCCGGGTCCATCGCGGCGATGTTGGAGTGCTCGTCGAGCAGCTGCTCCAGGCGCGCGATGTCGCCGTAGGAGTCGGCGCGGGCCATCGGCGGGACGAGGTGGTCGACCAGGGTGGCGTGGGCGCGGCGCTTGGCCTGGGTGCCCTCGCCCGGGTCGTTGACCAGGAAGGGGTAGATCAGCGGGAGGTCGCCGAGGACGGCGTCCGGGCTGCACTCGGCGGACAGTGCGGCGGTCTTGCCGGGCAGCCACTCCAGGTTGCCGTGCTTGCCGAGGTGGATGACGGCGTGGGCGCCGAAGCCGCCGTCCTCCTGGGCGGCCTGGATCCAGCGGTAGGCGGCCAGGTAGTGGTGGCTCGGCGGGAGGTCGGGGTCGTGGTAGATGGCGACCGGGTTCTCGCCGAAGCCGCGCGGCGGCTGGATGAGCACCAGCAGGTTCCCGGAGCGGATCGCGGCGAGCACGATGTCGCCGTCCGGGTTCTGCGAACGGTCGACGTACAGCTCGCCGGGGGCCGGGCCCCAGTGCTCCTCGACCTGCTCGCGCAGGCCCTGGGGGAGGGTGGCGTACCAGCGGCGGTAGTCGGCGGCCGGGATGCGGACCGGGTTGCGGGCCAACTGGTCCTCGGTGAGCCAGTCCTGGTCGTAGCCGCCGGCCGCGATCAGGGCGTGGATCAGGGCGTCGCCCTCGTGGCTGTCGTCGTGGGCCGTGACTCGCCCGGGCGCCTCCCCGCCCTCCTGGTCGGCTCGGGGCGCGGCGTTGAAGCCGGGCAGCGCCGAGCCGAGGTCCATGCCCTCCGCGCGCAGCCGCTCCAGCAGGCGCATCGCGCTGGCCGGGGTGTCCAGGCCGACGGCGTTGCCGACCCGGGAGTGCTTGGTCGGGTAGGCGGACAGCACCAGGGCGAGGCGGCGCTCGGCGGCCGGGACGTGCCGCAGCCGGGCGTGCCGGACGGCGGTGCCGGCCACCCGGGCGGCCCGCTCCGGGTCGGCGGCGTAGACGGTCAGGCCGTCCTCGTCCAGCTCCTTGAAGGAGAACGGGACGCTGATCAGGCGGCCGTCGAACTCCGGCACCGCGACCTGGGTGGCGGTGTCCAGCGGGGACAGTCCGTCGTCGCTGGCCTCCCACTGGGCGCGGGACCAGGTGAGGCAGAGCGCCTGCAGGATCGGGCGGTCCAGCGCGGCCAGCGCGCCGGCGTCCCAGGCCTCCTCGTCGCCGCCGGCCTGGGCGTCGGCCGGGCGGGTGCCGCCGGCGGCGAGCACGGTGGTGACGATCGCGTCGGCCGCGCCGAGTTCGGCCAGCAGCTCGGGCTCGGCGCCGCGCAGCGAGGCGCAGTAGTAGGCCTTCGCCCGGGCGCCCTGGTCCTCGATGGCCCGGCAGAGGGTCTCCACGAAGGCGGTGTTGCCGCTCATGTGGTGGGCCCGGTAGTAGAGCACCGCGACGGTCGGCCCGTCCGTGGTCGGCCCGTCTGTGGTCGTACGGGCTTCGCGCTCCAGCGGTCCCCAGGCGGGCGCGGAGGCGGGCGGGGCGAAGCCGTGGCCGGTCAGCAGCACGGTGTCGGAGAGGAAGGCACCCAGCTCGGCCAGGTTGGCCGCGCCGCCGTGGGCGAGGTAGGCGTGCGCCTCGGCGGCGATGCCGGCCGGGACGGTGGACAGCTCCATCAGCTGGGCGTCAGGGGCCTGTTCACCGGTCAGCACGACCACCGGGCGGGGGCCGGCCAGCAACGCGTCCAGGCCCTCCTGCCAGGCGCGGCGCCCGCCGAGCAGGCGGACCACCACCAGTTCGGTGCCCTCCAGCAGTCCGGGCAGGTCCTCGGGGGTCAGTCGGGCCGGGTTGCCGAGCCGGTACGGGACCGGGCCCGTCGAGGCGCGGGCGCTCAGCAGGTCGGTGTCGGACGTCGACAGCAGCAGGATCATGCGAAGGCCCTCCCGGCCTCGTGGGCGGCCGGGGCGGCCGCAGTGGTGGCCGGGGCGGCCGTGGTGGTGGCCGGGGAAACGGGCGCGGGCATGCGACAGCGGTGGTGCATTTCTGCCTTCCTCGGGGTCCGCGCCCCGGGCCGGTGGAGGACGGCGGGAGTTCCTGGCTCCCGCGGCCGACCGGCTTCCCGGTGAGCCGCGGTCACAGTGGCGGGACCGCACCGGGTTCGCACCGGTTTCCTCCCCTGCGCCGTCGCTGGCGTCGGACGGCCCGCTGGGACCGTCCGCCTGCATCGTACGGGTTGCGGCTGACCTGGGGGAGAGCCGGCTTCGCTTCGCCCGGCGCACGGGCGGGCGCACGGCGCCCACCGGCGCCGGGTGGGGGTCCGGTGTGCTGGCGGCCTGCCGCCGGCGTGCTGCCGGACGCCACCCGGTGTGCCGGGTCGGTGTGCCGCCTGGGGTGCTGCGGGTGTGCTGCCGGTGTGATGCAGCGGACGGGGGCAAGCGATCGGATCATCTGTATGCTCGCCGCCATGCCACCGACTCCCGACGCGACCGCGCCGGGCGCCGCCGTGCCCGACCGGGGGCGCGCCGACGCCTGCCCCGGAGCGCTGCGCCTGCACGCCGCCGACGACGGCGGCCTCGCCCGGGTCCGGCTGCCCGGCGGACTACTGACGTCCCGTCAGGCGTTCGGCCTGGCCGAGGCGGCGGAGGCCCTGGGCGACGGGGAGTTGGAGACCACCTCGCGCGGCAACGTCCAACTCCGCGGCCTGGCCGCGGACTGCGGCGCCGAACTCGCCGACCGGCTGCGCGCCGTCGGACTGCTGCCCTCGGACACCCACGAGCGGGTGCGCAACATCGTCGCCTCACCGCTGGCCGGGTTGGACACCGCCGGTAACGCCGATGTCCAGGCCTGGGTACGGGAACTGGACGCCCGGCTGTGCGCGAGCGACTGGGCGGCCGGGCTCTCCGGCAAGTTCCTGTTCGCGCTGGACGACGGGCGGGGCGACGTCGCCGCGCTCGACGCCGATGTGACATTGATCGCAGCTTCGGGCGGGCCCGCCGTCCTGCGCCTGGGGCGCGCCGCGAACGGGCATCCGGTCGAGCCGGGGCAGGAGATGACGGCCGTGCTGGACGCGGCCCGCGCCTTCCTGGACGCGCTGCGCGGCAGCGGCCGACGGGCCTGGCACGTGCGCGAGGTGCCCGACCTGCTGCCGGCCGGCCCGGTGCCGCTGCCCGCCGCCGCCGGTGCGCCGCCCGCAGTCGGCGCGCTTCCCGGAGGGCTCTCGGTGGGCGTGCGGTTCGGGCGGGCGAGCGCCGCGCAGTGGCGGGCGCTGGTCGCCGCCTCGGCCGGCGAACTGCGGTTGACCCCTTGGCGCGGCGCGGTGCTGCCCGGTGCCCCGGCCGACCGGCTGCCCGCGCTGGCGGCGGCCGGGTTCCGTACCGAGTCCGGTTCGCCCTGGGAGCGGGCTACGGCCTGCACCGGACTGCCGGGCTGCGCCAAATCGCTGGCCGACGTACGGGCCGACGCGGCCCGGGCGTTGGAGGCAGCGGCTTCGGCTGTGCCTTCGGCTTCGGCGGCGGTGGGACGGGGAGCCCGGGCCGGGACCGGCGCACTGCCCGTCCACTGGTCGGGCTGTGAACGGCGCTGCGGCCACCCGGCCGGGCGGTGGGTGGATGTGCTCGCCACCGGGCACGGCTACCGGGTGACGGTGAACGGGCCGGCCACGACCGCGGGCGCCCCCGTGGACGTGAGGAACGAGGAGATGGCCGAGGCGGTCGCCGAGGCCAGGAGGACCACGAAGTGATCGAGTACGAGAAGGACGGCGCGTCCATCTACCGCCAGTCCTTTGCCACCATCCGTGCGGAGGCCGACCTGGCCGCCCTCCCGGCGGACGTCTCCCAGGTCGCGGTGCGGATGATCCACGCCTGCGGGATGACCGACCTGGTCGAGGACCTGGTGTACTCGCCCGGCGTGGTCGCCTCGGCCCGCGCGGCGCTGCACGCCGGTGCGCCGATCCTCTGCGACGTCAACATGGTCGCGAGCGGTGTCACCCGCAAGCGGCTGCCCGCCGGCAACGAGGTGATCTGCACCCTCACCGACCCGTCGGTGCCCGAACTCGCCCGCGCGATGGGCAACACCCGCAGCGCGGCGGCCATGGAGCTGTGGCTGCCCCGGCTGGAGGGCGCGGTGGTGGCCGTCGGCAACGCGCCGACCTCGCTGTTCCGGCTGCTGGAGATGATCGAGGCGGGCGCACCGCGGCCGGCCGCGGTGATCGGCGTCCCGGTCGGCTTCATCGGCGCCGCCGAGTCCAAGCAGGCGCTGGCCGAACACCCGTCCGGCCTGGAGCACTTGGTGGTGCGCGGTCGGCGCGGCGGCAGCGCGATCGCCGCCGCCGCCATCAACGCGATTGCGAGCGAAGAAGAGTGACGGAGCATCAGGAGTCCCGAGTCGCCACCGGGCGGCTGTACGGTGTCGGACTGGGCCCGGGCGACCCCTCACTGGTGACCGTTCGCGCGGCCGAACTCATCGGTAAGGCGGACGTGGTGGCGTACCACAGCGCCCGGCACGGTCGGTCCATCGCGCGCTCGATCGCCGAACGGTACCTGACGGGTGGTCAGATCGAAGAGAAACTGGTCTACCCGCTCACCGTCGAGGCCACCGACCACCCCGGCGGCTACCGGGGCGCGCTGGACGAGTTCTACCAGGAGGCCGCCGCCCGACTGGCCGCCCACCTGGACGCCGGTCGCGACGTCGTCGTCCTCGCCGAGGGCGACCCGCTCTTCTACGGCTCCTACCAGCACATGCACAAGCGGCTCGCGGACCGCTACCCGACCGAGGTGGTGCCCGGCGTGACCTCGGTCAGCGCGGCGGCGGCCCGGCTCGGCCGGCCGCTGACCGAGGCCGAGGAGACCCTCACCGTCATCCCCGGCACCCTGCCCGAGGAGGAGCTGACGGCGCGGATCGCCTCGGCGGACTCCGCGGTGATCATGAAGCTCGGGCGCACCTTTCCGGCCGTCCGGCGGGCGCTGGAGCGAGCCGGTCGGCTGGAGGACGCCCAGTACGTCGAGCGGGCCTTCATGGACGGCGAGCGGATCGCACCGCTCGCCGAGGTCGAGGGGGAGACCGTCCCCTACTTCTCGGTGGCCGTGCTGCCCAGCAAGGTCGCGCCGCTGGAGCCGGAGGTGCGGCTCGCGGACGGCGTCGGCAGCGTGACCGTGGTCGGCACCGGCCCGGCCGGACCGCTCTGGCTCACCCCCGAGGCGCGCGGCGCCCTGGCCGAGGCCACCGACCTGGTCGGCTACACCACCTACCTGGACCGGGTGCCGGAGCGGCCGGGGCAGCAGCGGCACGGCTCGGACAACAAGGTGGAGTCGGAGCGCGCCGAGTTCGCCCTGGACCTCGCCCGGCGGGGCCACCGGGTCTGCGTGGTGTCCTCGGGCGACCCGGGCGTCTTCGCGATGGCCACCGCCGTGCTGGAGGTCGCCTGCGAGGCGGACTACCGGGACGTGCCGGTGCGGATCGTCCCCGGGATGACCGCCGCCCACGCGGCCGCCTCCCGGGCCGGTGCCCCGCTCGGGCACGACTACGCGGTGGTGTCGCTGTCGGACCGGCTCAAGCCCTGGGACGTGGTGGCCAAGCGGCTGCGCGCCGCCGCCGAGGCGGATCTCGTGCTGGCGCTCTACAACCCGGGTTCCAAGTCCCGCACCACCCAGGTCGGCTTGACCAGGGACCTGCTGCTGGAGTACCGCGCGCCGGAGACCCCGGTGGTGATGGCCCGCGACGTCGGCGGGCCGACCGAGCGGATCCGGATCGTCCGGCTGGGCGAGCTGGACCCGGCGCTGGTCGACATGCGGACCATCCTGCTGATCGGCTCCTCGCAGACCCAGGCGGTCGAGCGGGGCGGCGGCGTGGAGGTCGTCTGGACGCCCCGGCGCTACCCGGAGGCGTGACGGGCGGCGAGCGCGGAACAGGCCACGGGTAACGGATGACAGCTGACAGAGTTCATCATCTGTCAGCTGTCATCCGTTTGTTGTTCGCCGTTCGCCGTTCGCCGTCCCCGGCTCGCCGCTACCTCAACGGGTCGGCTTGGTGATCAGCAGCTCGGTGTTGTGGTCCTCCCCGGCGCCCAGCAGCGAGGAGACCCGCCCGTTCGGGTCGTTGTACGCCAGCTCGCGGTACAGCGCCGCCAGGTTGGTGTCCGAGGTGCTGCCGAAGTCAGTGGCGTACGGCGCGGCGGACTCGATCAGCGTGGTGAACAGCGACAGCGTGCCGTCCCCGTTGTCCGCGATCTCGATGATGCGTCCGTGCTGCGGGTAGTCGATGTGCGAGGCGGTGTTGATCTCCCAGAACGCCCGCTCCGGCACCGCGTGCCCGTGCGCCGTGATCTTGTTCATGTGGGTGTGCCCGTTCACCCAGCCGACCACGTTCGGGTAGCGCTGCAGCAGTGCGACCAGCTCGTTGCCGTCGTGCCGCTTCTCGAAGATGTTGCGCGGGTCCGGCAGCAGGTTGCCCATCGACCCACTGGTGTGGTGGCTGAAGACCAGGATCACGTCATCGGTGCTGCCACCCGTGACCCGGTTCCCGTTGGGGTCGTACCAGTGTCCGCTGTGATCCTTCAACTGCTGCTCCAGCCAGCGCAGTTGGGTGGTGCCCAGCGAACCGTCGGCGAACCCGGCCTGGTTGGTGGTGTCCAGGCTGATGCCGACGACCTTCTCCGAGATCCGGAAGGTGTAGTAGAGCTTGCCGCTGCTCACCATGTCCGAGGTGAAGCCGTGCCCGTACGGGCCGGCGCCGGTGACCGCCGGGTCGAGGTGGGCCTTGGCGAACTCCTTGAGCGTGAACGGGTGCCGGCGCTCGTCCGGGGTCACCCGGCGCACCGCCTCGCCGTTCGCGAGCAGCTTGGCGAGCAGCAGTACGGCGCCCGCGGGGTCGCGGCGCAGCGAGTCCATCAGCTGGGCGGCGGTCGCGTCGTCGCAGCCCTCCAGCTTGAGGCCGCCCGTGTAGAGCTCGTTCAGCAGCCCGAAGTCCGGCAGCGAGCCCTCGATGCTGTCGTCGTGGTTGCCGACCGTGGTGTACCAGGGGGTGCGCAGGCCCGGTGCGTCGAAGGGCCGGCCTGCCGCCGACAGGAAGCCGGGCAGCTGCGGGAAGCCCTTGGCCTTGTAGGCGTCGGCATAGGCGAGTTCGGGGTTCCAGAAGGCCGAGTTGCCGGAGTTCTGCACGCCCTCGTAGCGGGTCGGGTCGCCGGTGTTCTGGGCCAGCCGCCCGCCGCCCATGACGGTGAGGTACCAGTCGAGTTCGGCCAGCTCGTGGTTGTCGGTGTTGTCACCGGTGGCCATCACCATGCTGAACGGCATCCCGGTGTACGGGCCGCCGGCGAGCGAGTTGACCCGCTCGACGAGGGCCGAGACACCGCGGGCGTTCAGGGCCTCCTGCGGCCGGTAGGCGCTGTCGTTGGACTTGGCCAGGAACTCGAAGCGCACCGGGGACTCGGTGTCCACCAGGTGCAGGTCGCTGAACTGGACGAAGCTGGCCAGCCCGGTGCGGCGGTCGTCCCGCCCGGCGCCCGGCGCCGCGAGCTCCCCGCGCACCATCAGCGGCCACCCCGGCCCCGAGGCCAGCCGCTTGTAGGAGCCGGTGCCGGTCGGCGTGGCCACCTGCTCCAGGGTCGTCCCGGAGACGTTGACCGCCCGCGCGGCCGTGGTCGCCAGCGCCCGCTCGCGCGCCGCGGCCGAGGCGAACTGCGCGCCGCCCAGGGACAGGGCCGACCAGGCGGCGGCCACCGACGTACCGGTGAGGAAGGTGCGTCGTTTCATGCCTGCCACAAAAACCCCCACATACTGATGGCCCGGTCGGGAGGAAGCCCCGTCCACCGGGCCTGAATGTCATGAACCCGCTTCTGGCGGACCGCCAGATTACCCATGGGTAGCCGCCGGGCGTTAGGCCCGTGCGGAGAACACTTCGGGAACGCGGGTCGGCCTTTCCTCCGTAGCCCCCACAAGGCATGCCGGCCGCCACCCCGGTCGGGCCGGGGCCGGGGGGATGGGGGAAAATCGTCGGCGACGACGGCCGGACGGCCGCCGGAGGAAGGGCGGCCACACCGGCCGCCGACGGAACGGGGGCCGGTGCGCGAGCGCCGACCCGCAGGACGGAAGCGAGGCGCAGGTGGCCGCAGCGGGAGCCGAGCCGGGAGGCCGGGCCGGCCAGCTGAAGAGCAGCGGCCTGCGGCACGGCTGGACGACGGGCGCCTGCGCCACCGCCGCCACCAAGGCCGCGTACACGGCGCTGCTCACCGGCCACTTCCCTGACCCGGTGGCCATCACCCTCCCCAAGGGGCAGCAGCCCGCCTTCGCCCTCGCCGTCGAGCAGCTGACCACGGCCGTCGAGCCGCTGACCACGGCCGTCGAGCCGCTGACCACGGCCGTCGAGCCGCTGACCACGGCCGACGGGGAGCCGACCGCGGCGGGTGAGGCGCTCGCCACGGCGGGCCAGGAGCGGACCAGTGCCATGGCCGGGGTGGTCAAGGACGCCGGCGACGACCCGGACGTGACCCACGGCGCGCTGGTCCGGGCGACCGTACGCTTCGGCGAACCCGGCACCGGGGTGGTCTTCCGGGCCGGCCCCGGAGTCGGGACGGTCACCAAGGCGGGCCTGCCGCTGCCGGTCGGCGAACCCGCGATCAACCCGGTGCCCCGGCAGATGATCCGCGACGCCGTGGCCGAGGTCGCGGCGGCACACGGCGGCAGCGGGGACGTGGTGGTGGAGGTCTCGGTCGACCACGGCGCGGAGATCGCCCGCTCGACCTGGAACCCCCGCCTCGGCATCCTCGGCGGCCTGTCCATCCTCGGCACCACCGGGATCGTCGTCCCCTACTCATGCTCGGCCTGGATCGACTCGATCCGTCGCGGTGTGGACGTGGCCCGGGCGGCCGGGCGCACCCATGTGGCGGGGTGCACCGGTTCGACCTCGGAGAAGGTCGCGGTCGCCGTGCACGGGCTGCCCGAGGACGCGCTGCTCGACATGGGCGACTTCGCCGGGGCCGTCCTCAAGTACCTCAAGCGCCACCCGGTGTCCCGGCTGACCATCGCGGGCGGTTTCGCCAAGCTGTCCAAGCTGGCCTACGGTCACCTCGACCTGCACTCGGCGCGCTCCCAGGTGGACAAGGGCTACCTGGCCGAACTGGCCCGGCGCGCCGGGGCGGACGAGGAGCTGGCCGCGGCGGTGGCGGCGGCCAACACCGGCCTGGAGGCGGTGCAGTTGTGCCGGGCGGCCGGGGTTCCGCTGGGGGACCAGGTGGCCGAGGCGGCTCGGGCGACGGCGCTCGGCGTGCTGCTCGGCTCGCCGGTGGCGGTGGACGTCATCTGCATCGACCGCGCGGGCACCATCGTCGGCCGGGCGGAGCCGCTCGGTCCGTGACGGCGCCCGGGTCCGTGACGGCGCCCGGGCCCGTGATGGCGCCCGGGCCCGTGATGGCGTCGAGTTGAGTGTCCCGTTCGTGCAAAAGAACCTCAGCAATATCGCATGGTGATGTGAAGATCCGATGCCCATACGGGGCGAGAAACGGACAAAGGTGGCGCCATGCCCGCTCTTGATTCTGGTGCCATCTCAACCATGAGATATGGTCTGCCGGGTGACAGGCGACTACCTCAACCGTATCGGCACCCTCATCCGTACCGCTCGTCAGCACCGCGGCTGGTCCCAGGCGCAGCTCGGCGAGGCACTCGGCACCAGCCAGAGCGCGGTCAACCGCATCGAACAGGGCAAGCAGAACGTCAGCCTTGAGATGATCGCGCGCATCGGCGATGCCCTCAACAGCGAGATCGTCTCCCTCGGCTACTCCGGACCGATGCACCTGCGGGTCACCGGCGGCACCCGCCTCTCGGGCGCCATCGAGGTCCGCAGCAGCAAGAACGCCTGCGTCGCGATCCTCTGCGCCTCGCTGCTGACCACCGGCCGCACCACGATCCGCAGCGTCGCCCGGATCGAGGAGGTCTACCGCATCCTCGAGGTGCTCACCAGCATCGGCGTCAAGAGCCGCTGGCTGAACGACGGCCGCGACCTCGAACTCACCCCGCCGGCCGAGCTCGACCTCGCCGCGATGGACGTCGAGGCCGCCCGCCGCACCCGCAGCGTGCTGATGTTCCTCGGCCCGCTGATGCACCGCGCCCAGCGCTTCGCCATCCCGTACGCCGGTGGCTGCGACCTCGGCACCCGCACCGTCCAGCCGCACCTGACGGCACTGCGCCGCTTCGGCCTGGAGGTCGCCACCACCGGCGGCGCCTACCACGCCTCGGTCGAGCCGGGCACCCCGCTGGACCGCCCGATCGTGCTGACCGAGCGCGGGGACACCGTCACCGAGAACGCCCTGCTGGCCGCCGCGCGGCACGACGGCGTCAGCGTCATCCGCAACGCCTCGCCCAACTACATGGTCCAGGACCTCTGCTTCTTCCTGGAGAAGCTGGGCGTCCGGATCGAGGGCATCGGCACCACCACCCTCACCGTGCACGGCGTCCCGGAGATCACCTGCGACGTCGACTACACCCCGGCCGAGGACCCGGTGGAGGCGATGAGCCTGCTCGCCGCCGCAGTGGTCACCTCCTCCGAGCTGACGATCCGCCGGGTGCCGATCGAGTTCCTGGAGATCGAACTCGCGGTGCTGGAGGGCATGGGCCTCGACTACGACCGGACTCCGGAGTACCGGGCCCACAACGGCCACACCCGCCTGGTCGACCTCACCGTGCGCCCGTCCAAGCTGGCCGCGCCGATCGACACCATCCACCCGATGCCGTTCCCCGGCATCAACATCGACAACGTGCCGTTCTTCGCCGCCATCGCCGCGGCCGCGCACGGCACCACGATGATCCACGACTGGGTCTACGACAACCGCGCGATCTACCTCACCGAGCTGACCCGGCTCGGTGCGGACGTCAAGCTGCTCGACCCGCACCGCGTCCTGGTTCAGGGCCCGACCCGCTGGCGCGCCGCCGAGATGATGTGCCCGCCCGCACTGCGCCCGGCCGTGGTCATCCTGCTGGCGATGCTCGCCGCCCAGGGCACCTCCGTCCTGCGCAACGTCTACGTCATCAACCGCGGCTACGAGGACCTCGCCGAGCGCCTCAACTCCATCGGTGCCCAGATCGAGACCTTCCGCGACATCTGATGGTTCGTCAATCCTGACCAGCCTCAATCGCTGAGGCCGATCAGTAGGGCCGCCACGTTCAACCCGGTGTTCAGGTACTCCACGAACACCGGGTTGTTCAGCGCCCAGGGCGAGCGCCGCTCCCGGACCAGCCGGGCCGCCCCGGCCGGATCGTGCCCGGGGTCGACCAGCGCGAGGGTGACCACCAGGCCCGAGCGGTTGCAGCCGGAGTGGCAGCGCACCAGCGTCCGGTGGCCCCGGCGCACGGCGGCGGAGGCGGTGAGTTCCGCCCCTCCTGGACGGCGAGCGACTGGCGGGGGAGAGCGGCTGGTCAGGCACCTCGCGGACGACGTGCTCCACCTCCGGGGCCGGGCCGTGCCCCGATCGCGTGAAGAGGCTCACCGCCAGGTCGAACTCGCCCCGGACGGTGGCGAGTTCCAGCTCGCCGCGGGGCGGGGTGAAGCATGGCCGCCCATCCAGAGCGCTGGGAGGACTTCGTTCGAGGACTTCGTTCAAGGGCTCCGGGGGGCCGGGGGTGTCGCGGGCCTTCTGGCGGGTGCGCATCCGTGCTTCTTCGCCCGCCGGTGCGGCTACTCGCCGGTGCTGCCGTCGAGGTGCTCGCGCAGGAGATCGGCGTGGCCGTTGTGGCGGGCGTACTCCTCGATCATGTGGGTGAGGATCCAGCGCAGCGAGAACACCTCCTCGCCGTGGTGGCCCAGGACGTCCAACGACTCTGCGGCGGCGACGAGTTCCCGGGCGTGGTCGCACTCGCGGCGCCAGACGGCGAAGGCCTCCGCCGGGTCGGCGGCCTCCACGTCGAACTCGGCGAAGCCGCCGTCGGGGTGCTTCCAGAAGCCGGGCCGGCCTTCGTCGGCGAGGACGTTGCGGAACCAGCTGCGCTCCACCTCGGCGAGGTGGCGGACCAGCCCGAGCAGCGAGAGCCCGGAGGGTGCCAGCACCCGGGCGCGCAGCTGCTCGGCGGTAAGTCCGGCGCACTTCGTCGCCAGGGTGTCGCGCTGGAAGTCCAGGAAGCTCGCCAGGGTGGCCCGTTCGTCGGCCGTGCGCGGGGTGGTGGTGCGCTGATCAGCGGTCATCCGGCCATCCTGCCAAGCGGTCGGCGCCGCCGCAGACCATTCCACTGGCTGGACGTGCCACGGCAAAGGGGCCATGCCGGACGGGCCGTGCCGGACGGGCCGTGCCGGACGGGCCGTGCCGCGTCGGGCGAGCTACGGCAGTTGGGCCAGCTGCTCCAGCCACTCCACCGCGCTCGGCACGTCCGGTGCGACCGGTACACCGTCCGGCACCGGCGGGCGCTCCACCACGACCACGGGCAGACCGAGTTCACGGGCGGCGGTGAGCTTGGGCGCGGTCGCGGCGCCCCCGCTGTCCTTGGTGACGACCACGTCGATCCGGTGCTCGCGCAGCAGTGCCCGCTCGCCGTCGAGGGTGAACGGGCCGCGCTCCAGCAGGACTTCGAGCGAGGGCGGCATCGGCGGCTCGGGCGGGTCCACCGAGCGGGCCAGGAAGTGCAGCCCGTCCAGGTGGGCGAAGGCGCCGATGCCCTTCCGCCCTGAGCTGAGGAAGACCCGCCGACCGAGGCCGGGCAGCAGCTCGGCGGCGGCCGCCAGTGAGGGCACGAGGTGCCAGCGGTCCCCGTCGGCGGGTGTGAAGCCGGGTCGGCGCAGCACCAGCAGCGGCACACCGGTGGCGGCGGCCGCGAGCGCGGCGTTCTGCGACATCCCGGCGGCGAACGGGTGGGTGGCGTCCACCACGGCGGTCACCCCCTCGGCGCGCAGCCAGGCGGCCAGCCCGTCCGGACCGCCGAAGCCGCCGATCCGCACCTGTCCGACGGGCAGCCGGGGTCGGGCGACCCGCCCGGCCAGCGAGCTGGTGACCCGCAGGCCCGCCCGGCCGTCCAGCGCGGCGGCCAGCGCCCGCCCCTCCGTCGTCCCGCCGAGGAGCAACACGTGTGCGGGGGCGGGCGTGCGGCCGTCCCGGGTCATGCGCCGCAGGGCTCGTGCGGCCGCTCGCGGTCCGCCGAGTAGAGGTGGCTGTCGCGGAACTGCTCGGCGGCGAGCGTGCGGCCGACGATGATGACGGCGGTGCGGACCACGCCCGCCTCTTTGACCTGCCCGGCGATGTCGGCCAGCGTGCCGCGCAGCACCAGCTCGTCGGGCCGGCTGGCCATCGCGACCACGGCGGCCGGGCAGTCCGTGCCGTAGTGCGGCAGCAGCTGCTCGACCACGTCGTCCACGTAGCCGGCCGCCAGGTGCAGCACCAGCAGGGCGCCGCTGCGGCCCAGGGTGGCGAGGTCCTCGCCCTCGGGCATCGGGGTGGCGCGCTTGGCGATCCGGGTGAGGATGACGGTCTGGCCGACGGTCGGCACCGTCAACTCCCGCTTCAGCGCGGCCGCTGCGGCGGCGAAGGCGGGTACGCCGGGGACCACCTCGTACGGCACGCCGGCCGCGTCCAGCCGGCGCATCTGCTCGGCGACGGCCGAGAACACCGACGGGTCGCCGGAGTGCAGCCGGGCGACGTCCCGGCCGGCCGCGTGCGCGGCGACCACCTCGGCGATGATCTGGTCCAGGTTGAGCTGCGCGGTGTCGACCAGTCGGGCGTCGGGCGGGCACTCGTCCAGCAGCTCGCGCGGGACGAGGCTGCCGGCGTAGAGGCAGACCTCGGCGCGGGCCAGGATGCGCTGGCCGCGCAGGGTGATCAGGTCGGCGGCGCCCGGGCCGGCTCCGATGAAGTAGACGGTCACGAGGCTTCCTCCTGAAGGGTGTTGGGCTTGACGGCGGACCACTGGGTGACCGGCATGGCCTGCCGCCATCCGGTGAATCCGCCCACCGGGACGGCGTGGGCGACGGCCAGTTTGACGAGTTCCCCGCCGTGGCGCCGGTACCACTCGGTGAGCAGCGCCTCGGACTCCAGTGTCACGGTGTTGGCGACCAGCCGCCCGCCCGGGCGCAGCGCGGCCCAGCAACTGTCCAGCAGGCCGGCGGCGGTGAGGCCGCCGCCGATGAACACGGCGTCGGGGGTGGGGAGTTCGGCGAGTGCGTCGGGCGCCCGGCCGGTCACGACCCGAAGCCGGGGCACGCCCAGCGCGGCGGCGTTGTGCATGATCCGCCCGGCCCGGACCGGGTCGCGCTCGATGCTGACGGCCCGGCAGTCCAGGTGGGCGCGCAGCCATTCGATGGCGATCGAGCCGGAGCCGCCGCCGACGTCCCAGAGCAGTTCGCCGGGGGCGGGAGCGAGGGTGGCCAGGGTGGCGGCGCGGACGTGCCGCTTGGTGAGCTGGCCGTCGCTCTGGTACGCCTCGTCGGGCAGTCCGGGGACGAGGGAGCCGCGCGGACCGTCGCCGAGTTCGACGGCGATCAGGTTCAGCGGGTCGCCGGGCGGGTGCAGCCAGTCGTCGGCGCGGCCGTCGACCTCCCGTTCGCGGTCGTGGCCGAGCTGCTCCAGCACCCGCAGCCGGGCGGTGCCGAAGCCGCGCGCGGTGAGCAGTGCGGCGACTGCGGCCGGGGTGTCGGCGTCGGCGCTGAGCACCAGCAGACGGCGCCCGGGGTGGAGGGCGCGCGCGAGGGCGTCCAGCGGCCGGCCGACCAGGCTGACCACCTCGGTGGCTTCCATCGGCCAGCCGAGCCGGGCGCAGGCGTGGGAGACGGAGGAGGGGTGCGGCAGGACGCGCAGCCGGTCGGCGCCGACGATCTCGGCGAGGGTGCGGCCGATGCCGAAGAACATCGGGTCGCCGCTGGCCAGCACGGCGATCCGGCGGTCGGCGTGCCGGGCGAGCAGCCCGGGGACGGCCGGGCGCAGCGGGGACGGCCAGGCGACGCGCTCGGCGCTGACGGCGTCCCGGGGGAGCAGGTCCAGCTGCCGGGAGCTGCCGATGACCACCTCGGCTGACTGCAGCGCGGCCCGGGAGCCGGTGGCGAGGCCGGGCCAGCCGTCGGCCCCGATCCCGACGACGGTGATCGGAGGGGGCAGCTCGGGCACCGGGTGGCTCCTCGTCGTTCGTTCCTGCTGGCCGGGGCAGCCTACCTGGCGGTATGCGGGCGGGATCCGGCGAGGTGACGGCGGGCGGCGGACGACTTGCAGGTTTCAGCGAACAGCTTTCAGATGTTGAACTCTGAAAGCTGAACTCTGAACTATGAAAGCTGAAGGCTGTCAGCTGTCCGGCGTCCGCCCCTCAGCCCGCCGCCCTCACCTGTCCGCCCAGTCCCCGGAGGCGATCAGCGCCGGCCGCTCCCGCAGCCGGGCCTCGGCCACCGGCCCGGCCAGGTACACCCAGGCCTCGCGCAGCTCGCCGTCCGCCGTCCGTACCGCCAGCCGCCGTCGTACGTACAGCCCCGTTCCGTCCGCCCGGCAGTCCTCCAGGCGGTCCAGCGCCGCGAGCGCCCCGGGGTACGCTCCGGGGCGCACGGTGACCAGCTCGCCCACGATCCGGCGCCCGGGCGCCGGATCCGGCACCGCGTACGGGAACCCGGGGCCCTCGTGCAGGGCCGCGCCCTCCAGCACCGCCGGGCGGATCTCGGCGCAGCGTCCGCCCAGGTGGCGGGCGTGGTTGCGGCCGCCGCTGCGCAGGGTGCCGTACACGAAGAACGGCAGCGCGGCCCCGGCCGGCGGGGCCTGCTCGGACGCGGACACGGGTTCGACCTCCTCGCTGGGGGAGCGCCCACGGTACGTCCCGCCGACCGGTCCGTGGAACCCACTGGCGCACCGGGTGCTCGATGCGCTGTCATATCGGATGTTCGGCCAGCACCGTCCTAGGGGGACACACATGACATCGCCCGCCTCGCCGCAACCGGCCACGACCCCGGCCCCGGCAACAACCCCCGGCAGCGCCCCGGCCGGCCCGTCCCCGAGCACACCCCCCACCCCCCGGCTCTCCGGCGCGGTCTGGCTGGCCCTCGCGGTGGTCTACGTCGTCTGGGGCTCGACCTACCTCGCGATCCGGATCGCGGTCGAGACGATGCCCTCCTTCTTCTCCGCCGGCGCCCGCTTCCTCACCGCCGGTCTGCTGCTGGTCGGCTTCCTGCTGGTTCGGCAGGGCCCGGCCGCCCTGCGGGTGAGCGGCCGCCAGCTGGCCTCCGCGGCCCTGGTCGGGGTACTGCTGCTGACCGGCGGCAACGGCCTGGTGGTGCTCGGCGAGACGTCCGTCCCGTCCGGACTGGCCGCCCTGCTGGTGGCCGCCGTCCCGCTCTGGATGGTGGTGCTGACGGCCTTCGGCGGCGGCGAGCGCCCCAGGCCGGCCGAGCTCGCCGGGGTGCTGCTGGGCCTGGTCGGCCTGGGGGTGCTGTCCGCCCCGGCGATCGGCGGGGCGATCAAGCCGATCGGAGTGATCCTGATCATCGGCGCCACCCTGAGCTGGGCGGTCGGTTCCTTCGCGAGCAAGAAGATCCCGCTGCCGGGCAACGTGCTGGCCGCGAGTGCCTACCAGATGCTGGCCGGCGGCCTCTGCGACCTGCTGGTCGGACTGGCCCGCGGCGAGCAGCACGGGCTCGACCTCGGGGCGGTCTCCGGGCGTTCCTGGCTGGCGCTCGGCTACCTGGTGGTGTTCGGTTCGCTGCTCGCCTTCACCGCGTACGCCTGGTTGCTGCGCTCGGCCCCGCTGACCCTGGTCGCCACCTACGCCTATGTGAACCCGGTGGTCGCCGTGCTGCTGGGCTGGCTGATCCTGGCCGAGCCGCTGACCGGCCCGACCCTGGCGGGCGGGTCGATCGTGGTGGCGGGCGTCTGCATGGTGGTGAGCGTCAGCCGGCGTCCGTCCGGTCGGGGCCCGTCCGACCGGCGTCCGGGGCGCCCGGTGAAGGCGCGGTCCGGTCGCGGCTGAGCCGTTCCGGACCGTACGCGCCGTCGCGGGGCCCGGGCGGATCGTCCCGGCCACCTGACCGGGGACGATCCGCCCGCGCGCCCCACACGCCCCGCGCCCGCGCCGCTCGCAGCGGGGAAGGGCGAGGAAGGCGAGGAAGGGTGACGAAGAGTGGGGACGGGGGCCCGGAAGGCGAGTGGGCCGGTCAGAGCGAGTGCGGAGGCTTCCCCGTCCACCAGTTCCCCGGCGCCTCGGGGTCGCGGCTGGTCCAGTACTCGATGATCGCGCCGGTGAACTCCTCGGCGGACAGCGTGCCGTCCCCGTCGAGGTCGAGGTGCCGGAAGGCCTCTTCGGCGTCGTCGCGGCAGAGCCCGGCGAAGTGGCCGCGCTGGAACACGAAGAACTCGCCGGCGTCCACCGTCCCGCTGCGATCGGCGTCGGCGACGGAGAGGAAGGCCTCGGCCAGGGAGCCGAGGATCTCCCGGGCGGCCTCCGGGTCGTCGGCGAGCGCGGCGGTCGCGGCGACGAACTGCTCGCGGGTGATCGCCTCCGTCCCGGCGGGCTTTCCGGCGAGGTGCAGGTCGTGCCAGACCGTCAGGTAGGCGCGGACGATGACGGCCTCCGCCTCCGAGCCCTCCTGGTGGCCGAGCGAGCGGGCCACCGAGTGGCCCATCAGGACGTGGTCCCGCTCGGTGAGCAGGCCGTCCCCGTCGGCGTCGAGGTGGTCGAAACCGTGATTGATCTTTGCGATGAGCAGGTCGTCCGACAATGTGCCCCCTCCGGTGGCGGTCCGCGCGGCACGTCGAGTGACGGCACGTCGCCAGCACGCTAACGCCTCGAACCGGGCTCGCGCAGCCGAACGAACGCCGAACGGCAGCGCCCGCCGGGCCCGGTTCAGTCTTCCTGGTGGTCGGCCCAGACGTATGTCTCCGGCAGCAGGTCCGCCACCGGCAGGGTGCGCAGTCCGGTGTCCCGGCCGACGATCACCCGGGCCTTCGGGAAGTAGTCGAGCAGCACCTGGCGACAGCGCCCGCACGGCGGGATCACCCCGCGCTCGCGGTCCCCGACCGCCACCACCGTGGTGAGGTCGTACGCTCCCTGGCCCGCGGCCGCGCCGATCAGCACCAGCTCCGCGCACGGCCCGCCGGTGAAGTGGTAGACGTTCACCGCCGTGACGATCCGCCCGTCGGCGTTGCGTCCGGCCGCCGCCACGGTGTGGTTGTCGCCCTTCGAGTACCGCCGGGCCACCTCCAGGGCCGCCTCGACGAGCTCCTGGTCGACGGGCTCCTGGTCGACGGGCTCCCGGCCGACGAGCTCCTGACCGGCGGACGCCTGGTCGGCGGCCTCGTGATCGATGCCGGACATCATCGGCGGTCCTTCCTGGTCGAAGCCGGAACCCTTCGATCATCACCGTTGCGCCCCCGATCGTGCCAACCCTTTCCCGGGCCCGGACGGCGGTCACCACACAGTCCCGGAGCGCCGACCCGCCTCAGTGCACCGCCGCCAGCAGCTCCCGGTGTACTCGGTGTGCGGCGCCTCGAACAGCTGCTCCCGGTCGGTCGACTCGACCAGCCGCCCCCGCTGCATCACCGCCACCCGGTCGCAGAAGTGCCGGACCACCGCGAGGTCGAGCGAGGCGAACAGGGGGGCCACACCGAGCTGTTCGCGCAGCTCCATCATCAGGTTGAGCACCTGCGCCTGCACCGACACGTCGAGCGCCGAGACCGGCTCGTCCGCGATGATCAGCCGCGGCTCGGGTGCCGGTGCCCGGGGGATGCCGATCCGCTGCCGCTGCCCGCCGGAGAGCTCGTGCGGGTGGTCGCGCAGCCGGGCGGCCGGGATGCCGACCCGGTCGAGCGTCGCGGCCGCGCGCCGACGGGCCTCGGCGCGCCCGGCCCGCGGGTGGAGGGGCTCGGATGGTTGATCGGTTGATCGGTCGGAACGGGACGGTCGGAACGGGAGGGGGCAGCGGGCCCGGCGCGGGTCCAGCGTGTCCCGGACGGCGTCGCCGAGCAGGTTGAAGGCGAGCACGAACACCAGCAGCGCGACCCCGGGGAAGACCAGGTAGGTCGGGTCGGACTGGAAGACTTCCGAGACGCGCAAGATCATCCGCCCCCCCCAGTCGGGCACGGGCTCGGTGATGCCGACGCCGAGGAAGGACAGCGCGGCCTCGGAGGCGACGAAGGTCGGCACCGCCATGGTGGCGTGCACCAGCAGCTGGGAGCGGACGTTCGGTAGGAGTTCGTGGACGACGATGTGCAACCGGCTCGCCCCCTGCGCCCGGGCGGACTGCACGAAATCCCTTTCCCGGAGCGAGCGGACGGTGGCCCGCAGGGAAAGCGCGAGCGGAATCCAGCCGAATGCGGAGAAAACCGGGATCAGCGCCAGGAACTGCATCCACTCCGGTTCCGCGCTGCCCGGATCGACCGGCCGGGACTGGATCACCGGACTGAGGGCGAGCAGCAGGAGCAGGGTCGGAAAGGCCGGCAGCACGTTGGCCGGAAAGCCGAACAGTCGGTCCGCGATCCCGCCGAGATAGCCGATCGCGACCCCGGCCAGCACGCCGAGCGCGGTGGTTACGGCGGCCGAGGCCAAGGCGATCGGCAGCGAGGTGCGGATGCCGTACAGCAGCTGGGTCAGCACGTCCCGGCCGAGGCCGGGCTCCAGGCCGAACCAGAACTCCCCGGAGATCCCGCCCTTCGGCAGCATCGGCAGGCCACCATCGCTGAGCAGGCCCGGAGTGTTCTGGCCGTAGTGCTCGACCGGGTCCTTCCCGTGCAGGGCGGCGATCAGCGGCGCGGCCAGTGCGAGCAGCAGGAACAGCAGGACGACGGCGCTCGCGGCGGCGCCGACCCGGTCGCGCGGCACCCGGCGCGGCAGGCTCGGTGCCGCGGGCCCGGAGGCCGTGCCGGCAAGTGCGACCGTGTCGACCGCTGCCACGAGAGCCGTACTCGCCGAATTCTCCGCCGCCCGTGGGTGAGGGTGCGCTGGTGGGCATTTCCGAACCGCCGCCACGGATTTCCCGGCTACTGTTCGAGTGGCATCAGATCGGATGCGTCCGATGTTCCGCAAATCACCGGAAGGCGCGCCGACGGAATTCCTGCGGCACTGCTTCGGGAATCGTGGCGGCTTCATTTCCCGGCAACACGGCCGTCGCAGGAGAACGGACATACCCCGCCGAACCGGGCGGCCCGTTCCGCATTCTGAGACCTCCGCCACAGTCCCCGCGGTGTTGGTACGATCCCGGTGGACCGCGACTGGCGCGTAGGGATGGAATCGACCATCGGGAAGCGGTCCCGTGCATCCTCACGTCGTTGCCGAGCGCCTGGGCCGCCCCAGCATCCCCACCAGGAGACCGCCATGGCCCAGCCCGAGCAGACGCCCCACACCGCCGCCGTCCCCGCGGCCGACACCGCCTTCCGCAGTGCCCTGGACGTCGTGGCCGGCGTCGAGCCGCGGATCGCCGCCGCCATCGGCCAGGAGCTGGCGGACCAGCGCGCCTCGCTCAAGCTGATCGCCAGTGAGAACTACGCCTCCCCGGCCGTCCTGCTCACCATGGGCAACTGGCTCAGCGACAAGTACGCCGAGGGCACCGTCGGCCGCCGCTTCTACGCCGGCTGCCGCAACGTCGACACCGTCGAGGCGATCGCCGCCGAGCACGCCCGCGAACTGTTCGGCGCCGAACACGCCTACGTCCAGCCGCACTCGGGCATCGACGCCAACCTCACCGCCTTCTGGGCCGTCCTCTCCCAGCGGGTCGAGAGCCCGGCCCTGGAGCGCGCTGCGGTGCGCAACGTCAACGACCTCACCGAGCAGGACTGGGCGGAGCTGCGCCGGGAACTCGGCAACCAGCGCATGCTCGGCATGTCCCTGGACACCGGCGGCCACCTCACCCACGGCTTCCGCCCCAACATCTCGGGCAAGATGTTCGAGCAGCGCAGCTACGGCACCGACCCGGTCACCGGCCTGATCGACTACGACGCGCTGCGCGAGACCGCCCGCGAGTTCCGCCCGCTGATCCTGGTGGCCGGCTACTCCGCCTACCCGCGGCTGGTGAACTTCCGCAAGATGCGGGAGATCGCGGACGAGGTCGGCGCGACCCTCATGGTCGACATGGCGCACTTCGCCGGCCTGGTCGCGGGCAAGGTGCTCACCGGTGATCACGACCCGGTGCCGCACGCCCACATCGTCACCACCACCACCCACAAGTCGCTGCGCGGCCCGCGCGGCGGCATGGTGCTCAGCACCGCCGAGCTGGCCGAGCACGTCGACCGCGGCTGCCCGTTGGTGCTCGGGGGCCCGCTCTCGCACGTCATGGCGGCCAAGGCCGTCGCCCTCGCCGAGGCCCGCCGCCCCGAGTTCCGGGCCTACGCCCGCGCGGTGGTGGACAACGCCCAGGCGCTGGCCGAGGGCCTGCTGCGCCGCGGCGGCAAGCTGGTCACCGGTGGCACCGACAACCACCTGGTGCTCGCCGACGTATCCGGCTACGGCCTGACGGGTCGTCAGGCCGAGGCGGCGCTACTGGACTCGGGCATCGTCACCAACCGCAACTCCGTCCCGCAGGACCCGAACGGCGCCTGGTACACCTCGGGCGTGCGGCTGGGCACCCCGGCGCTCACCACCCGCGGCCTGGGCACCGGCGAGATGGACGAGATCGCCGCCCTGATCGACACCGTCCTGCGCGGCACCACCCCCACCAGCACGGCCAATGGCGCCCCGTCCAAGGCGAACTACGCCCTCGACGAGTCCCTCCGCGACGGCGTCGCCAAGCGCGCCGCCGACCTCCTGGCGCCCTTCCCGCTCTACCCGGGCGTCGACCTGGTCTGACCGGGCCCCGGCGGGCTCGGCGCGGAAATGTCCCGACCCGGGGCCACCGACCAGCGGTTCGGCGGCCCCGGGCCAACCCGACTAGTACTGAAGCGACTTGTAGGTCAGGAACTCCTCCAGCCCGTGCCGGCCCAGTTCGCGGCCGAGCCCGGAGTTCTTGTAACCGCCGAACGGGGCCAGCGGGTTGAACCGGCCGCCGTTGAGGTCGACCTGGCCGGTGTCCAGCCGACGGGCGAAGGCGGCGGCGGTGGCGGTGTCCGCGGCCCAGACGCCGCCCGCGAGGCCGTAGTCGGTGCCGTTGGCGATCTCGACGGCGTGGTCCTCGTCGCGGTAGGCGAGCACGGTGAGGACCGGGCCGAAGACCTCCTCCTGGGCCACCGCCATGTCCGGGGTGACGTCGGCGAGGACGGTCGGCCGGACGTAGAAGCCGGCCGGGAGCCCGGCCAGTGGCTCCGGGCCGCCGGCCACCAGCCGGGCGCCCTGGGCGAGCGCGCCCTCCAGATGGCCGCGCACCCGGTCCAGCTGCCGGGCGTTGACCAGTGGGCCGATCCGGGTCTGCGGGTCGGCCGGGTCACCCGGCACGTACTTCCCGGCGGCCTTGGCGGCGATCGCGAGCGCCTCCTCGTACTGGTCCCGGTGCACCAGCAGCCGGGTCCAGGCGCTGCACGTCTGACCGGAGTTGGCGAACACGTTGGCCACGTTCACGTTCACCGCCCGGGTCAGGTCGGCACCCGGCAGCACCACGTTGGCGGACTTGCCGCCGAGCTCCAGCGTGACCCGCTTCAGCCCGCGCCCGGCCGTCTCGGCGACCTCCCGGCCGACGGCGGTGGAGCCGGTGAAGGACACCACGCCCACCTCCGGATGGGCGGCGAGCGCCGCGCCCGCGACCGCTCCGGTGCCGGTCACCAGGTTGAACACGCCGGCGGGGAAGCCGGCTTCGTGCACCAGCCGGGCGAACAGCCGGGCCACCAGCGGGGTGTCCTCGGCCGGCTTGAGGACCACCGGGCAGCCGGCCGCCAGCGCCGGGACGACCTTGGCCACGATCTGGTGCAAGGGGTAGTTCCACGGCGTGATCGCCGCGACCACCCCGGCCGGCTCGGCGAGCACCACCGAGTTGCCGATCCGCTCCTCGAAGGGGTGCTCGGCCAGCAGGGTCAGGTAGGAGGTCGCCACGGTCAGCGGCAGCCCGGCGTGCACGGCCCCGGCGAAGCCGACCGGGGCGCCCAGCTCGGCCACCACGGTCGCGGTGATCTCGCCCTGGGCCTCGGCTATCCCGTCCCGCAGCCGGGTCAGCAGCGTGAGCCGCTCCTCGCGGGTGGTGCCGGCCCAGCCCCGGGCCGCCCGGCGGGCCGCCGCGACCGCGGCGTCGATATCGGCCGCCGCGCCCGCCGGCACGGTGGCGAGCACCTGCCCGTTCGCCGGGTTCAGCACGGTGATCGACCCGGAGTCCCCGGAGGGCCGCCAGGCGCCGTCGATGTACTGGTCGCGGTGCTCCGCGTGATCCTGCTGCTGCACGGGTCGTCCTCTCAGCTGGTCAGCCGTCTTAACTAACAGCGCTAGTCGGGAGCTCAGTCAAGGCGGCTGTCCGGCCGCGCGCAAGAGTCGACCCCGCCGCGTGGACCGGCCGGTCACCCAGGGGCGAACCGCCCGGTGTGCTCGGCGGAGACACTTCGATCCCCACCACCGCACCGCCGTCGCCCGCCACCGGCCTTACCCTGAAGCAGAGTTGACGGCACGCCCGTCGAACTCCCGAGCCCGGCACCCGGCCCGCTCCTCGCCGACTCCTCGACCGACTCACCGGCCGACGGCCCGTCATACCGACCCGTCGGCTCCCAGACCGGGACACAAGGGGACGGGTCCACCGGGCCGGCCGGGGTCCCCTCCGGCGGCGGCCCCGCGGGTTCCGCGGTTCCACAATTCGAGACGCGAAAGGCCTCCTCATCGCCCGGGCACCCGCTGTAGATTGCAGCGAACTCCGTGGTGGGGCCTACTGTCGGTGGGGGGTCGACTCGTGTACGGCCGGTTGCCCGGCTCGTCCCCGTGGCCGGGAAGGCCCTCACCGCGCCGAGGTGAGGCTCAGAACCCGCAGGTCATCCGTACCGCTAAGGAGCATCCCGTGACCGACACCGCGTTGAAGGGCGAATCGCGGCAGCCCGGCGAACCGACCGTGTTGGAAGACGTCCCGGGATGGTTCTGGGACCACGACCGACACTCCTTCGAGTGGTTCCTCGGCCGGCAGGCCAAGCAGGGCGTCACGGGTGACCTGATGGAGATGGGCGCCTACCTGGGCCGCAGCGCCATCGTGATAGGCGAGCACCTCCGGCCAGGCGAGACCTTCACGGTCTGCGACCTCTTCGATTCGGACGCCCCGGACGAGGAGAACTCCACCGAGATGTCCATCTCCTACCGCAAGACCCTCACCCGGTCGGCCTTCGAGACCAACTACCTGGCCTTCCACGAGGAACTGCCGGAGATCATCCAGGCCCCGACCTCGGTGCTCGCGGGCGGACGGGTCGCGGCCGGGGCGTACCGTTTCATCCACATCGACGCCTCGCACCTCTACGAGCACGTGGTGGGCGACCTCCAGGTGGCCCGGACCGCGCTGCAGGACCAGGGCGTCGTGGTGCTGGACGACTACCGCTCCCAGCACACCCCCGGCGTCGCGGCCGCGACCTGGGAGGCGGTGTTCAACCACGGCCTCCGGCCGATCATGCTCACCGAGTGCAAGTTCTACGGCACCTGGGGCGACCCGGAGCCGTTCCAGCGCGACCTGCTCGACCGGGTGGACCTCGCGGCCGGCTGTCACCTGAGCACCGAGACCCTCGACGGCCGGCAACTGCTGCGGATGACCGGCAGCTCGGAGGGCATCCGGCCGTTCCGCGGCTCCCGCTACCTGCAGCGACTGGGCGGCGGGCAGCCGGAGTCCCGCGGCTCGCTCCGGACGGCCCAGGACGAGGCCGCGCTCGACCTCGCCGTCCGCCGCGCCCGCGCCGCCGAGGCGCGCCGCCCGGTCAACGTCGCCAAGCGCGCCGCCAAGGACCTCCTGCCCCCGGTCGTCGCCTCCGCGATCCGCCGCGCCCGCCGCGGCTGACCGGCCCCGCCACTTCTCCTCCCAGCCCCACTCCACCAATGCCGAAGGGCCGGTCGGACAATCCGACCGGCCCTTCGGAAGCACCTACCAGCTCAGACCCGCGAAGGCTCCGCAGCCCCGGCGGCGCCCCCGGCGGCGATCTCAGCCGCCGCCTCGGCCTCCAGCTCACGACGCACCTCGGCCAGCGAGGGGTTCGCCCAGGCGCTCGCGACGCCCCAGTGGTAGAATGCCAGCCCGATCGCGGCCACGATCAGCAGGTCCCAGCCCTCCGGCAGGTAGCCGTGCCCGCCGAAGTCGGCACTGCCGGCCCAGGAGGTCCCGGCCATCACGAACAGGTAGCCGACCATCCAGGCACCCGCCTTCAGGTGCGGCTTCAGCTCGGCGAACGGCTTGCGCAGCTCGTACCAGGCCCAGATCGGCAGCCCGGCGGCCATCAGCAGGATGACCTTGCCGGTGAGCGGCCAGCGGGCCCAGTACAGCACCAGCGAGCCGAACACCATCGCGACCGGAGCGATCACCGGCATGGCCTTGAGCTTCACCGGTCGCGCCAGGTCCGGGGCGAGGCGGCGCAGCGCCATCACCGCGACCGGGCCGGTGATGTACGAGATCACGGTGGCCACCGAGACGATCTCGGCCAGCGAGCCCCAGCCGCGGAAGACCGCGAGGAACAGGAAGGCGACCACCAGGTTGAGCAGCAGCGCGGGGCGCGGGATGCCGGTCTTGGCGTCGACCTTGCCGAAGATCTTCGGCAGGTGGCCGTTCTCCTGCACGCCGTGGATCATGCGCGAGGTGGTGGCGGCGTAGATCATGCCGGTGCCGGACGGCGAGATGAAGGCGTCCGCGTACAGCACGATCGCGAGCCAGTTCATGCCCCAGGCGATCGCCAGGTCCGCCAGCGGTGAGGTGTAGGCGAGGTTGCTCCAGCCCTGCGACAGGTCACCGGCCGGGATGGCGCCCAGGAAGGCGATCTGCAGCGCGACGTAGATCACCAGGGCGATCAGGATCGAGCCGATGACGGCCTTGGGCAGCGACTTGCCCGGGTTGCGGGCCTCGCCGGCCAGGTTGAGCGGCGACTGGAACCCGTTGAAGGCCCAGACGATGCCGGAGACGGCGACGGCGGTGAACACCGCGCTCCAGCCGTTCGGCGCGAAGCCGCCGTGGTCGGTGAAGTGTGCGGTGTCGAAGTGCGCGAAGAGCAGGGCACCGGCGGTCAGCGTCGGCACGACGACCTTGAACACGGTGATCGCCGTGTTGGTCTTGGCGAACAGCGTGATCGCGAACCAGTTGAGGGCGAAGTAGACGACGAGCAGCACGCTCGCCAACGCCACCCCGCTGAGGGTGAGCTCCTTGCCGTCGTACAAGCCCTTGGCCCAGCCGAAGTGCCAGGAGCTCATGTACTGGACGGACGCGGTGGCCTCACCCGGGATGACCGAGACGATGGCGATCCAGTTGGCCCAGGCGGCCAGGTAGCCGGCCAGCGAGCCGTGCGAGTACTGGCCGTACCGGACCATGCCGCCGGCCTTGGGGAACATCGAACCCAGCTCGCTGTACGTGAGGGCGATGGTGAGCGCCACGGCGGCGCCGATCACCCAGGCGAGGATCGAGGCGGGGCCGGCCAGCTTGGCCGCCCGCTCGGCACCGAACAGCCAGCCGGAACCGATGATCGACCCCAGCCCGACCGCTGTCAGGCTGATCGTGCCGAGCGATCGGCGGTAGTTCTGGTGTGATGCCGTCGACGAATCGGGCTCACTCAACGTATCGGTCCTCTCGCTCGGGGTTCAGCGGATGGTGTCGGTGCTTTTACGGTTTTGAGTCGGTATTCCGGACAAACCCCAGCAGCCTATGGTTCGAAATGGGGCGAAAACCTCAGGGGAAGCTCAAACCGCCCGATCGTTGCCATCTCGTGTCCGGTTTTCGGACCCTTCGGACCGCTCAGCGAGACCGACGCCACACCGCCGACCGGCAGTGGATCAAGGGAGAGGGCCGGCCGCGGCCGGGAAAAGGAAATTCCCCGTGGGATCCTTTCGGATTCCACGGGGAATTTCGGTTGTGTCCGAGGGGGGACTTGAACCCCCACGCCCGATAAAGGGCACTAGCACCTCAAGCTAGCGCGTCTGCCATTCCGCCACCCGGACAGGGTGTGTGCCTCGGGGTCTTTTCTCTCGCCCCCTCGGCGACAGAGAGAACATTACCAGGGTTCTGGAGTGCTTCTCACCTGCGTTTCCTCGGCCCCGACGACGCCTCCGGGCCCGGCCCCCACCGCGCCCCACCCGCGCCCCCCGAGCCCGACCGCGCGCCCACCGGGACGCCCGGCCTGCCCGGACTGGCTGGAACCCCTCGCGTACGCGCTCGAATCCCGTCCGAAGCGATGGTGAGCGCGAAGCAAACGATCGGTTCCGCCCCAGCCAACGGTCGAACCCAGTCGGAACCGATCCGACACGGGCAACTTGTCGACCCTGCCCCGGCCGCGCCGACCGCTCTCCTAGCCTCTGTGGACCGAGGGCGCCATGAGCGGATCGCCTGATTCCCGGATCGCGGACGTAGCTGACGAAGCGGACGAAGGGCGGCTGGACGTGGAGCAGATCAGCGGGGCGGCGAAGGCCGAGTCGAGACCCGGCAGCCGGGCCGGCGGGCGGCAGTCCGCCGGTGGTCCCGTCGAGGGCGTGTGGCGTTTCCGGGTGCCCGCCGTCGAGGCCTCCGTGCCGCGCACCCGCCACGCGGTGCGCGACCGCCTGCTGGCCCAGGGCATGGCCGGGGTGCGCTACCAGGAGCTGGTGGACGACGTGCTGCTGATCGTCTCGGAGCTGGTCGGCAACGCGGTGAAGCACGCGGCCGAGCTGTCACCCGAGGTGACCACCGAGCTGTCGGTGCGCCGGGGCTGGGTGCGGGTCTCGGTAGAGGACGGCGACCCGTACCGGCCGAAGGCCCTGGAGAGCGACACCGCCCGCACCGGCGGTCGCGGCCTGCTGCTGGTGAAGAGCATCACCCTGCAGGCCGGCGGGGTGTGCGACGTCGAGCACACGGGGGAGGGCGGCAAGGTCATCTGGGCCTCGCTGCCCGTCCCCCCGGAGCCCGGGCACTGACGGCGGCCCCCACGGGGGCGCGGCCGCTACCAGTCCCGGCCGGCGATCTCCCGGATCCCCGGCAGCGCGGCCTCGAAGACGGTCTCGAACCAGACCGAGAACGGCCGCTCGGCCCGCAGCTCGCGCAGTTCCTGGGCGGTGACGAAGGCGACGTCGTCGACCTCCTCCGGGGCCGGCTCGACCGGTGCGGTGACCAGCCCGACGAACAGGTGGTTCCACTCCCGCTCGATCAGCCCGGTGGCCTCGTCCGGCAGGTCGTAGCGGACCGTCCCGGCTTCGCAGAGCAGCGCCGGTGCGACCCCCAGCTCCTCGGCGGTGCGTCGGGCGGCGGCGACGAACGGCCGCTCGTCCGGGTACGGGTGCCCGCAGCAGGTGTTCGACCAGACTCCGGGGGAGTGGTACTTGCTGAGCGCCCGGCGCTGCAGCAGCAGCCGGCCCTGGCGGTCGAAGAGGAACACCGAGAAGGCCCGGTGCAGCCGGCCCGGCTGCTGGTGGGCCCAGTGCTTCTCGGCGGTGCCGATGGTGACGCCCTCGTCGTCGACCAGTTCCAGCAGGATCTCGCTGCCCGCGGGGGCGGCGGAGGCCCGGGGATCGGCCGTCACGTCTGTCTCCACGTCCAGGCCGGTGTCGATCTCGGCGGCGAAGTGTGTCGGGTCGGTCGGCGGACTCTGGGGCATGGGGCCTCTTTCGGGAGCGGGAGCAACGGGAGCATCGGGTGCGTCGTGCGGCACCTGGTGGGGTGCGCGGGACGCAGCGGGGGCACCGGCGCCGGCGTCGGGCTCCAGTCTGCCGTATGGGTGGCGGTCCGGACGGGTCCCACGCAGAACCGGGCGGATCATGGCCCGGGGGCGTCCCGATCCGTGCAGGGAGCGGTCCGGGACGCCCCCGGAAGGGTCATTCGTCCCGAAGGCCAGTTCGGCATCCGTTCCAATCCTGTTCGATCACCGCTCCTCCACTCCGCCGCCACCTCACCGTCTCCGGCCGGGTTCGGGCGGGTCGTCCGGGTCGCCTACCATCGCTTACGACACGCTGCCCGGATCTGTGCCGGTCCGGCGCGCCGCCGCCGGGCCCGGCCGAACGCCGGTCCGGTGGGCAACAGCGCCGCCGGACCCGTCGGCACGTCCCCGCGCGCACAGCACGACGCACGACGGATCAGGAGACCCCGCATGATCGGCCTCGTTCTGGCAGCCGGCGCCGGCCGCCGGCTGCGCCCGTACACCGACACCCTGCCCAAGGCGCTGGTGCCGGTCGACGGGGAGCGGACCGTCCTGGACCTCACCCTCGGCAACTTCGCCGAGGTCGGACTGCGCGAGGCGGCGATCGTCGTCGGCTACCGCAAGGAGGCGGTGTACGACCGCAAGGACGCCCTGGAGAACAAGTACGGCGTCAAGCTCCACCTGGTCGAGAACGACAAGGCCGAGGAGTGGAACAACGCGTACTCGCTCTGGTGCGCCCGAGACCTCTTCGCCGAGGGCCTGCTGCTGGCCAACGGCGACACCGTCCACCCGGCCTCGGTGCAGCGCACCATGCTGGAGGGCAACCGGCGCCTCACCGAGAACGGTGCGGCCCCCGGCATCCTGCTCGCCCTCGACACGGTGAAGAAGCTCGCCGACGAGGAGATGAAGGTCGTCGTCGACCCGGCCGCCGGCATGCGCCGGATCACCAAGCTGATGGACCCGGTCGAGGCGACCGGCGAGTACATCGGCGTCACCGTGATCAACCCGGCCGCCGCCGCCGACCTCACCGACGCGCTGCGCGCCACCTACGAGCGCGACCCGCAGCTGTACTACGAGGACGGCTACCAGGAGATGGTCGACCGGGGCCTGCGGATCGACGTGCAGCCGATCGGCGAGGTGTCCTGGGTCGAGGTCGACAACCACGACGACCTGGCGAAGGCGCGGGAGATCGCGTGCCAGTACTGACCCGACTGGTCCCGTCGCCGCTGTTCGCCGAGATCCGCCCGGGTGCGCTGGACGCGCTCGGCGGCATCCTGGCGGACCAGCGGCTGTCGGCCTCGGGCCGGATCGCGGTGGCGATCAGCAACGGCTCCGGCGCCGCGATGCGCGAGCGCCTGGAGCCGGCCCTGCCCGGCGCCGACTGGTTCAACGTGGACGACGGCAGCCTCGACAGCGCGGTGCGCTTCGCCGAGGAGATGCGCGGCAAGCACTACGACGCGGTCGTCGGCCTCGGCGGCGGCAAGATCATCGACGCCGCCAAGTACGCCGCCGCCCGGGTCGGCCTGCCGGTGGTCGCGGTCGCCACCAACCTGGCCCACGACGGCATCTGCTCGCCGGTCTCCACCCTCGACAACGACGCCGGCCGGGGCTCCTACGGGGTGCCCGGCCCGATCGGCATCATCGTCGACCTGGACGTGATCCGGCAGGCCCCGCAGCGCTTCGTGGCGGCCGGGATCGGCGACGTGATCTCCAACATCTCGGCCTGCGCGGACTGGGAGCTGTCGCACGCGGTCACCGGCGAACCGGTGGACGGACTGGCCGTGGCGATGGCCCGCTCGGCGGGCGAGAACCTGCTGCGGCACCCAGGAAACATTCAGGACCAGGACCTCCTGACGGCCCTCGCGGAAGCCCTGGTACTGTCCGGCATCGCGATGAACATCGCGGGCAGCACCCGGCCCTCGTCGGGCGCCTGCCACGAGATCTCGCATGCCCTGGACGTGCTGTACCCCAAGCGTTCCGCCCAGCACGGCGAACAGGTTGGCCTCGGCGCCGCGTTCGCCAGCTTCCTGCGGGGCGAGCGCGAGCTGACCGGTCTGATCGTGGAGCGCCTGGCGAGCCACGGCCTGCCGGTGACCGCGGCTCAGATCGGTTTCACCGAGGCGGAGTTCACCGAGGCGGTGCACTACGCTCCCAACACCCGCCCGGGGCGCTTCACCATCCTCGAACACCTCGACCTCTCCCCTTCCGCAATCAGGGACGCGTACGCCGACTATGTCCAAGCCGTCAACAGCTGACCCCTCCACCGCGGGCGCCGAGCGGCCCCCGGTGGACCTGACCCGCCGGCCCTCGATCGAGGAACTGCGCGCGGTGATCCACCCGGAGGGCATGCTCCAGCGCCGCAGCGCCGAGCACTGGGCCGGGCGCCTGTACATGCGGAAGATCTCGCTGCGGATCACCCGCGTGCTGTCCACCATGACGGCGATCACGCCCAACGGCCTGACCTACCTGATGATGCTCACCGGCATCCTGGCCGGCGCCGCGCTGGTCGTGCCGGGCATCACCGGCGCCGTCCTGGGCGCCCTGCTGATCCAGGTCTACCTGCTGCTGGACTGCGTGGACGGCGAGGTGGCCCGCTGGCGCCGGCAGACCTCGCTCACCGGCGTCTACCTGGACCGGGTCGGCCACTACATGTCCGAGGCGGCCCTGCTGACCGGTCTCGGCCTGCGCGCCACCGACCTGCTGCACCGCGAGGGCAGCGGCTCCCACTGGGAGTGGGCGTTCCTGGGCACGCTGGCCGCGCTCGGGGCGATCCTGATCAAGTCCGAGACGGACCTGGTGGACGTGGCCCGCGCCCGCAGCGGTATGACGGCCGTCGAGGACAGCGCCTCGGTGCCGCGCTCAGCCTCGGTGGCCAGGGCCCGCCGGGCCGCCTCGCTGCTGAAGTTCCACCGCCTGGTCGGCGCGGTCGAGGCCTCGCTGTTCATCCTGGCGGCCGGGATCGCCGACACCCTGCACGGCGGCCTGTTCTTCACCCGGCTCGCGGTCGTGGTGCTGGCCGCGATCGCCATGCTGCAGACCGTGCTGCACCTGCTGAGCATCGTCCTCTCGAGCAGGCTGCGGTGAACGAGATGAACGAGCGGAGCGAGTCCATGATCGAGAGGTGCGCGCGGGCATGAGCACTTCCACCACCGCGGCGGACTTCCGTCTCGGCGTCGTCATCATCACCATGGGCAACCGGCCCGCCGAGCTGAACGCCCTGATCGAGTCGGTCCGCGCCCAGGAGGGCCCGGCGGTCGAGTTCGCCGTGGTCGGCCAGGGCGTCGAGCTGCCCCCGCTGCCCGCGGGCGTGCGCACCGTCGCGCTGCCGGAGAACCTCGGCATCCCGGGCGGGCGCAACGTCGGCATCGAGCTGTTCGGGCCGCACGGCCGGGAGGTGGACGCCGTCCTCTTCCTGGACGACGACGGGCTGCTGCCGCGCACCGACTCGGCCCGCCTGCTGCGCGAGGCCTTCACCGCCGACCCGGAGCTGGGCATCGTGTCCTTCCGGATCGAGGACCCGGACACCGGGGTCACCCAGCGCCGGCACGTCCCCCGGCTGCGCGCCAGCGACCCGCTGCGCTCCTCCCGGGTGACCACCTTCCTCGGCGGCGCGAGCGCCGTGCGCTGCAAGGTGTTCGAGCAGGCCGGGCAGCTGCCCGCCGAGTTCTTCTACGCCCACGAGGAGACCGACCTCGCGTGGCGCGCACTGGACGCCGGCTGGGCCATCGACTACCGGGCGGACGTGGTGCTGCACCACCCCGCGACCTCGCCGGCCCGGCACGCCGCCTACTTCCACAACGTGGCCCGTAACCGGGTCTGGCTCGCGAGGCGGAACCTTCCGGCCCCGTTGGTGCCTCTCTATCTGGGAACCTGGTTTCTGCTGACCCTGGCCCGACGCCCCTCCGCGGAGGGGCTGAAGGCCTGGCTGGGCGGATTCCGGGCGGGCTTCCGCGAACCCTGCGGTCCGCGGCGGCCCATGCGATGGCGGACCGTCTGGCGACTGACCAGGATGGGCCGACCTCCGATCATCTGATTGGATCGAGCGATCGATCGCCGCGGCCGGTGGCCACACACCGGCCGGAACCTCCCCCGTGATCCCAGTGGATCCCCATCGGCGCAAGGCCGGCGGACCCCCGCCGACCGGCCGCCCCGACAGATCCCGCGCGAAGGACGAATGTGTCGACAGTGAGTGAACCCGTCAGCCTCTCAGCCCCGAGGGGGGCGGACGCGGGCCTGACCCCCAAGCAGCTTGCAGACAAGTACGGCCTGTCGGTGAGCGGTGCCCGGCCGGGCCTGTTCGCCTACACCAAGCAGCTCTGGGCCCGGCGCCACTTCATCTGGGCCTTCGCCACCGCCCGCCTGGTGGCCCAGTACACGGACGCCAAGCTGGGCCAGCTCTGGCAGGTCGTGACCCCGCTGCTCAACTGCGGTGTGTTCTACCTGGTCTTCGGCGTGATCCTGAAGAGCAAGGAAGGCTTCCCGCCGAACACCTACATCGCCTGGCTCTGCATCGGTGTCTTCGTCTTCCAGTTCACCCAGAACGCCGTGCAGTCCGGCACCCGGGCGATCTCGGACAACCTCGGCCTGATCCGCGCGCTGCACTTCCCGCGCGCCAGCCTGCCGATCGCCTTCACCGTGATCCAGCTCCAGCAGCTGCTGATCTCGATGGTGGTGCTGGTCGTCACCGTGCTGGCGGCGGGCATCACGCCGGGCTCCACCTGGCTGCTGATCATCCCGGCTCTGCTCCTGCAGACGATGTTCAACACCGGCGTCTCGCTGATCATGGCCCGGATCGGGGCCAAGACCAGTGACATCTCCCAGCTGATCCCGTTCGTGATGCGGGCCTGGATGTTCCTGTCCGGCGTGATGTTCAGCATCCAGGACCGGGTCCACAGCTGGCCGCACTACATCCAGGTGCTCTGCAACGTGAACCCGGCCTCGGTCTACATGGACCTGCTGCGGCACGCCTTCGCGCCGATCATCTACAACAAGCACCAGCCCGTGCACCAGTCGCTGCCGGCGCACCAGTGGACCTACGGCATCGCCTGGGCGGTCGGCATGTTCGTCATCGGATACGTCTTCTTCTGGAAGGCCGAGGAGGAGTACGGCCGTGGCTGACACCGACCTGAGCAAGCGCGACACCGTTGCGGACACCAAGGTGGCCCGCGAGCCCACCGTCGTCGTCGACGACGTGCACATCGTCTACCGGGTGCACGGCGCCGGCTCCGGCAAGGGCAGCGCCACCTCGGCGCTGAGCCGCATCATCAGCCGCAAGCGCGCCGCCGGCGTGCGCGAGGTGCACGCGGTCAAGGGCATCAGCTTCACCGCGTACAAGGGCGAGGCCGTCGGCCTGATCGGCTCCAACGGCTCCGGCAAGTCGACCATGCTGGCCGCCATCGCGGGCCTGCTGCCGACCGAGAAGGGCGGCATCTACACCAACGGCCAGCCCTCGCTGCTGGGCGTCAACGCGGCCCTGATGAACGAGCTGAGCGGCGAGCGCAACGTCGTCCTGGGCTGCCTGGCGATGGGAATGTCCCCGGCCGACGTCCGGGCGCGCTACCAGGACATCGTCGACTTCTCCGGGATCAACGACAAGGGCGACTTCATCTCCCTGCCGATGCGCACCTACTCCTCCGGCATGGGCGCCCGGCTGCGCTTCTCGATCGCCGCTGCCAAGACCCACGACGTGCTGCTGATCGACGAGGCGCTGGCCACCGGTGACCAGGCCTTCCAGCAGCGCAGCAAGAAGCGCATCGACGAGCTGCGCGGCTCCGCCGGTACGGTCTTCCTGGTCAGCCACGACAACAACTCGATCCGCGAGGTCTGCGAGCGGACCATCTGGATCGAGGCGGGCGAGCTGGTCATGGACGGCCCGACCGAGGAGGTCGTCGGCCGGTACGAGCGCGGCGAGCGCCCGTAGCCCCGAAGAGTCCCGGCACCGAAGGGCCGGCCCCGGAACACTCCGGCGCCGGCCCTTCGGCGTGCCGCCGCCGGACAGGCCCTACCCCGGGTGGCCCGCCGCCGCGGGGGTGAGCGCCACCGTGCGCCGGGCGGGGCGCTCTTCTCGGGCGCGGCGCGTGGTGTCAGGCTGGGGGCGCGGGGGTGGTGTGCCGTAGGTGACGCCCGCGCTCGGACGCGTGTCCGAGTCGGACCGGTGGTACCGAGCGGTGTAGAACGGGGGAGTGACTGCAGTGTCGGCTTCGGCCCAGCCCAGAGATACGCCGGTGAACCCCTCCGCGGGACAGACCCTGGAGAAGGCGGGGGCGGAGAACTTCCCGGTCGCCCCCTTCTTCCTGCCCGCGGCCTGGCGCGACGACCTGATGGCCGTCTACGGCTTCGCCCGGCTGGTCGACGACGCCGGTGACGGCGACCTGGCCGACCCGGCCGCCACCGCCGCCCTGCTCGGGCTCGAACGGCGGCCCCCCGCCACCCCTTCGGCCCAGTCCGGGCCGCCGAGCCCGGCGGAGGTCTCGTTCCGGCTCGCCCTGCTCGACGGACTGGAGCGCGACCTCGACCGGGTTTTCGAGACCGCCCTGCACTCCGGCGACGCCGAGCGCCCCCGTCACCCGCTGATGAGCGCCCTCGTCCCGGTGGCCGAGCGGCACGCCCTGACCCCCGAGCCGTTCCGCCGTCTGATCGAGGCCAACCGGGTGGACCAGACCACCGCGCGTTACGCCGGCTACGAGGACCTGGTCGGCTACTGCACGCTCTCCGCCGACCCGGTCGGCCGCCTGGTGCTCGCCATCGCGGGCGTCTCCACCCCCGAACGGATCGCCCTCTCCGACGCGATCTGCACCGCCCTCCAGGTGGTCGAGCACCTGCAGGACGTGGCCGAGGACCTCTCCCGCGGCCGGATCTACCTCCCCACCGAGGACCTCGAACGCTTCGGCGTCTCCGAGGAGGAGCTCGCCGCCCCCAGCGCGACCGGAGCCGTCCGGGAGCTGATCGCCTTCGAGGCCGAACGGGCCCGCACCCTGCTCGACCGCGGCGCACCATTGGTAGGTACGGTTCGGGGGAGGCTTCGACTGCTCCTGGCGGGATTCACCGCAGGCGGCTACGCGGCCCTGGCGGCCATCGAGGACGCCGGGTTCGACGTGCTCGCGCAGCAGGCGAAGCCGGACAAGCGCCGCCTCGCAGCGAAGGCGGCGGCCATCTTCGCGAAGGGAAGGTGAACGCCCGAGTGGCGGCATCACCACTGGCGTCGGCCCCGGTCATGGCGGCGTACCGGTACTGCGAGGCAGTCACCGGACTGCAGGCACGCAACTTCAGCTACGGCATCCGCCTGCTGCCCGAGCCCAAGCGGCTGGCCATGTCGGCCCTGTACGCGCTGGCCCGCCGGGTGGACGACATCGGCGACGGCGACCTCCCGGCCGACCGCAAGGCCGAGGCGCTGGTGCGCACCCGGGAGCTGGTGGACGAGGTCCGCTCCGGTGCGGTCGCCGAGGACGACACCGACCCGATCAAGGTCGCCCTGGCCGACGCGGCCCGGCGCTTCCCGATCCCGCTCGGCGGGTTCGACGAGCTGATCGACGGCGTCGAGATGGACCTCAAGGGCGCCGAGTACCAGACGTACGAGGAGCTCAAGGTCTACTGCCGCTGCGTGGCTGGCGCCATCGGCCGGCTCTCGCTGGGCGTCTACGGCTGCGACGACCCCGAGCGCGGGGCGCACTACGCGGACGCCCTGGGCCTGGCCCTGCAGCTCACCAACATCCTGCGCGACCTGCGCGAGGACGCCCTGACCGGCCGTACCTACCTGCCCACCGAGGACCTGGTCCGGTTCGGCTGCGAGCAGGGCTTCGCGCTGCCCAAGCCGCCGGTCGGCGCCGACTTCACCGGGCTGGTGGCCTTCGAGGCCGCCCGTGCCCAGGCCGCCTTCGAGGAGGGCCTGCGCCTGCTGCCGATGCTCGACCGCCGCAGCCGCGCCTGCACCGCCGCGATGGCCGGGATCTACCACCGGCTGCTCGGCCGGATCGCCGCCGACCCCGAGTCGGTGCTGCGCGGCCGGGTCTCGCTCCCGGGCTGGGAGAAGGCGTACGTCGCGCTTTCCGGGCTCGCCGGGGGGCGTTCTTGATTCTCGCCACGCTTCTGTCACGCTGTGTCAGCGGGGAATCACATCCGGGTGGGAGCGTGTTGGCCACGGTGCCGAGCACGACAGTGCCGGCCACAGCGACCGCCGCCGGGCGGTCCGGCGACTGCGAGGGGGAGGGTTGATGACCGGGCGAGCCGATGCCGCGCGCCCGGCCGCCGTCGTGGTCGGCGGCGGCCTGGCCGGAATCACCACCGCACTGCGACTGGCCGAGGCGGGCCATGACGTCACCCTCGCCGAGGGGCGCCCCCGGCTCGGCGGCCTGGCGTTCTCCTTCCAGCGCGGCGAGCTGACCGTCGACAACGGCCAGCACGTCTTCCTGCGCTGCTGCACCGCCTACCGCGGCCTGCTGGAGCGCCTCGGCGCCGCCCGGATGACCCACATCCAGGACCGCCTGGACGTCCCGGTGCTCTCCGTCAGCGGCCCTGCCGAGGCCCCGGTGCGCACACTCGGCCGGCTGCGCCGGGCCGGCCTGCCCGTCCCGCTGCACCTGGCCGGCAGCCTCGCCCGTTACCCGCACCTGTCCCCGGGCGACCGGGCCCGGGTGGTCCGCGGGGCGCTCGCCCTGAAGGGCCTGGACCTCGCCGACCCGGCGCTGGACGGGCTCTCCTTCGGCGAGTGGCTGCGCCGCAACGGGCAGAACGCCGCCACCACGGCCGCGCTCTGGGACCTGGTCGGCGTCGCCACCCTGAACGCCCCGGCCGACCAGGTCTCGCTGGCGCTGGCCGCGATGGTGTTCAAGACCGGGCTGCTCTCAGACCCGGGGGCCTCCGACATCGGCATCGCCGCCGTCCCGCTGGGTGTGATCCACCACGACCGGGCGCTCGCCGAGCTGGAACGCGTCGGCGTGCGGGTGCTGCTTCGCACCCGGGTCGCGGAGCTCAAGCCGGCCACCCCCCAGCACGCCGTCCGGCTGGAGGGCGGCCAGCTGGGGGGCGGGAAGCTGCTCACCGCCGACACCGTCGTGCTGGCCGGTGCCCAGGACACCGCGGCCGCCCTGCTGCCGCCGGGTGCCGTCCCCCACCGCCTGGCGGACCTCGGCACCACGCCGATCCTCAACGTGCACGTGGTCTACGACCGCAAGGTGCTGCGCCGGCCGTTCTTCGCCGCGCTCGGCAGCCCGGTCCAGTGGGTGTTCGACCGCACCACCCACTCCGGCCTGGTCGGCACCCCGATCGGCCGTGCCCACCCCGGCGCCCAGTACCTGGCGCTCTCGCAGTCCGCCGTCCAGGACGAGATCGACCTGCCGGTCGCCGAACTGCGCGACCGCTACCTGCCCGAGCTGGCCCGGCTGCTCCCGGCCGCCGCCGGCGCCGAGGTGCTGGACTTCTTCGTCACCCGGGAGCGCACCGCCACCTTCGACGGTGCTCCCGGCAGTGCCGCACTGCGCCCGCCGGCCGCCACCGGTGTCCCCGGGGTGCTGCTGGCCGGCGCGTGGACCGCCACCGGCTGGCCCGCGACCATGGAGGGCGCCGTGCGCAGCGGTCACGCCGCCGCCGACGCGGTGCTCGCCGCGGCCGGCGCCCGGGTGCCCGTGGACCGGGCCGACGGGCGGTGGCCGAGGTGACGGCGGGCCCCGTCGCCGGGGAGCCCGCCAGAGCCGACGGGCGTACCGTCGGCCCCAGCGGCCGTAGCGACACCGTTCGCTCTGGCACCACCCGCACTGGCACCACCCGCACTGGCACCAGCCGCACCGACAGCAGCCGACCGCCCCGTGCGGTCCGGCACCACGAGGGAGAGGGAACGCACGTGGAGTCACGCACCGGCTTCGCCGTCGGAGGCACGGCGCACGCCGAACCGGTCTCGGTGCCGGAGCTGCTCGCCCGCAGCCGTACGCTCTGCACTCCGCCGCTACGGGCCACCATCGCCCGTCTGGCCGCACCGATGGACATGGTCGCGGCGTACCACTTCGGCTGGATCGACCGGGACGGCACCCCGGTGGAGGGCGACGGCGGCAAGGCCGTACGGCCCGCGCTGGCCCTGCTGTCCGCCCAGGCGGCCGGTGCGGCGGCCGAGGTCGGGGTCCCCGGCGGGGTTGCGGTTGAACTGGTGCACAACTTCTCCCTCCTCCATGATGATCTGATGGACGGTGACGAGACTCGCCGGCACCGGGCCACCGCCTGGACGGTCTTCGGACCGGCCCAGGCGATCCTGGTCGGCGACGCTCTGGCGACGCTCGGCACGGAGGTGCTGCTCGACGCCGCGGTGACCGGCGGCGCGAGCCCCGCCGACGCCGCGCGGGCCGTCCGGTTGCTCACCACCGCGACCCGCCGCCTGATCGACGGCCAGGCGATGGACGTCGCCTTCGAACAGCGCGACAGCGTCACCGTCGCCGAATGCCTGGAGATGGAGGGCGGCAAGACGGCGGCCCTGCTGGCCGCCGCCTCGGCGATCGGCGCCGTCCTGGCCGGGGCCGACGACAAGGTCTCCGACGCGCTCCAGCGCTACGGCCACCACCTGGGCCTGGCCTTCCAGGCGGTGGACGACCTGCTGGGCATCTGGGGCGCGACCGAGGTCACCGGCAAGCCGCACTGGGGCGACCTGCGCCAGCGCAAGAAGTCCCTGCCGGTCGCCGCCGCCCTCGCCGAGGGCGGGGCCGCCTCGCGCCGGCTGGCCGAGCAGCTCGCCGACCCGAAGGGCCGGGGCGAGGAGAGCGAGCCCGAGCTGGCCGCCCGGGCCGCGCTGATCGAGGAGGCCGGCGGCAGGACCTGGACCCAGGAGGAGGCCCGCCGCCAGCACACGACTGCCCTCGCCGCCCTGGACGAGGTGCCCATGTCCGACGGGGTGCGCGAGCACTTCGTCGCACTCGCCGAATTCGTGGTGGTACGAGAGAGGTGACGTTACGTTGACAGCAACCGCGGACGGCCGGCTCGACCCTGAGTACGATCCCGAGCCGGTCGCGGTGGGCGACCGCCCCCCGGCCCTGCTGGGCGCGGGGCGGTGGCAGCCCGAGGACACCGACCGGCCACGGCCGGCCGGTGAGGCGGACCGGCAGCCCGGCGACGCGCGCGAGGCCCTGGCGCGCGCCACCACCCACCTGCTCTCGCTGCAGTCGTCCGAGGGCTGGTGGAAGGGCGACCTCGAGACCAACGTCACCATGGACGCCGAGGACTTACTGCTCCGCCAGTTCCTGGGCATCAGGACGGAGGAGCTGACCCGGGCCACCGCCGAGTGGATCCGCTCCAAGCAGCGGGAGGACGGCACCTGGGCCACCTTCCACGGCGGGCCGGCCGAGCTGTCCACCACCGTCGAGGCGTACGTCGCCCTCAAGCTCGCCGGCGACGACCCCGACGCCCCCCACATGCTGGCCGCCGCGCGCTATGTCCGCTCCGCCGGGGGCATCGCGGCCGCCCGGGTGTTCACCCGGATCTGGCTCGCGCTCTTCGGCTGGTGGCCCTGGGAGCGGTTGCCCGAGATGCCGCCCGAGATCATCTTCCTGCCCAAGTGGCTGCCGCTGAACATCTACGCCTTCGGCTGCTGGGCCCGCCAGACCATCGTCCCGCTGACCATCGTCTCGGCCCACCGCCCGGTCCGTCGGGCCCCCTTCGCGCTCACCGAGCTGCACACCGACCCGGACCACCCGTACCCCGACCGGCCGCTCGCCCCCGTCACCAGCTGGGACGGCATGTTCGAGCGTCTTGACAAGGTGCTGCACGCCTACCACCGCCGGGCCTTCCGGCCGCTGCGCCGACTCGCCGTCGCCCAGGCCTGCCGCTGGATCGTCGAGCGGCAGGAGGCCGACGGCTGCTGGGGCGGCATCCAGCCGCCGGCCGTCTACTCGTTGATCGCCCTGCACCTGGAGGGCTACGAGCTGGAGCACCCGGTGATGAAGGCCGGGCTCTCCTCCTTCGACCGCTTCACCGTGCACACCGAGGACGGCATGCGCTGGATGGAGGCCTGCCAGTCCCCGGTCTGGGACACCTGCCTGGCCACCATCGCGCTGGTCGACGCCGGCCTGCCGGCCGACCACCCGGCGCTGGTCTCCGCCGTCGACTGGATGCTCGGCGAGGAGATCCGCAAGCAGGGCGACTGGTCCGTCCAGCGGCCCGGGCTCCCGGCCGGCGGCTGGGCCTTCGAGTTCGAGAACGACACCTACCCCGACATCGACGACACCGCCGAGGTGGTGCTGGCGCTGCGCCGGGTCGCCCACCCGGACCCGGCCAAGGTCGACGCCGCGGTGGACCGGGGCGTGCTGTGGAACCTCGGCATGCAGTCCAAGAACGGAGCCTGGGGCGCCTTCGACGTCGACAACACCAGCCTGCTGCCGAACAAGCTGCCGTTCTGCGACTTCGGCGAGGTGGTCGACCCGCCCTCCGCGGACGTCACCGCCCACGTGGTGGAGATGCTCGCCGAGACCGGCCGGGCCCGCGACCCGCGCACCCGGCGAGGCATCGAGTGGCTGCTGCGCAACCAGGAGGCGGACGGCTCCTGGTTCGGCCGCTGGGGCACCAACTACATCTACGGGACCGGCTCGGTGCTGCCCGCCCTGGTCGCGGCCGGCGTCCCGGACGAGCACCCGGCGATCCGCCGGGCCGTGCGATGGCTGGAGGACCGGCAGAACGCCGACGGCGGGTGGGGCGAGGACATGCGCTCCTACGACGACCCGGCGCGCTGGGCCGGTCGCGGCGACTCCACCGCCTCGCAGACCGCGTGGGCGCTGATGGCGCTGCTCGCGGCAGGCGAGGGCCCGGACGGCCGGGCCAACCCGGCGGCGGAGCGCGGGGTGGAGTGGCTGGTGCGCACCCAGCTGCCGGAAGGCACCTGGGACGAGCCGCAGTTCACCGGCACCGGCTTCCCGTGGGACTTCTCCATCAACTACCACCTGTACCGGCTGGTCTTCCCGGTCACCGCGCTCGGCCGGTACCTCAACGGCAGCCCCGGCATGGTGAAGCCCGGCGGCACCCCGGCGATCGGGGCCTCACGGTGACCACCGCCCCGCTGCTGGTGCTCTGCGCGCTGGGCCCCGAGGTGTGGGCCCTGCGCGGCGGGGACTGGCGCGGCGCGGCGGGCGGGCCACCGGTGCTGCTGCGCACCGGGGTCGGCCGGCGGCGCGCCGGGACGGCCGTGCGGCGGCTGCTCGGCTCCGCCCCGGGCGGCTACGGCGCGGTCGTGGTGGCCGGCTTCGGCGCCGCCGTCGGGCCGGGCGTCGCGCCGGGCGACGTGGTGGCCGCGGACGGCGTGCGCGACGCCGAGGGCCACCTCTACCCGGTCGACTCCGGGCCGGAGCTGGCCCGGGCGCTCAAGGTGCGGGGCCTGACCGCGCACACCGGGGTGCACCACACCGCCGACCACGTGGTGCGCGGCATCGAGCGGCGCGCCCTGCACCTCCAGGGAGCGCTCGCCGTCGACATGGAGGCCGCCGCCGTCCTGGCCGCGCTGCGGGAGGTGCGCCCGGTGCTGCCCGTCGCCGTACTGCGGGTGGTGGTGGACACCCCCGAGCACGAACTGCTGCGGCTGGGCACGCTGCCGGCCGGGGTGCGCGCCTGGCGGACCCTGCGGGCGACGGTGCCCGCCCTGGTCGACTGGTACCGGCAGGAGCCGGGCCCGCGCCCCGGCTCCGCAGACCTGAACCACCCCACATCCTCGACGCTCCCCCAGGAGGCGAGCTAGCCATGGCCATGCCGTTGCGCCAGACCGTGCGGGTCGGCACCTACCTGATGCAGCAGAAGCTGCTCAAGCGACGGGACAAGTTCCCGCTGATCGTCGAACTGGAACCGCTGTTCGCCTGTAACCTCGCCTGCGAGGGCTGCGGCAAGATCCAGCACCCGGCCGGCGTCCTCAAGCAGCGGATGCCCGTCGCCCAGGCGGTCGGCGCGGTCCTGGAGTCGGGTGCCCCGATGGTCTCGATCGCCGGCGGCGAGCCGCTGATGCACCCGCAGATCGACGAGATCGTCCGGCAGCTGGTGGAACGCCGCAAGTACGTCTTCCTCTGCACCAACGCGCTGCTGATGCGCAAGAAGATGGACAAGTTCAAGCCCTCGCCGTACTTCACCTTCGCGGTGCACATCGACGGCCTGCGCGAACGGCACGACGAGTCGGTGGCCAAGGAGGGCACCTTCGACGAGGCGGTGGCTGCGATCAAGGAGGCCAAGCGGCGCGGCTTCCGGGTCACCACCAACAGCACCTTCTTCAACACCGACACCGCGCAAACCGTCATCGACGTGCTGGACTTCCTCAACGACGAGCTGAAGGTCGACGAGATGATGATCTCCCCGGCCTACGCCTACGAGAAGGCCCCCGACCAGGAGCACTTCCTCGGCGTCGAACAGACCCGGGAGCTCTTCCGCAAAGCCTTCGCCGGCGGCAACCGCAAGCGCTGGCGCCTCAACCACAGCCCGCTCTTCCTGGACTTCCTGGAGGGCAAGGCCGACTTCGAGTGCACCCCCTGGGGCATCCCCAACTACTCGCTGTTCGGCTGGCAGCGGCCCTGCTACCTGATGGCCGACGGCTACGTGCCGACCTACCGGGAGCTGGTCGAGAAGACCGACTGGAGCAAGTACGGGCGCGGCAAGGACCCGCGCTGCGAGAACTGCATGGCCCACTGCGGCTACGAGCCGACCGCCGTCCTCGCCACCATGGGCTCGCTCCAGCAGTCGCTGCGCGCCATCACCGAGACCGTCAGCTCCAACCGCGGGCGCTGAGCCCGGGCCGGGCGCCGCCCGTCCCGAAGCCGTCCCGCCCAGAGCTCCCGACCGGCCCGGGCCGTCGTGCCCGGGCCGGCCCCGCCCCGCCGGGCGGAGGCACCACCGCACCACATCCGAGTCGTGAGGTGTACCCATGTCACTGCTCTCCCGCGTCACGTCCCCGGCCGAGCTGCGCAAGCTCCCGGCCGCCGAACTGCCGCAGCTCGCCGACGAGATCCGCGACTTCCTGATCGACGCCGTCACCCGCACCGGCGGCCACCTCGGGCCCAACCTCGGCGTGGTGGAGCTCACCATCGCGCTGCACCGGGTCTTCGACTCGCCGTACGACCGGATCGTCTTCGACACCGGCCACCAGAGCTACGTCCACAAGCTGCTCACCGGCCGGCAGGACTTCTCCAAGCTGCGGATGAAGGGCGGGCTGTCCGGCTACCCCTCGCGGGCCGAGTCCGAGCACGACCTGGTCGAGAACTCGCACGCCTCCACCGCGCTCTCGTACGCCGACGGGCTCGCCAAGGCCGCCCAGCTGCTCGGCCAGCACGACCGGCACACCGTCGCGGTGATCGGCGACGGCGCGCTCACCGGCGGGCTCGCCTGGGAGGCGCTCAACAACATCGCCGAGGCCCGTGAACGGCCGCTGGTCATCGTCGTCAACGACAACGAGCGCTCCTATGCCAGGACCGTCGGCGGCCTCGCCAACCATCTGGCCACCCTGCGCACCACCCAGGGCTACGAGCGCTTCCTCGCGCTCGGCAAGGAGGCGCTGCAGCGCACCCCACTGGTCGGGCAGCCGATCTTCGACGCGCTGCACGGCGCCAAGAAGGGCTTAAAGGACGCCTTCGCGCCGCAGGGCATGTTCGAGGACCTAGGGCTCAAGTACCTCGGGCCGATCGACGGCCACGACCTGGGCGCGGTCGAACAGGCGCTGCGGCAGGCCCGGAACTTCGGCGGCCCGGTCATCGTGCACTGCCTGACCGTCAAGGGGCGCGGCTACCGGCCCGCCGAGCAGGACGAGGCGGACCGCTTCCACGCCGTCAACCCGATCGACCCGTACACCTGCCTGCCGATCTCGCCCAGCGCCGGAGTCTCCTGGACCTCGGTGTTCGGCGAGGAACTGCTCGCGCTCGGCGCCGAGCGGCCCGACCTGGTGGCGATCACCGCGGCGATGCTCCAGCCGGTCGGACTGGCGGCCTTCGCCAAGGCCTACCCGGACCGGACCTTCGACGTCGGGATCGCCGAGCAGCACGCCGTCACCAGCGCGGCGGGTCTGGCCACCGGCGGGCTGCACCCCGTGGTGGCGGTGTACGCGACCTTCCTGAACCGGGCCTTCGACCAGGTGCTGATGGACGTCGCCCTGCACCGGCTGGGCGTCACCTTCGTGCTCGACCGCTCCGGGGTCACCGGCTCGGACGGGGCCTCGCACAACGGCATGTGGGACCTGTCGATCCTGCAGGTCGTCCCCGGGCTGAGGCTCGCCGCGCCGCGCGACGCCGAGCAACTGCGGGCCCAGCTGCGCGAGGCCGCCGAGGTCGACGACGCGCCGACCGTCATCCGCTTCCCCAAGGGCAACGTCGGGCCGGTGATCAAGGCGGTCGAGCGGATCGGCGGGACGGACGTGCTGCTGCGCACCGGACCGGCCCCGGAGATCCTGCTGGTCGCCGTCGGCGCCACCGCCTCCGCCTGCCTGGACGCCGCCCGGCTGCTGCTCGCCGAGGGCTTCACCGCGACCGTGGTCGACCCGCGCTGGGTCAAGCCGGTCGATCCGGCGCTGGCCGACCTCGCCGCCGCCCACCGGCTGGTGGTCACCGTCGAGGACAACGGCCGTACCGGGGGCGTCGGTTCGGCCGTCGCCCAGGCGCTGCGCGACGCCGACGTGGACGTTCCGGTCCGGGTGCTCGGCCTGCCGCAGGAGTTCCTCGGCCATGCCGCCCGCGGCGAGATCCTGGAGGAGGCCGGCCTGACCGGCACCGGGGTCGCGGCCCAGGCCGCCGTCTTCGTCAAGAACCTGCTACCGACTCGAGGAGCGAACCCGCGCCATGCCGGCTGACCCAGACCGCCCAGCCTTCGACCTCGCCGCCCTCCTCGCCGAACGCGGCGGTGAGCGTTACGAGTTGCACAGCCGCTACCTCAACCCGCAGCTGCCGCGGATGCTCCACACCATCGGCTTCGACAAGTACTACGAGCGCGCGGAGGGCCAGTACTTCTACGACGCCGAGGGCAACGAGTACCTCGACATGCTGGCCGGCTTCGGCATCTTCGCGCTCGGCCGGCACCACCCGGCGGTGCGCTCGGCGGTCCAGCAGGTGATGGACCTCGACCTGCCGGACCTGGTCCGTTTCGACTGCTCGCCGCTGCCCGGACTGCTGGCCGAGCGGCTGCTGTCGTACGCGCCCGGGCTGGACCGGGTGTTCTTCGGCAACAGTGGCACCGAGGCGGTGGAGACCGCGCTGAAGTTCGCCCGGTACGCCACCGGCCGCAAGCGCGTCCTCTACGCCGACCACGCCTTCCACGGGCTGACCACCGGCTCGCTGTCGGTCAACGGGGAAGGCGGCTTCCGCAAGGGCTTCGACCCGCTGTTGCCGGACACCGCCATCCCGCTGGGCGACATCGGGGCGCTGGCCAAGGAGCTGAAGCGCGGGGACGTCGCGGCGCTGATCGTCGAGCCGATCCAGGGCAAGGGCGTCCAGGCGCCGCCGCCGGGCTGGCTGCGGGCCGCCCAGGCGCTGCTGCACGAGCACAAGGCGCTGCTGATCTGCGACGAGGTGCAGACCGGGATCGGCCGCACCGGCGAGTTCTTCGCCTACCAGCACGAGGAGGGCGTGCTGCCCGACCTGGTGTGCGCGGCCAAGGCGCTTTCCGGCGGGTACGTGCCGATCGGGGCGACGCTCGGCAAGAGCTGGATCTTCGAGAAGGTGTACTCCTCGATGGACCGGGTGCTGGTGCACTCGGCCAGCTTCGGGTCCAACGCCCAGGCGATGGCGGCCGGGCTGGCGACCCTGGAGGTGATGCGCGAGGAGAAGGTGGTCGAGAACGCCCGGCAGGTCGGCGACCGGTTCCGGGAGCGGCTGGCGGCGCTGATCGACCGGTACGAGCTGCTCGCCGAGGTGCGCGGCCGCGGGCTGATGATCGGCATCGAGTTCGGCCGGCCCAAGTCGCTGAAACTGCGCACCGGTTGGACGGCCCTGCAGGCGGCGCGCAAGGGGCTGTTCGCGCAGATGGTGGTCGTTCCGCTGCTGCAGCGGCACCGGATCCTGACCCAGGTGTCCGGGGACCACCTGGAGGTGATCAAGCTGATCCCGCCGCTGATCATCACCGATCGGGACGTGGACCGGTTCGTCGACGCGTTCACGGAGATCATGGACGAGGCGCACCGGGGGAACGGCCTGATGTGGGACTTCGGGCGGACGCTGGTGAAGCAGGCGGTGGGCAACCGCTGACGCTGCGCGGAGTGGGAGGTCGGACGGGCCGACTTCCCACTCCGTGGGAGACACCGCGTCAGAGCTCGGTCCGGCGGCGCCGGACGACCACCACGAGATCGACGACGGCGAACAGGGTGAGCAACCCGAGGGCGATCGCGAAGCCGGTGAGGGTGCCCCGGCTGGGCGCGCCGTCCACCGGGGAGGAGGCTGCCCACAGTGCGAAGCCCGCCGTCCCCAGCGCGAACAGCGGGGTGAAGGTCAGCGAGAGCAGGTAGCGGAGCTTGAGGTCGCTGCGGGCGGTGGCCGGCTCGGTGCCGCTGCGCCACCGTCGCCGCGGGGTCGTGGTGCGCATGCTCGTTCACCTCCGGGCCGCGCGGGTGGGGGCTACGATTCCAGCGTACGTCCGAGGGGGAGAGCCGGGGAGGCACGATGACGGGGTCGGACGCCGGGGGCGCGGGCACCGCGGGGGAGGACGCCGAGGGCTACGCGGGCCTGCGGGTCGAGCGCGCCCGGGAGCTCGCCCGGCGGCACGGCTGGGCCTCGGTCCGGGTGCTGGAGCCGGGGCAGCTGATGACCATGGAGTACCGGGAGGGGCGGCTGAACCTCACGGTGCGGAACGGGGTGGTCGAGCGGAGCTGGGAGGGGTAGGCCCCGGCTGCGTGGTGCCCTCGGTGCACGCGGTGTGCTGGGCGGCTTGGGTGCCCCGGGTGCTCTGGGTGCGCTCAGCGGGATCAACGGGAGCAGCGGGCTCAGCGTGCGAATCGTCGGTGGAGCCGCTGCTCGGCGACGGCGATCAGCGGTTCCAGCAGGGGCAGTGAGAGCAGGACCAGCAGTCCGGCTGCCCAGCCGGCCAGTACGTCGGAGACCCAGTGGGTGCCCAGGTAGACCGTGGTCAGGCCGATCGAGCAGGCGGTGGCGGCGGCGACCACGGTGCCGGTGCGCCGCCAGCGGACCGCGAGGTAGGCGAGCACGCCCCAGGTGACCACGGCGTTGGCGGTGTGGCCGGAGGGGAAGATGGTCCCGCCGGAGAACAGCTCGGGCGAGCCGACGTACTGGGCGTAGTGCGGGCCGAGCCGGCCAGTGATGATCTTGACCGCGCCGACCGTGACGTTGAGCAGCAGCAGCGCGACGCCCATCACCAGCAGCGGGCGCAGCCGGCCGAGGCGGTGGGCGCGCCAGAGGAGCCAGGCGAAGGCGGCGATGGCGCTGGGGCCGCGCTGTCCGGCGACCACCCAGGTGTTGAGCAGTGGCTCCAGGCTGGGCCACCGGTCGTAGGGGCGCAGCAGGCGGACCGACCAGTCGAGGTCTACCAGGTCGGTGTTGAGCAGGACGCCGGCCAGCACCAGGAGGTAGGCGGCGAGGGAGGCCGCGAACAGGGCGGCCCGGCGGCGGCTCATCGGGGGCCAGCCCGGTCCGCCGGGGTCGGTCGCGCCGGGCGCATGTTCGGTCGGGCCGGGGGTGAGGGCGGTCGAGCCGGAGGCGTGCCCGGTCGGGCCGGGGACGAGGCCGGGAGCACGGTCGCGGTCCGGCAGCTCCCGACGGTCGGCGCTGCGGCGTTCCGGCCCCTGGCGCGGAATGCGAGCGGCGGTACTTCTGGATTGCACGGGGTGACCATACCCATCCGGCCGAGGCTATTCCGGAGGGAATTGTCATTTTCCCGGGAAATCGACAATTGGGTCGGCATCGGGTGGCCCGGGGAGTGATTTCCGGTATTCCAGGATCGAATGCCAGTGTGGTCTTCGAATGATTCTTCAAAAGCCCCGGTAAAGAAAACGGAGCGGGAGGCCGGTTCGCCCGGCTTCCCACTCCGTGGTAACCCTGTGTAGGTTCCGTGCTCAGTCGAGGGGGCCGCCAGCGACGTAGATCACCTGGCCGGACACGAAGCCGGCTCCCTCGCCGGCCAGGAACGCGATGGTGTTGGCGACGTCCTCGGGCTCGCCGACCCGCTGGACCGGGATCTGGGAGGCCGCAGCCCGCTTGAAGTCCTCGAAGTCCATGCCGACCCGGGCCGCGGTGGCCGCTGTCATGTCAGTAGCGATGAAGCCGGGGGCGACCGCGTTGGCGGTGATGCCGAACTTGCCCAGCTCGATGGCCAAAGTCTTGGTGAAGCCCTGCAGACCGGCCTTGGCGGCCGAGTAGTTGGCCTGGCCGCGGTTGCCCTGGGCGGATGAGGAGGACAGGTTGACGATGCGGCCGAAACCGGCGTCGACCATGTGCTTCTGCACCGCGCGGGTCATCAGGAAGGCTCCGCGCAGATGCACGTTCATGACCGTGTCCCAGTCGGACTCGGACATCTTGAAGAGCAGGTTGTCGCGGAGTACGCCCGCGTTGTTGACCAGCACGACCGGGGCGCCCAACTCGGCGACCACGCGGTCGACGGCGGCCTGGACCTGCTCGGCGTCCGAGACGTCGGCGCCGACGGCCAGCGCCCGCCCGCCGGCGGCGGTGATCCGATCGACGGTGTCCTTGCCGGCGGCCTCGTCCAGGTCCAGGACGGCCACCGCGTAGCCGTCGGCGGCCAGTCGGACGGCGGTGGCGGCGCCGAGGCCGCGGGCGGCGCCGGTGACGACGGCGACCCGGGGGGCGGTGCTCTGTTCGGTCATGCTCGCTCTCGTCTCTCTCGGGGGTGCCTCCGGGGGAGTGCCCCCGGAGAGGGTGCCCATACCCTACCGGCGAGTAGGGGAGGCGACCAGGGTGGAGAGGCGCAGGTGACGGTCGGTAAGGACCGACCGGTCGGCTTTCTGCTGAGAACGGGTTACTGCACGAGCGTGGCAGCGCGTAAATATGCCAATGTTGCCGAACCTGCGTCTACTATCCGCCCCTGCCTGCCAGCAAGGGCCCGCCGTTTGTATAGTGTCCGCCAGCAGCCACCGGCTGCACGGCTGGAGCGCCCTCCCTCATAGCTGGACGCCCACTCGCCGTTACTGCCCCACCCGGGTGTCCCACACACACCGGGTGTGACATCGGGACGGATACATGGTGCTGGGGGAGATCCCGACAACCCGCGTGTCCGCGCGACTGCAGCAGTCGCCCGGACACCTCATTCGCGTTGCACAGCAGGTTCACACCCGGCTGTGGTCGGAGCACGTCGGAGCCGATCTCACGGCTCCGCAGTTCGCGGTCCTGCTGGTGCTCGCCCTCGAACCGGGCGCGGACCAGCGGACCGTCGGCGAGCGTGCCTCGCTCGACAAGGCCACGATGGCGGAGATGGTCGCGCGGCTGGTCCGCCGCGGCCTCGTGCTGCGAAGGCGTGACCCGGCCGACGGTCGGCGCAAGCTGCTCGCCCTCTCGCAGAGCGGTGCCCAGGCGGTCCGCGAGGCCACCGGTGGTGTGGTCCGCGTCCAGCGGGTGCTGTTCGAGCCGCTCACGCCGGACGAGCAGGTCGAGATCGTCCGGGTGATGGCCAAGATAGCCAGGCTGGAGCCCGCGGCGGTCGCCGTCTTCACCGACGCCCGGCCGATACTGGACGCCCAGCGGGCGATCGGCTACCTGATCAGGGTCGGCCAGCAGGTGCACACCAAGCTCTGGTCCGAGCACGTCGGTGCGGAGCTGACGGCTCCGCAGTACGCCGTGCTGGACGCGCTGGAGCTGGAGCCGGGCGCGGACCAGCGCACGGTCGGCGAGCTGGCCTCGCTGGACAAGGCCACGATGGCCGAGATGGTCAGCCGACTGGTGCGCCGCGGTCTGGTGCAGCGCCGGCGCGACCCCTCGGACGGGCGGCGCAACCTGCTCTCGCTGTCGCCGGCGGGTCAGGACCTGCTGCACCGCTCGGCCGCCGGGGTGGCCGAAGTCCAGCGGCTGCTGCTCGCGCCGCTGGCGGAGGAGGAGCACGAGATGGCGCTCGCGCTCATCGCCAAGACGGGCAGGCTCTAGCCCAAGCTTTGGTAACAACAGCCAAAACGATTCACCAAAGTTCCTGGCGCTCACGGCCGTCGGCATCGGCCGATCGTTGACGTCGGTGAATCCGGACACACCGAAGTGCCGCTCGTCCCTGCGGGGAACGAGCGGTACTTCGATATGACCGACACTCAGGAATGTTGTTGTCGGGGGCGCCGGGCCTGATCGGCCGGCGCCCCCACGGCGTCCGTCAGTTCCAGTCGAACCCCTGCGGGTCCGGCCCGATCCGCTTGCCGGTGGCGACACCGGCGATCGCCGCCAGGTCCTCGGCGTCCAGCTCGAAGCCGGTGACGTCGAGGTTCTCGCGGATGCGCGACGGGGTGACCGACTTCGGGATGGCGATCACACCGCTCTGCAGGTGCCAACGGAGCACCACCTGGGCGACCGTGCGGCTGTGCTTCTCGGCGACCTTCGCCAGCGCCGGCTCGGCGAGCAGCTCCCCGCCCTGGCCCAGCGGGCTCCAGGCCTCGGTGGCGATGCCGTGCTCGGCGTGGAAGGCGCGCAGCTCCTCCTGCGGGAAGTACGGGTGCAGCTCGACCTGGTTCAGCACCGGCACGACCGAGGCCTCGTCCAGCAGGCGGGTCAGCTGCTCGGTGCCGAAGTTGGAGACGCCGATCGACTTGACCCGGCCGCCCTCCTTCAGCTGCTCCAGGGCCTTCCAGACGTTCAGGAAGGTGCCGTGCATCGGGCGCGGCCAGTGGATCAGGTACAGGTCGAGGTAGTCGAGGCCGAGCTTCTCCAGCGAGGCGTCGAACTCGCGCAGCACCGCGTCGCGGCCCTGCTCGCCGGACCAGTCGCGGGTGCCGGAGTTCCACAGCTTGGTGGTGACGTAGAGGTCCTCGCGGGCGAGGCCGCCCTCCAGTGCTTCGGTGATGGCCGCGCCGGTGCCGGCCTCGTTCTCGTAGATCGCCGCGGTGTCGATCGAGCGGTAGCCCGCTTCGATCGCCGTGCGCACGGCGGGGGTGGCCTGGGCGTCCTCGACCTGCCACACGCCGAAGCCGAGCTGGGGGATCTTCGCGCCGTCGTTCAGGGTGATGCTGGGGATGTTGCTCACGGGGAAGGGGTGCCTTCCTGGTCGTCCGTCGGTTCCAGAGGGGGCAACTGGCGCCCCGGCACGATTGTTCCCGCCGTTCGGGCGAATCTTTGGCGAAGCTTTACGACGGCGTGGCGTGCGCCGGAGCCGTACCGCGGGGCCGTACGCGGGGGTGACCGCGGGGTGGCGGGAGCGGGGCGACGGAAAACCTGTTGCGCGGGTCACACCGGGCTTGGCAGTCTCGCAGACATGACCTCCTGAGACCCGGGTCCTTCGTACCCATCCCCCGCCCGTCCGGCGCCCCCGCCGGACGCGTCGACGTCGCCGTGCCGATGCGCCGCACGTCCTGTGCCCGTTCCAGCGCGTGAGCGGGGCGGCCCCTCCGTACGGCCCGCGCGAGTTGATGCGCGGCCGGCTCCGGTGACTCCGCGCCGTCCGCACGTCCTGCACACCTTGCACATCCCGCTCCTCCCGCTCCTCCCGCACCCTTCGCATCGGAGTGTCATGCCGCTCACCCCCCTGCCGCTGGCCGACCCCGGCAGTCCCGACCTCTCCTCACCCCTGGCGTTCCTGCGCTGGCTGCAGCGCGCCCAGCGGCGCGGTCAGATCCGTGCCACCTGCTGGGCGCTGGTCGAGATGGGCGCCCAGGCCGCGCTGCCGATACCGCTCGGGCACGGCGTTCAGGCCGCCGTCGACGGCGACGCCGGCGGGATCTGGCGGGCCGGCGCGCTCGCGCTGCTGCTGTCCGCCACCGCGTCGGTCGGCACCGTGCTGCTGCACCGGCAGGCGGTCTGGAACTGGATCCACGCGGCCTGCCACGTACGGCAGTTGGTGGCCGGGCAGGCCTCGCGCCTCGGCGCCGGGCTGTCCCGGCGGATCGCCACCGGCGAGGTGGTCGCGGTCGGTAGCGGGGACGTCGAACGGATCGGCTGGTACGTCGAACTGGTGGCCCGGGTGCGGGCCGCGGTGATCGTCTGGCTGGCCGTCAGCGCGGTGGTGCTGGTGGTCGAGCCGGTGCTCGGGATCGGGGTGCTGCTCGGCGTTCCGGTGCTGGCCGCCTCGGTCTGGCCGCTGATCCGTCCGTTCGAGCGGCGCTACGAGAAACAGCGCGAACTCGGCGGCAAGGCCACCGAACTGGCCGCCGACACCGTCGCCGGGCTGCGGGTGCTGCGCGGGATCGGCGGTGAGGAACTGTTCCTTGAGCGGTACCGGGCGGCCTCCCAGAAGGTCCGCTCGGCGGCGGTGCGCTCGGCCCGGTTGTGGTCCCTGATGCAGGCCCAACAGGTGCTGCTGCCAGGCCTGTTCGTGGTCGGGGTGACGTGGTACGGCGCCCGGCTGGCGGCCTCCGGGGAGCTCGGCGTGGGCACCCTGATCGCGGTGTACGGCGCGACGGCCTTCCTGGCCGCTCCGCTGCGGATCCTGGGCGAGGCCGCGCACGCCTGGAGCGTCGCCCGGGTCTCCGCCGGACGGGCCGTGCGGGTCCTCTCGCTCACCCGGACCAGCGGCGCGGCCGAGGGCACGCTGACCCGGCCGGGCCGGTCCGACCTGCACGACCCGGCCACCGGACTGACCGCCCGGGCCGGTGAACTGACCGCGGTGGTCTGCGGGGACCCGGACGTCGCCGGGGCGCTCGCCGAGCGGCTCGGCGGCCACGTCCCGTCGGCCGAGGGCGAGCCGGAACTGCCCTCCGCCCGGCTCGGCGGCACCGAACTGGACACCGTGCCGCTGGTCGAAGCCAGGGCGGCGGTGCTGGTCCACGACAAGGAGCCGGTGCTGCTCTCCGGCACGCTGGCCGAGCTGCTGGACATCCCGTCCTCCGGTCGGGTCCCGGTGGCCGAGGCGCTCGCCGCGGCCCGCTCCGAGGACGTGCTGGAGGCACTGGTGGACGGCTCGCCCGAGTGCGCGGGCGACCCGATGCTCGCCCGGATCACCGAACGCGGGCGCTCGCTCTCCGGCGGGCAGCGCCAGCGGCTCGCCCTGGCCCGCGCGCTGCTGGCCGACCCGCCCGTGCTGGTGCTGGACGAGCCCACCAGCGCGGTGGACGCCCACACCGAGTCCCGGATCGCCACCGGCTTGCGGAACACCCGGGCAGGGCGCACCACCGTGGTGTTCGCGACCAGCCCGCTACTGCTGGACCAGGCGGACCGGGTGGTGCTGTTGCGCGAGGGCCGGGCGGTGGCGGCCGGTCGACACCGCGACCTGATGCGCACCGAGCCGGCCTACCGGGCCGTGGTCACCCGGGACGAGGAGGCCGCGCAGGTGGAGGAGGCCGCGCAGGTATGAGCGCCGCCGTCGACTCCGCCGTCGACTCCGCCGTCGAGCCCGCCGTCAACCGTCCGACCCCGTACGTGAGGAGCACGTCATGAAGCCCCCCGTCCATCAGGAGCAGGGGCCGGCCACCACCCTGCCGGTCGGCTCCCCGGCCGCCGTGCGGCGGTACCTGGGGGTGTTGGCGCGGCGCCACCGGGGCGGGTTCGCCGCGGTGGTCTCGCTGCACTCGATGGCCACCCTGGCCGGGCTGGTCGGGCCCTGGGTGCTCGGCAGCCTGGTCGAGTCGCTGGCCACCGGCACCGCCGGGGCGACCATCGCGGTGGCGGTCGGCTGGTACCTGCTGGCGCTGGCGGTGCAATCCGCCTTCACCGGCTGGTCCCGGATGCGCGGCGCGGTGCTCGGCGAGCGCGTGCTGGCCGACCTGCGGGAGGACTTCCTGGTCCGCTCGGTGGCGCTGCCGACCGGGGTGCTGGAGCGGGCCGGCACCGGGGACCTGGTATCCCGGGGGACCACCGACATCGACCGGCTTGACAAGTCGGTGCGCGAGGCCGTTCCCGAACTCGCCGTCGCGGTGGTGTCGTTGCTGCTGGTGCTGGGCGCCCTGCTGGTCACCTCGCCGCTGCTCGCGCTGACCTCGCTGGTCGGGCTGCCGCTGCTGTTGGTCAGCTCCCGCTGGTACTTCCGGCGCGCGCCGCAGTCCTACCGCAACGAGTCGGCCGGGTACGCGGCGGTCAGCAACGTGCTGGCCGAGACGGTGGACGCCGGGCGGACGGTCGAGGCGCTGAGGCTGGGGGAGCAGAGGGTCCGGCTGACGGACCGCAAGCTGGGCGAGTGGCTGGCCTGGGAGCGCTACACCCTGTGGCTGCGTTCGGTCTGGTTCCCGACCATCGACGCGGTCTACACCTCGGCGGTGCTGGCCACCCTGGTGGTCGGCGGGCTGTTCACCCTCAAGGGCTGGCTCACCGTCGGGCAGTTGACCACCGGCGTGCTGTACGCCCAGATGCTGACCGGCCCGGTGGACCTGATCCTGCGCTGGTACGACGAGCTGCAGATCGGACAGGCCTCGCTGGCCAGGCTGGTCGGTGTGCACGAGGTGCCGGAGCACGAGGGCGACGAGTCGGCCCGTCCGGACGGTCGCCGGGTCGAGGCCCGGGACGTCCGCTTCGGTTACCGGGAGGGTGCGGACGTGCTGCACGGGATCAGCCTGGACGTCGCCCCGGGCAGCCGGGTCGCGCTGGTCGGGCCGTCCGGGGCGGGCAAGTCCACGCTCGGGCGGCTGCTGGCCGGGATCTACGCGCCCGGGCGCGGCAGCGTCACCCTCGGAGGGGCGGCGCTGTCCCGGATGCCGGCCGAGCGAGTGCGGTCCGAGGTCGCCCTGGTCAACCAGGAGCACCACGTGTTCGTCGGCACGCTGCGGGACAACCTGCGCCTGGCCGCGCCCGAGGCGGATGACACCGAACTGCGGGCCGCGCTGGACGCGGTGGACGCCGGGGACTGGGTGGACGCCCTCCCGGAGGGGCTGGACACCGAGGTCGGCTCCGGCGGCACCTCGCTGACCCCGCCGCAGGCCCAGCAACTCGCCCTGGCCCGGCTGGTGCTGGCCGACCCGCACACCCTGGTGCTCGACGAGGCCACCTCGCTGCTGGACCCGCGGGCCGCCCGGCACCTGGAGCGCTCGCTGTCCCGGGTGCTGGAGGGCCGGACGGTCATCGCCATCGCCCACCGGCTGCACACCGCGCACGACGCGGACGTGATCGCGGTGGTCGAGGGCGGGCGGATCAGCGAGTACGGCAGCCACCCGGAGCTGGTCGCGGCCGGCGGCCCGTACGCGGCGCTCTGGCGGTCCTGGCGGGACGAACGCTAGAGCCTTTCCGGCGGATCCTGCCGGGCCGGCGCTCCGGTGGGTGCGGCAGTGTAACGGGGGTTCGAAACCCGTACGGGGTCGGATTGCCCCGTGCGGGTTACTCCTTTGTCCGGAAGGGCGCGTAGCCGGGCAAATCGCCACCCCGGCCAGCAGACTGCTCCGGTGACCAAGATTTCAGACGGCTCATCCCGGCCCCAGCGCAGCGAGATCGGCGGGATCCCCACGAGGTACATCGGGATCGGCGTCATCGTCATCCTCGCGGTGTGGTTCCTGTTCGCCAACCTCGACAAGGTCAAGATCCAGTTCTGGGTGTTCACTGTGACCGCGCCGCTCTGGATCGCGCTGCTGGCGACGCTGGTCGCCGGCGGCGTACTGGGCTGGCTGCTGAAGGGACGGCGCGGCCGGTGAGCACCAGCACCCCCGAACCGGCCCCGAGCGGGTCCTCCGCCTTCACGCCGCTGATCGAGCTGCGCGGGGTCAACAAGCACTTCGGTGAGCTGCACGTGCTGCAGGACATCGAGCTGACGGTCGGCCGCGGTGAGGTCGTCGTGGTGATCGGACCGTCCGGTTCCGGCAAGTCCACCCTCTGCCGGGCGATCAACCGGCTGGAGCCGATCGAGCACGGCACCATCCTGATCGACGGCCAGCCGCTGCCCGAGGAGGGCAAGGGGCTGGCCAGGCTGCGCGCCGAGGTCGGCATGGTGTTCCAGTCCTTCAATCTGTTCGCGCACAAGACCGTGCTGCAGAACGTCTCGCTCGCCCAGACCAAGGTCCGGGGCCGCGCGAAGCCTGAGGCCGACGCCAAGTCCCGCGCGCTGCTGGAGCGGGTCGGACTGGCCGCGCAGGCCGAGAAGTACCCGGCCCAGCTCTCCGGCGGCCAGCAGCAGCGGGTCGCGATCGCCCGCGCGCTGGCGATGGACCCCAAGGCACTGCTGTTCGACGAGCCGACCTCCGCGCTCGACCCCGAGATGATCAACGAGGTGCTGGACGTGATGCGCCAGCTCGCGAGTGAGGGCATGACGATGGTCGTGGTCACCCACGAGATGGGCTTCGCCCGGGCCTCGGCGAACCGGGTGGTGTTCATGGCCGACGGCCGGATCGTCGAGGACCGCGCCCCGGAGGCGTTCTTCAGCGCCCCCGAGAGCGAGCGCGCCCGGGACTTCCTGTCCAAGATCCTGAAGCACTGAGGACGGCGCAGTGAACCCCATGACGACGCTCGCGGCGCGGGCGCGCGGACGCCTGGCCGCCGCCCTGCTGCTCGCCGTGCTGGCGACCGGCTGCGGCAAGGCCGGCACCCCGCCGCCCAAGGGTCCCCAGCCCAGCGCGCTGCCCAGCTACCAGGTGCAGGACGCCGCCGCGATCACCGGCTCGCCGACCCTGGACGCCGCCCGCAACCGGGGCCACCTGGTGGTCGGCGCCAAGGAGGACCAGCCGTACCTGGGCCAGAAGAACCCGGCCACCGGCGTGTACTCCGGCTTCGACATCGAGATCGCCAAGATGGTCGGCGCCTCGCTCGGCTTCCCGCCGGAGAAGATCCAGTTCAAGACCATCGCCTCGGCCAACCGCGAGACGGCGCTGCAGAACGGCCAGGTGGACTACTACGTCGGCACGTACACCATCAACGACAACCGCAAGAAGCTGGTCGGCTTCGCCGGGCCGTACTTCGTCGCCGGGCAGTCGCTGTTGGTGCGCAAGAACGACAACAGCATCCACGGCCCGCAGGACCTGAACGGCAAGAAGGTCTGCTCGGCGGCCGGCTCGACGCCGTACCAGCGGATCCAGTCGCAGTACCCGAAGGCGCACCTGATCGGCTACGACACCTACTCGGCCTGCGTGGACAACCTGATCACCGGTCAGGTGGACGCCGTCACCACCGACAACGCGATCCTGCTGGGCTACGCGGCCAAGGTGCCGGACGAACTCAAGGTGGTGGGCCCGCTGTTCTCGACCGAGCCGTACGGGATCGGCACCCCCAAGACCGACACCGTGCTGCGCGGGGCGCTGAACGACGCGCTGGCGCACCACGAGGAGAACGGGGACTGGAAGAAGGCCTTCGACGTGACCCTCGGCCTGTCCGGGGAGCCCGCACCCACCCCGCCGACGATCAACCGGTACTGAGAGGGCCGCGCCGTGAAAACGCTGACCGACAACTGGTCGACCTACTGGGACGGCTTCCTCGGCACGCTCTCGCTGTTCGCGGTGAGCGCCGTGCTGTCACTGGTGCTGGGCGTGCTGATCGCGGGGTTCCGGGTCTCGCCCGTCCGGCCGCTGCGGGTGTTCGGGACGGTGTGGGTGACGCTGCTGCGCAACACGCCGCTGACCCTGCTGTTCTTCATCGTGGTGCTGGGGCTGCCCCGGTTCAACATCACCCTGCCCTTCTACACCTTCGCCGTGCTCGCCCTCGGCTGCTACACCTCGGCCTTCGTCTGCGAGTCGATGCGCTCGGGCATCAACACCGTGCCGACCGGTCAGGGCGAGGCGGCCCGCAGCCTGGGGATGAGCTTCGGGCAGACGATGGGCCTGGTGGTGCTGCCGCAGGCGTACCGCTCGGTGGTGGCGCCGCTCGGCAGTGTGATGATCGCGCTGGCGAAGAACACGGCGATCGCCGGTTCGTTCAGCGTCACCGAACTCCTGGGCACCTACCGGACCATCAACGAGCTGGGCTACAGCATCATCTGGACCTTCTTCTGGATCGCCGTCGGCTACCTGATCATCACCCTGGCCATCAGCGCCGTCTTCAACCTGCTGGAACGACGAGTGGCGGTGTCCCGATGACGGTCGAATCCTCGGCGCTGTACGACATCCCCGGCCCGAAAGCGCTGGCCCGGCACCGGCTGTACGGCGGGATCGCGTTGCTGCTGATCGCGGCGCTGATCGGCTGGGTCGTCTACATGCTGTTCCACACCCACCAGTTCACCTACGCCAAGTGGGAGCCCTTCGAGTACCGGGGCGTGCAGGACCTGCTGCTGCGCGGCCTGGGCAACACCCTGCGGGCTTTCGGCTGGACGGTGCTGTTCGCGCTGCCGTTCGGCGCGCTGTTCGCGGCGGGACGGCTGTCCGACCACCGGCCGGTGCGCTGGGTCGCCACGCTGGTGGTGGAGTTCTTCCGGGCCATGCCGCTGCTGGTGATGATCTTCTTCATCTTCGTCGCCCTCAAGGTGCAGCCGCTGTGGGCGCTGGTGGCCGGGCTGGTGCTCTACAACGGCTCGGTGCTGGCCGAGGTGTTCCGGGCCGGCGTGCTCGCGGTTCCCAAGGGGCAGCGGGAGGCGGCGTACGCGCTGGGCATGCGCAAGACCCAGGTGATGGCGTACGTGCTGGTGCCGCAGGCCAACCGGGCGATGCTGCCGGCCATCATCAGCCAGCTGGTGGTCGCGCTCAAGGACACCTCGCTCGGGTTCCTGATCACCTTCGAGGAGTTCCTGCACGCGGGCAAGCTGATCGCCACCAACCTGGACTACGACCTGCCGTTCATCCCGGTGGTGATGGTGATCGCGCCGATCTACATCGGGATGTGTCTGCTGCTGTCCTGGCTCGCCCGCTGGGTCGAGCGGCGCAGCCGGCGCAGCCCGAGCGTGCGGGGCGGGGCGCCGGTGGCCAAGGCGGGGGTGGCGATGGGGTTGCCGCCCTCGGCGCAGTCGTGAGTGGTGGGCTTCCCATCGGGACGGGGAGGCCGGGGCGGTCCTGTGCGCGCGGGGAGGCCGGGGCGGTCCTGTGGGTGGGGACGCTGGTTCGGGACTGAACCATAGGTGCGGATGGGGTCGAAGCCGAGACCTCCAAATTCCTCTTATGATTGCGAGGGCAGGCGGCAGACGACCGGGCGGAGGGGCCATGGAGCCGGTGTTCGACTCGCGGCACATCAGGACGTTCCACGAAGTCGTCCGGGCCGGTTCCTATTCGGCGGCGGCCCGGGAACTCGGCTACACCCAGCCCGCCATCACCCAGCAGATGAAGGCCCTCGAACGCACCGTCGGCGTCCCGCTGTTCACCCGCGCCGGGCGCGGACTGCGGCTCACCGAGGCTGGCGAGGCGCTCTCCCGGCACGCCGAGCTGATCCTCGGCAGCCTCTCCGCCGCCCAGCAGCAGCTCGCCGCGCTCGCCCGGCTGCGGGCCGGGCGGGTGCGGGTCTGCGCCTTCCCCAGCGCCAACGCCACCCTGATACCCGAGGCGATGGCCCGGCTGCTCGCCGAGCACCCGGGCGTCCGGGTCGAGCTGCTGGAGGCCGAGCCGCCGGACTCCGTCCAGCGGCTGCTGCGCGGGGAGTGCGACATCGCGCTGGCCTTCCGCTATCCCGGCCAGGCGACCGAGGTGCCGGACGGCCTGGACGAGATCCCGTTGATGGAGGACCTGCTCACCGTGCTGCTGCCGGTCGGGCACCCGCTCGGCCGCCGGCACGCCGTCCGGCTGGTCGACCTCGACGGCGAGCGCTGGATCGCCGGCTGCCCGCGCTGCCGGGCCAACCTGCTGCACGTCTGCGCGGAGGAGGGCTTCGCGCCGGATATCGTGTTCTCCACCGACGACAACCTCGCGGTGCAGAGCCTGGTCGCCGCCGGCGTCGGGATCGCGCTGATGCCCGCGCTGGTGCTCTCCTTCATGTGCCACCGCAAGGTCACCGGGCGGGCCGTCGAGCCGCACCTGCGGCGGCAGGTGAGCGCGTACGTCCTGCGCGAGCACCGGCGGATCCCGGCCACCGGGCTGGTGCTCGACCACCTGCGGCAGGCGGCGGCGAGCCGGGTCGGGTGCTGAATCGGGACGCACCCATAAGCAGGTATGGGGGTAATGCTTAGGAACCCTCCTTGGACGTGATAGGTCAGTAGGTCCCAACCTGCTGGTATGACACCCCCAGCCACGGTCGGCAGCGACCGGCTCACCGAGCGGATGACCGCGCTGGTCAGTGAGATCCGCGCCGTCGTGGACCGCGGACTGCCCCCCGAACTCACCGCGTACCTGGTCGGCGAACGCCTCGCCCTGCACCTGCACGCCACTGCCGACGGGCCCGACGCGCTGCTCACCCCCGCCCAGCGCGAGGGCGACCCGCAGCGCTACCGCCAGCACGTCCTGCACGCCGAGGCCGACGGCAGCTTCTCCGTCGTCGCCCTGGTCTGGCTGCCCGGCCAGCACACCCCGATCCACGATCACGTCTCCTGGTGCGTGGCCGGCGTCCACCAGGGCCAGGAGAGCGAGACCCGCTACCGGCTGGTCTCCGACGGGCGCAGCTCTCGACTGGTCGAGACCGAGCACGTGGCCGGCCCGGCCGGGACGGTCGCCGCCTTCGCCCCGCCCGGCGACATCCACCTGGTGCGCAACGCGTGCAGCAGCACCGCCATCTCCATCCACGTGTACGGCGCGGACGTCTCGCGGCTCGGCACCAGCATCCGGCGGGTCTACCAAATGCCCGCGGACCAGGAGCGGTGAGCGGCGGCGTGTCACTGACCCTCCGGGAGCGGGCCACCCGCACCCGCTCACTTCCCCCGCTCGGCGGGGACGCCCCCGGTCTGCTGCTCGCGGCGGTCGGGGTGGCCGCCGCGATCGCCGTCCACGCGGCCGTCCCCGCCGTGCCCAAGCTCACCGCCGCCGTCGTGCTCGGCATGGCGGCGGCCCACCTGCCCGGGCTGCGCCCGGTGGTCCGCGGGGTCGCCAGGCCCGGGCTGTCCACCGCCGGGAAGCGGCTGATGCGGCTCGGGATCGTGCTGCTCGGGCTCAAACTCAGCCTGGACGACGTGCTCGGCCTCGGCTGGGCCACCGTCGCCATGGTGCTCACCGTGGTCGCCGCCACCTTCGCCGGCACGATGTGGCTCGGCCGGAAGCTCGGACTGCCCGGGGACCAGCCGCTGCTGGTCGCCACCGGCTACTCGATCTGCGGGGCCTCGGCGATCGGCGCGGTCAGCCAGGCGGCCGGCAGCGAGGAGGAGGACGTCGCCTCCTCGGTCGCGCTGGTCACCCTGTGCGGGACGCTGGCGATCGCCGTACTGCCGCTGCTGCAACACCCGCTGGGGCTCGGTGAGATCGAGTTCGGGCGCTGGGTCGGGGCGAGCGTGCACGACGTCGGGCAGGTGGTCGCCACCGCGCAGACCGGCGGGCCCGGCGCGCTGCGGGAGGCCGTGCTGGTCAAGCTGATGCGGGTGGTGCTGCTGGCGCCGCTGGTCGCGGGCGTGGCGGTGGTGGCGCGGCGCAATCTGCGCCTTGCGCGCGCGGGTGCGGTGGACGGTGTCGTGGGTGAGGCCGGTAAGGCCGGTGGGGCCACGACCGGCAGCCGGCCGCCGATCGTGCCGCTGTTCGTCGCCGGGTTCCTGGCGATGATCGTGCTGCGGACCACCGGGGTGCTGCCCGACCGGGCGCTCACCCTGGCCGGGGACGCGCAGGAACTGCTGCTCGCCGCCGCGCTGTTCGGGCTCGGCAGTGCGGTGCACCTGCCGACCATGGCGCGGACCGGCGGGCGGATCGCGCTGCTCGGCCTCGGCTCGTGGGTGGTCGTCGCGGGCGTGTCGTACGCGGGGGTGCTGATCACGACCTGACGGGGGCGGCGTGCGGGTGGGCCGGGCCCCTTCGTGGGCCCGGCCGCGGCGGACTCGGTTATTGTCGGGCGGGTGATCGTCCCTACGGGGACGGCCAGCTGCCGAGTCAGTCGAGGAGGATGCATGACCACCGCACTGCCCGAACGGGACGGCCACGAGGCCGTCGTCACGCTCGACCGGCGGGAGGGCCCGTACGGTGAGGTGGTACTGCGGCAGCGCGGACGGCACCACGAGATCATCGCCAACGGCTGCTTCCTGATGGACACCGCGGACGGGCGCTCCGAGCGGCTGCTGGTCCAGGCGGCGCTGGACGAGCTGGACCGCACCGGGGAGGGTGTGGCCGTGCCGTCGGTGCTGATCGGCGGGCTCGGGGTCGGCTTCTCGCTCGCGTACGCGGTGGCCGAGCCGCGCTGGGGGCGGATCGCGGTCGTCGAGCGGGAGAGCGCGATCATCGAGTGGCACCGCTCCGGCCCGCTGGGCGCCTACTCCTCCGGTGCCCTGGACGACGAGCGGGTCGCGGTGATCCACACCGACCTGCTGGAGTACCTGGCGGCGGCCGACGGTGAGCGCTACCACGCGCTGTGCCTGGACATCGACAACGGGCCGGACTGGACCGTCACCGACTCCAACTCCGGCCTCTACGGGGCCGACGGGCTCGCCGTGCTGTGGCACCGGCTGCAGCCGGGCGGGGTGCTGGCGGTGTGGAGCGCCCAGCCGTCGTCGGACTTCGAGGAGGCGCTGCGAAACGCCGGGTTCTCGGACGTCGTCACCCAGGAGATCCCGGTCAGCCGGGGGGTGCCGGACGTGGTGCACCTGGCGCGGCGCGGCGGCTGAACGGGCCTGCTGCTCACGCTCGTTGGGGGTGGGCCGGCTGCTAGCGTGTGCGCTGCGGTGCACTAGTGCGGTCGAGCGGGCGGTGGTGGGTGTGGTGGACGGCGGGACGCCTTCGGAGCGGATCACGGACGAGCTTCGACGCCGGATTGCGGCAGGGGAGCTGAAGCCTGGCGCCCGCGTGCCGTCGACCCGGCGGATCATGCGGGAGTGGGGCGTCGCGATGGCCACCGCGACCAAGGTGCTCAACCGGCTCCGGGAGGAGGGGTTGGTGCGGGCCGTGCCCGGGGTGGGGACAGTGGTGGCGGCGGCGCCGACTGCGGCTGTGGCTTCTGGCGGGGCTGCGGGTTCTGTTCCGGCGGGTGCGGGGGCGGCTTCTGCTCCAGTTCGGGAGGCGGGGCGGGCGGCGGCTGCGACGGGTCCGAGGGGTCCGACGGCCGAGGCCGGGCCGACCGGCGCGACGGCCGGGGCGGGGGTGCGGCGGGCCAAGGGCGGGGAGCGGGACCTCGGCCGGGAACGGATCGTCGCGGCGGCGGTGCGGGTGGCCGACGCGGAGGGGCTGGCGGCGCTGTCGATGCGCCGGGTCGCCACCGAGCTGGGCGTCGCGACCATGTCGCTCTACCGTCATGTGCCCGGCAAGGACGAGCTGTTGCGGCTGATGATGGACAAGGTCTTCGGTGATCAGCCGATCCCCGAGGGGCCGGTGCCGGACTGGCGGACGGGGCTGGAGGAGGTCTCCCGGCTGCAGTGGCGGATCTACCGGACCCACCCGTGGCTGGCGTCCACGATGTCGTTCACCCGGCCGGTGCTGGCGCCGGACGCGGCGCTGCACACCGAGCGGGCGATGGCGGCGCTGGTGGGGACGGGACTGAGCGGGGAGGAGATGGCCCAGACCTCGGTCAGTCTGGCGGCCTTCACCTGTGGGCTGGCGGTCCACTTCGAGCGGGAGGCACAGGCCGAGCAGGACAGCGGGTTGTCCGCGGACGAGTGGATGGACCGGCTGGACGACGAGGACCATGACCGGTTGATGGCGGACCCGGAGCGGTTCCCGATGTTCGACGCGCTGAACCGGGGGCCGGAGATCGACCTGAGCCTGGAAGCGCTGTTCGAGTTCGGGCTGGCGCGGATGCTGGACGGGGTGGGGGCGTTGATCGAGGTGCGGGGGAGGGCGGGAGGGAACGGGTGACGACCGGGCTCCTCACCCGACCGTCACCCGTCATCTCTCGGCCGCCAGCCGTCAGCCGAACGGCCGGTGCTCCGGTTCCGCGGCGGCCTCGGCCGCTGCCTCCGGTGCGTCCGTCGTCGTGGGGACGCCGGAGATCCCGAAAGGGTCGAAGTCCGGCGGGGGGATCATCACCGGAGTGCCCTTGCGGGGAGCCGGCTCCGCCCCGCCCGTCGCGGCGGACGCCACCGAGGCGGCCTGGGCCGGGATCAGCGGCGGGGTGGTGGGCGGTGGCGGGACGGCTGGGCCCTGGGCGGCGACGGTGGTGCCGAAGGGGTCGGGCTTCTGCTCGGAGGCGACCGTCGTCCCGAACGGGTCCGGGGCCGCCGTGCCTGCGGTGGGCTGGGCGGCGGGGTCGTTCGTGGCCGCGGCGGTGCCCGCGATGCCGAAGGGGTCGAAGTCCGGCGGGGGGATCATCACCGGAGTGCCCTTGCGGGGAGCCGGCTCCGCCCCGCCCACCGGGGCGGCCGGTGCCGCCTCCTCGGCGACGGGCGCGAAGGGGTTGAAGTCGGCGGGGGGGATCCGCACCGGAGTGCCGCGCAGGTGCACCGGCAGTTCCTCCGGCTCCGCGACGGGCTCCGCGACGGGCTCCTTCACCGCCGGAGCGGCGGGCGCGCCCGGCGTCGCGACCGGCTCGCCGTCCCAGCCGAACTGGATGCTCTTCAGCAGCTCCGCGAACGCCTCCGTGTAGAACTCCCAGTCCTCCGGCCGGGCCGTTGACAACTGGGCGCACAGCACCGTCCCGCTGTCCGGCAGCGGTACGAAGGCCTCGACGGCGGAGGTGACCACCCAGCGGCGCTGTCCGTCGGCCGCCAGCGCCCCGGGCACCGGGACGGTCCGTCCCTCGACCAGGACGGCGGCCGGCCCGGCCGGCAGCAGGACCGTCCAGACCTCGGCGTGCCGCCGGACGGTGGCCAGTTCGGTGGCGAGCGCGGTGATCGGCAGCGGGTGCCGGGCGAGCGAGATGACCAGGGTGGCCTCGGAGGCGCGCCCGTCGAGGTCCAGGGCGCACATGCCCGCGTAGCGGACGCCCGCGTCCTGGATCAGGTCGGTCAGGGTCGCGGCGATCACCGCGAAGTCGCGGCGCGGCTCCCGGCCGGTGGCGCTGAACAGCTCGTCGGCGACCTCGGCCAGGTGGCCGGTCAGCTCGACGGCCGCCGCCACGGTGGCCCGGTCGGCGCCGTCGCCGTCCGGGGTGTGGTCGCCGTCGAGCGGGAGCGCGGGCACCGTACGGGCGGAGGCCCCGGCCGGTCCGCCGGGGGAGGTGAGCGCGTGGAAGCCCGGGGGGACGACCAGCCGGACTTCGGTGCCCGCGCCGGTGGCCAGTTCGACCGGCCGCCGGGTCTGCTGCCCGGCCGCGAGCGCGGCCAGTGCCGGGGCGAACGACGGGCGCAGCTTGGCGTCGGCGAACTCGCCGGTGACGGGCAGCTGGAACAGCGCGGCCGAGGTGGTGCCCCGGTCGGCGATGGCGCCGCGCACCGCGCCGCCGCCGTAGCGGTTGAGCAGGGCGGCGGTGACCCGGTCGGCGACGCGTGCGCCGGTGCCGGGCCGGGCCGTTCCGGCGGTGATCACCGTGCCGAGCCGGTCGAGGGCCTGGTGCACCGGCCCGTTGGGCGCCATCGGCAGGCCGAACAATGCCTCGGCGGCGGGGTGTTCAGCCGGTTTCGGGCTGCTCAGCGCGACCGCTGGGTGGCGCGAGGTGTGCTCGTCGAAGAGGGCGTCGGTGAGCGTGCCGAGGGTCGCGCAGACCTGCTCGGCTGCCGCGAAGGGGTTGGCCTCCGCACTGAACTGGACGTCCTGGGTCAACTGGTGAGCCCCCCGCTCTGCTCCGTCTGCTGTCGGTGGTTCGGGTGGGACCGGGCCCGCCCGGGCGGCGGTCCGTCAGGTCCCCGCCCATTCCTATCAGAGCCCACCGTCGTCACCGAACCGCAGGATCACCCGATGATCACTCCGAGGAGGCCTCGGCGGGACCCTCGGCGGCCTGGGCGGACGGTTCGTCCACGGGCCCGGTGGCCGGTGGCTCGGTGGACGCCTGCTCGGTGGGCGGTGGCTCGGGGGGCGGCACGGCCGTGGCCAGTGCGGTGAGCGCGTCCAGGATGCCGGGGACGGCCAGCAGTCCGGCGAGGTCCCGGACCAGCCGTCCTGACGGCCCGTCGGGCCGCTCGTCGGCGAAGAACGAGGCCAGCTCGGCGGCCAGCGCGGGCTCCCGCGCCGCGGTGAGGGTGAGCGAGGCGACGAACTCCTGCACCAGGTGCAGCTGCAGCTCCTCCAGCGGGACCGACCGCTCGGCCAGCCACTCCAGCGAGGTGATCTCGGCGTTGGCGATCCAGGCCCGGACGGTGAGCCGCAGCCCGGGGCTCGGGGAGGGGATCGCCAGGTGGGCGAGGATCTGGTCGTGCGCGGCCCGGCGCACGTCGTCGATCACCGCCGAGGTGCCCGCGCTGGCCGCCACCGAGCCGCCCCGCAGCAGCGCGGCGAAGCCGGGCCCGTGGCTCTGCACGAAATCCAGGTAGCGGCCCATCACTCGGTACAGCCGCTCCGAGAGCGGGCCCTCCATCGGCTCCTCGAACCGCGCCGAGAGCTCCCGCCCGGCGCGCCGCAGGGACGCCTCGTACAGCGCCTGCTTGCCCGGGAAGTAGTGGTAGACCAGCGGCCGGGAGGCGCCGGCGGCGGCGGCGATGTCGTCGATCGACACCTCCTCCGGTGGGCGCCGGCTGAACAGCTCCAGCGCCACGGCGATCAGCTGCTCGCGCCGTTCGTCCACGCTGAGCCGTCGGCGCGGCCGGTCGGCGGCGGCTCCCGGGGCGGGCGCGGTTCCCCGGTCGGGTGCGGCGGCGGTCCGTGCTGCGCGGTCGGCCGTCGGCGACGGCGTGCGGGGGGCCATGCACGTCAGCCTATCCGGCAGCCGTCCGCGGGCCCATGCGGCCCGTCCTGCCGACCGGTTCCCGGCCGGGCGGCCGGAAGGGAACGGCCAGGCCCCGGCTATTCGGCGCGGAGCTCCAGGTACCGGCGGTACGCCTCCAGGCCGTCGGGGACGAAGGTGTCGCGGGCGAGGCGCTCGGACAGTTCGGCCGGGGTGAGCCAGGCGTGCCAGGCGACCTCGGACTCCTGGGGGGAGACCGGGCCGTCCCACTCCGCCTCGTACATGTCGCACCACCAGGAGAGCTTGCCGCCGTCGGGCTCCCGGAACAGGAACTTGAAGAGCGGGCGCGGGGCGATGCCCCGCACGCCGAGCTCCTCCTCGGCCTCGCGGACGGCGGCCTCGGCGTAGGTCTCGCCGGAGCCGACCACGCCGCCGACGAACATGTCGTACGCCCCGGGGGAGAACAGCTTGGTGTCGGTGCGGCGGTGGACGAAGATCCGGCCGGCCCGGTCGCGGACCATGACGAAGACGCAGCGGTGGGTCAGGGCCTGCCGGTACACCTCCCCGCGCAGCGCCGTCCCGATCACCCGGTCGTTGTCGTCGACGATGTCCAGCAGCTCTTCGGAAGGGTCGGTCATGGACGACAGGTTAGGGTTTCGGGGCCCGCTTCGAACGCGGGACCGATCGATTCGGCGGCGACGAGCGACCTGAGGGCGGCACGCGGTGGTGGAGATCTGGGGCGAGACGGCCGAGGGATTCGAGCCCGTACGGGAGGCCTTCGCGCGGAACTTCGCGGAGTACGGCGAACTGGGCGCGGCCTTCGCGCTGTACCTGCGCGGCCGCAAGGTGGTCGACCTGTGGGGCGGTGACGCCCGGCCCGAGGTCGGCGGGCGGCCCGCGCCCGCGGTGCCCTGGACGGCGGACACCGCCCAGGTGCTGCGCTCGGTCACCAAGGGTCTGAGCGCGGCGACCGCGCTGCTGCTGGCCGAGCGCGGACTGCTCGACCTGGACGCGCCGGTGTCCTCGTACTGGCCGGAGTTCAAGGCGGCCGGCAAGGAGGCGGTGCCGGTGCGTTGGCTGCTGTCGCACCAGGCCGGAGTGCCGGCGCTGGACGTGCCGCTGCGCCTGGAGGACGTGCTGACCTGGGAGCGCGCCGTCGCCGCGGTAGCCGCGCAGGAGCCCGCCTGGGAGCCGGGGGCGGCGCACGGCTACCACCCGTACACCTTCGGCTGGCTGGTCGGTGAGGTGGTGCGCCGGGTGAGCGGTCGGACGATCGGACAGTACTTCGCCGAGGAGATCGCCCGGCCGTTCGAGCTGGACCTGTGGATCGGACTTCCGGCCGCCGCCGCGCCCAGGGTCGGCAAGCTGGTCGACCTGCCCGCCCCGGAGGCGGCCCGGAGCGGCCCGAGCGGCTTGCGGCTGCGGCCCAAGCAGTCCGTCCAGGACGCCTACCAGGACCCGACCTCGCTGACCGCCCGGGCCTTCGCCTCGGTGCTGCCCGGGGTGAACATGAACGACCCGGCGGTGCAGGCCGCCGAGATCCCCGGTGCGAACGGCATCGGCACCGCCCGTTCGGTGGCCCGGTTCTACGCGGCGCTGATCGGCGAGGCCGACCGCCCGGACGGCTCCGGCGCGCTGCTGCCGCCGCTGTTCGGCCCGGAGGTGCTGGCCCGCGCGGTCGGGCCGGCGGTGAACGGCCCGGACCGGGTGCTGATCGTCAACTCCACCTTCGGCCTGGGCTTCTGGCGGCACGGGCCGACCGCGCCGATGGCCTCCCCGGCGAGCTTCGGCCACCCGGGCCGGGGCGGTTCGCTGGGCTTCGCCGACCCGGAGCTCGGGCTCGGCTTCGGTTACGTCACCAACGGCATGCAGCCGGGCGTCACCGGGGACGTGCGGTCGCGCAACCTGATCCGCGCGGTGCGGGGGTGTCTGGGGCTGAGCGTCTAGCCCGGGCGTCAGGCCTCCGGCTTCGGGCCCCAGGGCTCGGGTCTCAGGGTTCAGGCCTGGCCGGTCTCGAAGCGGCTGATCTTCCCGCCGTCGACCGTGAAGCGCCAGGCGGTGCGCATCGCGCCCCAGGTGTCATTGGTGAACTCGGCGACCAGCGCGTGGCCGCCGTCTGACTCGGTCTGGACGGCCATGCGGCCGCGCGAGGAGAAGATCTCCCGCTCGGTCCAGTCGGCGAGGTCGCGGTCGGAGCCGTCGTCGGACATGGTCGCGCCGGGGGTGAGGGCGGCGGTGAAGGCGTCGCGGTCGCCGGCGTTGATGGCGATCACGAAGGCGCGTACGGCGGGGTCGGTGAGCTTGGCGGGGGCGATGGTCATGCCGGACTCCCTGGGAGGGGTTGCGGAACGGGGAGTCCTGTCTACGGCGTTCGCGCGGGCCGTCCGGGCATGTCGGCGGCGCGTCGGGGAAATCAGCGGATTCATGTGCTTAGATCCCGCAAAGGGTGATTTGCCCGGTAGGCCCGCCACGGGGAGTGGCGGTGGAGCGGGAGGCCGGACGAGGTCTCCCGCTCCACTTTCTGTCCGGGGAACCGGCGGCCTGTCCGGGGAACCGGCGGTCTGTCCGGGGGACGGCTTTCCGTCCGGGGAACGGCCTAGAAGAAGCCGACCGCGTCGGTGGAGTAGCTGACCAGCAGGTTCTTCGTCTGCTGGTAGTGCTCCAGCAGCGCCTTGTGGTTCTCCCGCCCGATGCCGGAGTTCTTGTAGCCGCCGAAGGCCGCGTGCGCCGGGTAGGCGTGGTAGCAGTTCGTCCAGACCCGGCCCGCCTGGATGGCGCGCCCGGCCCGGTGGGCGGTGTTGATGTTGCGGGTCCACACGCCGGCGCCGAGCCCGTACTGGGTGTCGTTGGCGAGCGCGACCGCCTCGTCGAAGCCGTCGAAGCGGGTGACCGAGACGACCGGCCCGAAGATCTCCTCCTGGAAGACCCGCATGCTGTTGACGCCCTCGAAGACCGTCGGCGTCACGTAGTACCCCCCGGCCAGCGAGCCGCCGAGGTCCGCCCGCTCGCCGCCGACCAGCACCTTGGCGCCCTCGGCCTGGCCGATCTCGAAGTAGGAGAGGATCTTCTTCAGCTGCTCGGCACTGGCCTGCGCGCCGACCTGGGTCTCGGTGTCCAGCGGGTCGCCCTGGCGCATCGCGCGTACCCGGGCCAGGCCGTCGCCGAGCAGCCGCTCGTAGACCGGGGACTCGATCAGCGCGCGGCTGGGGCAGGTGCAGACCTCGCCCTGGTTGAGGGCGAACATCGCGAAGCCCTCGACGGCCTTGTCGTAGAAGGCGTCGTCGGCGGTGGCGACGTCGGCGAAGAACAGGTTCGGGCTCTTGCCGCCGAGCTCCAGGGTCGCCGGGATCAGGTTGTCGGCGGCGGCCCGGGCGATCAGCCGGCCGGTGCCGGTCTCGCCGGTGAAGGCGAGCTTGCGGACCCGGGGGCTGGCCGCCAGCGGGGCGCCGGCCTCCTCGCCGAAGCCGGTGACGATGTTGAGCACACCCGGCGGGACCAGGTCTGCGGTCAGCTCGGCCAGCAGCAGCACCGAGGCCGGGGTCTGCTCGGCAGGCTTGAGGACCACCGCGTTGCCGGCCGCGAGCGCCGGGGCGATCTTCCAGATCGCCATCAGGATCGGGAAGTTCCACGGGATGATCTGGCCGACCACGCCCAGCGGCTCGTGGAAGTGGTACGCCACGGTGTCCTCGTCGAGCTGGGAGAGGCTGCCCTCCTGGGCCCGCAGCGCGCCGGCGAAGTAGCGCAGGTGGTCGACGGCGAGCGGGAGGTCGGCGGCCAGCGTCTCGCGGACCGGCTTGCCGTTCTCCCAGCTCTCGGCGACGGCCAGTTGCTCCAGGTTGGCCTCCATCCGGTCGGCGATCCGCAGCAGCACCTGCGCCCGCTCGGCGGCGGAGGTGCGGCCCCAGGCCGGGGCGGCGGCGTGGGCCGCGTCGAGGGCGGCCTCGATGTCCTCGGCGGTGCCGCGGGCGACCTCGGTGAAGACCTCGCCGGTGACCGGGGTCGGGTCGCCGAAGTACTCGCCGCGCACCGGGGGCTTCCAGCCGCCGGCTATCCAGTGGTCGTACCGGGAGCGGTAGGCGACGATGCTGCCGGGTGCGCCGGGGGGCTGGTAGACCGTCATGCTCTGTGTCTCCTCGCGACGTCGGGCGCCCCCGGCGCCGATCGGGCGGGGGCGGCACGCCGGACCGCCGCCCGGTCGGGGGCGGTCCGGCGGGAGGGTGCGGACACGCAGTCGGGCCGGCGCCCCGCCGGGGCGCCCGCCGACGAGCACGATAACCGCCGGGCGCGCGTGCGGCTACGGTCCGTACCACCGGCTCGTACGGACGGTGTGCGTTCCGGATGTCGCCGGGCCGGACGCCGCGGGCCCGGGCGTGCGCGGGGGGCGCGTTCACCGTCTCGCGGACCCCGGGTATGCATCAGGGCGCGGGGGCGCGCGCATGGGGTCGCGCCGGATCGCATCGGACCGGGGCGGCGCGCGGCAGGTCGGGCCGCGCCGTCCCGGACGGCACCGGAGGCCGGCGGGCGGCGTCTGAGGGCCTCGGACGCCGGCGCGCCGACGGTCGGGGGTCGGGTCAGACCGCGTGGTACCGGCCGGTGCGGGCCTCCCAGCTCAGGTAGCCGGCCAGCCAGGTGAGCAGTCCGTCCGCGTACCGCTGGGCGATCGCGCGTTCGATCCTGGACAGCCCCAACTCCCGGTAGACGTCCGGGAGTCGCTCGTGCAGCTCGGCGCAGCGCTCGACCATCAGCTGGGCCTCCGCCATCACCGCGGAGCAGGCCTCCTCGGCCGAGCAGTGGCGCTCGCGCTGGACGATCATGACCAGGTTGTTGACGTCACCGCGCGGGGCTTCCAGCGGGAAGGAACGCACGTCGTTGCTGAGCGACGGTATGTCGGCCGCCAGCTGCCGGAGTTGACGCAGCACCGGGTGGTGCAGGACGGAGGCGGGGACCTCGAACTGGCCGAGCCGTTCGACCATGTCGAAGATCGTCTCCATGGCCGCGGTGCCCCGTCTGAGCTCCAGGTAGCCGTCCCGGTCCGGTGGCCGGGTGGAGATCCGGCCCGCCGCCTCGGCCGGGTGGCTGGCGAAGTAGTACTCCCAGTTGTAGGCGGCGCGGGCCTGCCAGCGGGCGGGCATGCCGCGCACGCTCCGGCTCCAGAGGTCGGCGAATGCGGTCTCCACCGGGGAGCGCTGGTCGGGGCGGGCGCCGTGCAGGACGGCGATCAGCCGCTCGCAGATCGGGGCGACCTCGGTGGGGCGGCGGCCGAGCGGGCCGTCGAACTGGTCGTCGAAGAGGAAGTAGAAACCCATCAGGTCGGCCGCCAGGGCGAGTTCGTCCGGTCCGGCGTCCGGGTAGCCGAGCGCGGCGAGGTCCACCACCTCCCAGTGGGCGTAGCCGGGGTGATCGGCGTCGGGGAGCAGCGGGTGGCGGATCAGCCAGTCGCGGTGCAGGGCGGTGGCGTACCGACCGTGCGGACTGCGTCGGTGCGGGAACGGAATCTGAAGTGAGGTGTCGTCAGACATCGGACTCCCGGTGCAGCGGTGGGTGGGGGCGCTTGTGGTTCGATCACTGGGCGTGGGGGAGTTGACGCAGCGAGGCGCACGGGGTGAGGGTGGGTGCGCAAGATCATCCGTGCCTCGCGGGCCGTAGGGTATCTGATGCAATGATCGGACGTTAGGGATATAGGGCAATTGCCCTTGGCAAGCCGTCCGAACCCTCGCCGTCCGCCCCAGCCTGCGCGAATGCCGCACAGTCGGCCGAACGCGGCGCTAACCTCGGCTCCACGAACAGTGATGGACCGGCTCCGCGCGCGCGACGGGTGGAGCCGTGCCGCGAGCGGGTGAGGCGGAGGCACGTCGGTGACCGATCAGGGCAACGAACTTCGGACGGGAACCGGTTCCGAGCGGAACGAGGACGATCCCGCCCCCCGGATCCGGCTGCGCGACCGCGACACCGAACTGCGCTCCGTGGAGGCCGCCGTCGACCGGCTCTGCCGCGAGTTCGCCGCCGGCGGCACCGAGATCGGCGAACTGCTCGCCTTCTCCGGCCGCCCCGGCATCGGCAAGACCAGCCTGCTGCACGAGGTCCGGCGGATCGCCAGCCTGCGCGAGGGCGCCACCGTGCTGTTCGCCCGCGGCGGCGAACGGCAGTTCAAAGAGCCGTACCACGTGCTGCGCCAGCTCCTCCAGCCCGTCCTGACCCGGCTGGAGCCCGACGAGTTCGGCCAGGTCATGGGCACCTGGGAGGAGGTCGTCGGACCGGCCATGGGCCTCAAGCAGCCCAAGGCCGGCGCCCGCCGCCTCGATCCCCAGGGCGTGCGAGACGGCCTCGACTACGTGCTCACCCAGCTCGCCCCGCGCCGCGCGCCGATGGTGATGATCGTCGACGACCTGCACTGGGCGGACGCCGAATCGCTCTCCTGGCTCGCCAAGTTCGCCGTCCGGTCCGGCGAACTGCCCGTCCTGCTGGTCTTCGCCTTCCGCGAGGACGAGAACGACTGGCCCACCGAGACCCAGGACCTGCGCCGGGGCGTCCTCAACCTCGCCAGCCGCAAGCACGAGCTCAGCCGGCTCACCCTGAACTCCGTCACCGACATGATCCGCGCCGAACTCGGCGACCGGGCGGAGGACGCCTTCTGCTACGAGTTCTGGAACGTCGTCAACGGCAACCCCTTCGAGGCCGTCGCCCTGCTCGACCAGGTCCGTGACCAGGAACTCGAGCCGGTCGAGGAGAACTCCCGGCAACTGCGCGAACTCGCCGTCGACGCCACCGGGATGACCCTCAAGAGCTGGCTGGACCGGCTCGGCCCCGCCACCCTGCGCTTCGCCTGGGCCTGCGCGATGCTGGGCACCGACATCCGGATCGACCTCGTCACCCGGATCTCCACCCAGAGCGCCGAGGCCGCCCGGGAGTCCATCAAGCAGCTGCGCAAGCAGCGCGTGCTCACCCAGTCCCCCAACGGAAACCTCGAGTTCGTCCACCCGCTGATCGCCAGCTCCATCTACAACACCATGCCGGAGGCCACCCGGCTCGGCATGCACGGCATCTCCGCCGTCGAGATCGAGAACGCCGGACTCGGCCTGCTCGCCGCCTCCCGCCACCTGGTCGAGACCCACTCCGGCGAGGGCGACGACCGGATCGTCAAGAAGCTGCGCCGCGCCGCCGTCGAACACCAGCTGATCGGCGCCCCCGAGGCCGCCCAACGCTGCCTCCACCGCGCGCTCAACGAGCCGCCCGCCGACGACATCAAGGCCGAGGTGATGTACGAACTCGGCTGCTCCGCACTGCTCACCGACCCCGTCGCCACCGTCAACCAGCTCAAGCTCGCCCTGGACCCCGACGAGGGCCCGCTGCGCCCCGAACTGCGGGTGGACGCGACCTTCCGGCTCTCCGAAGTGCTCGCCCACAGCGGTGAACTGGGCCAGGCCGCGCTGGTCTGCCAGAAGGAGGCCGAGCAGACCCCCGACCCGGTCCGGCGGCAACGGCTGCAGGCCGCGTCGTTCATGTGGCACGCCTTCCGCAAGTCCGAGGAGGACGGCCCCGGCCGCTCCGCCCGGCTCGCCGAGCTGTACGAGAACCTGACCGGCCGGGAGGCCGCCGACCGGGCCGTGCTCGTCATGCGCGCCTGGGACCTCACCCTGCGCGGCGAGCCCTCCACCGAGGCGCTCGCGCTCGCCGACGAAGTCCTGGAGGGCGGCCGGCTGCCCAAGGGCCTCGGCTGGACCGACACCACCTGGGGCTTCGAACTGCCCGCGATGCTCTGCCTCACGTACATCTACAACGACCGCATCGCCCAGGCCGAGCGGCTGGCCGCGGACGCCATCATCCAGTTCGAGCTGGCCGGTTGGAGCGGTGCCCACCGGGGCTTCGCGTACTTCCTGATGGGGCTGGCCCGGTTCCGCCGCGGGCTGCTCGCCGAGGCCGAGGACTTCCTGGGCCGGGCCTACCGCATCTCCGAGCGGATCGGCGCCAAGCTGCCGCTGGCCTGGGACGCCGTGGGCGTGCTGGTGGACACCCTGATCGCCCGCGGCCGGGTCGAGCAGGCCTGGGAGCTGGCCAACGAGTTCGGCTTCCATCCGCCGTACCACGCGACGGCCATGGTGCTACCGGACGCCGCCTCGCTGTACGGCAAGCTGCTGGTCGCCAAGAACCGCTACGCCGGCGCGGCCGCCGCGCTCACCGAGGCCGGAGCCCAACTGGAGGTCCGCGGCTGGCACAACACCGTCTGGGCGCCGTGGGCCGGGCACCTGGCCGTCGCGATCTCCGCCGACGAGCCGGAGCGCGCCCGCGACTACGCCCACAAGGCCGTCCGGGACGCCCGCAAGTTCGGCACCGCCTCGGCGATCGGCAGCGCGTTGCGGCTGCAGGCGCGGATCGAGGACGGTCAGCAGGCGGTGGAGGTGCTGGAGCAGGCGGTCGAGCACCTCGGGCAGTCCCCGGCCGGGTACGAGCACGCCGTCGCGCTGGTCGACCTCGGCGCCGCGCTGCGCCGGGTCGGGCGGCTGGAGGACGCCCAGGAGTACCTGTACCAGGGCATCGAGCTGGCCCAGCACTGCTCGGCGGAGAAGCTCGTCGACCGGGCCCGGCGGGAGCTGGCCAACTACGGTCTGCGGCCCAACCGGTTGGGGCTGCACGGCTTCGGGGAGACGCTGGAGGCGCTCAGCGGGCCGGAGCGGGAGGTCGCCGACCTGGCGGTCAAGGGCGTTCCGCCGCAGCGGATCGCGGAGGAGCTCGGGGTGCACCTGAGCCTGGTCAACCGGCGGTTGGCGGCGGTCTACCGCAAGGCGGGCACCGGGCCGGACGGGCTGGCTTCGGCGCTGGGGCTGCGGCCGGAGCGGGGCGGCGAGGAGCCGGGGGCGTAGCGGCTCGGGGGGCTGCCGACCGGCGCCCCGTGGGCGGTAGCTCGCGGTGGCGTTCGGGCGGCGCGCGGAGGCGTGAGAGCGCCCCTGCCGGGCCCGCCCTCGCTAGGCTGACGGACACCACGGGGGGCCGCCTAGACGCCCCCCGGACGGAACGGGACACCGGGCGGAAGCGGCGGCACCGCTGCCGCCAGTGAGGAGCAGGCCATGGCGAGCGAGGCCACCAGTGTGCGCCGCGAACCCCTCGACCCCTCGGGCGCGGGCGCGGCGATCCAGCGCTGGACGCTGACCGCCGGCCCGTACGAGGCGAGCGTGCTCACCCTCGGCGCCACCCTGCACACCCTCAGCGCTCCGGACCGCGCCGGGCGCACCGCCCAACTGCTGCTGTCCACCGACGAGTTGGCGCAGATCCTGGGCCCGGCCCGGCACTACGGCACGGTGGTGGGCCGGTACGCCAACCGGATCGACGGCTCCAGCGTCACCATCGAGGGCGAGGAGCACCCGCTCGCCCCGACCGGCGGCGGCCTCACTCTGCACGGCGGGCCGGACGGCTTCGCCCAGCGGATGTGGGCGGCCGAGCCGGTCGAGGGCGGGGTGCTGCTGAGGCTCCACAGCCCGGACGGCGACCAGGGCTTCCCGGGGGCGCTGGACGTCACCGTCACCTACACGCTGTCCCACACCCCGGGCACGGGTGGCGAGCTGGTGATCGACTACCGCGCCGTCACCACCAAGCCGACCGTCGTCAACCTGACCAACCACGCGTACTTCAACCTCTCGGGTGAGGGCAGCGGCGACGTCCTGGGCCACCTGCTCACCCTGGACGCCGACGGGTACACCCCGGCCGACGAGCGGCAGATCCCGTACGGGCGGACCGAGCCGGTGGCCGGCACGCCGTTCGACTTCACGGTGGCCACCCCGATCGGCAAGTCGGTGCACGACGAGCACCCGCAGCTGGCCGGCCCGGGCGGCTACGACCACAACTGGGTGCTGCGACCCCGCCCGGCGGACGGCGGCCCGGCGCGGGCGGCGCTGCTGGAGGACCCGGTCAGCGGCCGCACCCTGGAGGTGCTGACCACCGAGCCGGGTGTCCAGGTCTACACGGCGAACAAGTTCCAGGGCGCGGTCACCGGTGCGAGCGGGGTGCCGTACGGGCCGTTCGCCGGGATCGCGCTGGAGACCCAGCACTTCCCGGACTCCCCGCACCACCCGGCCTTCCCGAGCACCGTGCTGCGGCCGGGGGAGGAGTTCCGCTCGACCACGGTGCTGCGGCTGGGCGTCAGCTGATCGGTGCAGGTCCCGGTGATCAGCGCAGGTCCCGGCGCATGCAGAGCCGGGGCCAGCGGTCGAGGCCGTGCTCGGCCTCCTGGCGGCGGATCCCGCGCAGGCCGGGGGTGAGTTCGGCGTCGGTCAGCGGGCGGAAGCCGCAGCGGGCGTAGTAGGGGGCGTTCCAGGGGACGTCGGCGAAGGTGGTCAGGGTGAGTGCGGGGGCGTCGGTGCCCGCGGCGAGGTGCTCGATCAGGGCCCGGCCGATGCCCTGCCGGGCGTGGTCGGGGTGGACCGAGACCTGCTCGACGTGCAGCGCGCCGTCCACCGGTTCGGCCAGCAGGTAACCGGCGATGCTGCCGTCGGGCGCCTCGGCGACCAGGGCGGTGCCGTGCTGCAGGTAGCGGGCCAGGTCCTCCGGGGCGGGGGGTGCGTCCTCGGCGACCTCGGGCATCCCGATCTCCGCGAAGGGGGCTCCGGCGGCCCGCTCCAGTTCGCCGAGCAGGGGCAGTTCGTCCTCGGTGACGGCTCTGATGCGCATGCGCACCAGTCTGCTGCAAGCGCCTTCCGGCCACGCAGGGTGGTTCTGTCGGCCGGTCCGGATCGGGGTGAAACGGACGAAGGCGGACATTGCACCGCGCCGTCAACTACCGTGCGGCCACGCCCAGGACACGCGGGCGTAACGATCCCGGTTTCTTGCAGAAACTTGCTGCAAGACCTTTCCGTTGATCTTGCGCCGCTGTTAACTTCCTTCCCGAGCCCGACGGCAGCAACGGTGCGGTCGGCACGAGGCAGCCATTATGCGCCTGTCTCCGAACATCTCGGGCACCCCCACCCTCCCTAGGAGTTCTCATGCGGCGTGGCATCGCGGCCTCTGCCCTCGTTGTGGCCCTCGCGGTCTCGATGGCTGCCTGTGGCAGCAGTGGCGGCTCCGGCTCGGACGGCAAGGCCGACGGCCCGGTCACTCTCACCTACTGGGACACGTCCAACGCCACCAACGAGGCTCCTAACTACCAGGAACTGGTCAAGAAGTTCGAGGCGGCCAACCCGAACATCAAGGTCGACTTCGTCAACGTGCCGTTCGACCAGGCGCAGAACAAGCTGCAGACGGCCATGGGGGCCAAGGGTGCGCCCGACGTCTTCCGCTCCGAGGTCGGCTGGACCGCCGCCTTCGCCAAGGCCGGCTTCCTGGAGCCGCTGGACGGCACCCCGGCCGCCGCGGACGCCTCCGCCTTCCAGCCCAGCCTGATCCAGCAGGCCAAGTACGAGGGCAAGCTGTACGGCGTCCCGCTGGTCACCGACACCCTGGGCCTCCTCTACAACAAGGACCTGTTCGCCAAGGCCGGCATCACCGACGCCCCCAAGACCTGGGACGAGCTGAAGACCGACGCCGCCGCCGTCAAGGACAAGGCGGGCGTGGACGGCTTCTGGATGAAGGCCGCCGACGGCTACTACGCGATGCCGTTCCTGTTCGGCGAGGGCACCGACGCGGTCGACGCAGCCAACAAGAAGATCACCATCACCTCGCCCGAGGCCGTCAAGGGCATCGAGACCTACAAGTCGATGTTCACCTCGCCCGGCACGGCCAAGGCCGACGTCACCACCGACGCCTACGCCCACATGATGGACGCCTTCAACAGCGGCAAGGTCGCGGCGATCATCCAGGGCCCGTGGGAGATCACCAACATCTACAAGGGCTCCGCGTTCGCCGACAAGAAGAACCTCGGCATCGCCCCCGTCCCGGCCGGCTCCAGCGGCAAGGCCGGCGCCCCCACCGGCGGCCACAACATCGCCGTCTACGCCGGCGCCGACAAGGCCCACAAGGCCGCCGCCGAGAAGTTCGCCGCCTTCATGACCTCGGCCGAGAGCCAGGCCTTCATCGCGCAGAAGAACTCCACCCTGCCGACCCGCTCGGACGCCTACACCGCGGACGTCAAGGCCGACCCGGGCATCGCCGGCTTCCAGGCCATCCTCGGCAGCGCCAAGCCGCGCCCCGAACTGCCCGAGTACAGCTCGCTGTTCGACTCGCTCGGCACCAACCTGGGCAAGACCGTCCAGGGCACCGGCACCCAGGACGCGCTGAACACCGTGGCCACGGACTACGCCAAGCTCCTGCCGGGCTTCGCCAAGTAGTCACCACCGCCCGGCCCGCCGACCCCGGCGGGCCGGGCCGTCGGCTCCCCCGAGAAATCCCCCCGAGAAGGTGCAAACGATGTCAGTCGCCGTGCAGGGCGCCACCGGCAAGGGCAGCCGGGAGCGCGATCAGCGTCCGGGTCCGCTGGAACGCCTCAAGCGCTCCTACGCGAGGCACTGGTACGCCTACGCGATGATCGCCCCGGTCGTGCTGGTGCTCGGCGCACTGGTGTTCTACCCGCTGGTCCAGGGCATCTGGCTGACCCTCACCGACGCCAACAGCCTCAACGTCGCCCGCAAGATCGGCGTCAACGAGATCCCGGCCAGCTACCAGTACATCGGCTTCCACAACTACGCCGACATCCTCTGGGGCCCGGGCTCGTACGACCGCTTCTGGTCCCACTTCGTGTGGACCATCGCCTGGACGGTCATCTGCGTCTGCCTGCACTACACCCTCGGCCTCGGCCTCGCCGTACTGCTCAACAAGAAGCTGCGCGGGCGCGCCGCCTACCGGATGATGCTCATCCTCCCGTGGGCCGTCCCGACCTTCGTCACGGTCTTCTCCTGGCGTCTGATGCTCTCCGACGGCGGCGTGGTCAACACCCTGCTCTCCACCCTGCACCTGCCCGAGCCCGGCTGGCTCACCGACCCGTGGGCGCAGAAGGCGGCCGCGATCCTGGTCAACACCTGGGCCGGCGTGCCGTTCATGATGATCTCGCTGCTCGGCGGGCTGCAGTCGATCCCGGCCGAACTGTACGAGGCCGCCGAGATGGACGGCGCCACCCGCTGGCAGCAGTTCCGGCACATCACCCTGCCCGGGCTGCGCAGCGTCTCCTCCACCGTCGTGCTGCTCGGCGTGATCTGGACGTTCAACCAGTTCAACGTGATCTTCCTGCTGTTCGGCAAGGGCGCCCCGGACGCCCAGCTGCTGGTCACCTGGGCCTACCGCCTGGGCTTCGGCCAGATCCCCCGGGACTACGCCGGGTCCGCCGCGTACGGCGTGATCCTGCTGTCCATCCTGATCGTCTTCACCGCCTTCTACCGGCGCTGGCTCGCCCGCAACGAGCAGGCCAACGGCTGAGGCCCCGGACCGAGTCCACCCGGACCCCAGCCGACCCCCACCGGTCGACCCACGAAGGCAGGTAACCCCGATGAGCACCACCACCGAACGCCCCGCTCCCACGACGACCGCGGCCCCGGCCGCGCGGCCCGTCAAGTTCCGCCCGCGCGGCGAGAGCAGCCCGCTGTCCAAGGCGCTGTCCCACGGCGTCCTGATCCTGGCCAGCCTGATCGCGCTGTTCCCGGTCGCCTGGATCCTCTTCGTCTCGCTCGGGCCGGACAAGAACGACTACCTCCACCCCGGCCAGATCTTCGGCAAGCTCACGCTGTCGAACTACCAGCACGTGCTGGGCGACACCGACTTCTTCACGTGGTTCGGCAACTCGCTGCTGGTCGCCGGGGTGACCACCGTGTTCGGCGTGCTGCTCGCCGCCACCGCCGGCTACGCCGTCTCCCGGATGAGGTTCCCCGGGCACCGGCCGCTGATGTGGTCGCTGCTGGTCACCCAGATGTTCCCGATCGCGGTGCTCATCGTGCCGATGTACACGATGCTCTCCGAGCTGGACCTGCTGGACAGCTACGCCGGCCTGATCCTGGTCTACTCCACCACCACCGTGCCGTACTGCGCCTGGCTGATGAAGGGCTACTTCGACACCATCCCGGTGGAGATCGACGAGGCCGGCCGGGTCGACGGGCTCAGCCCGTTCGGCACCTTCTGGCGGCTGGTGCTGCCGCTCGCCCGGCCGGGCCTGGCGGTGGCCGCGTTCTACTCCTTCCTGACCTACTGGGCCGAGGTGCCGTTCGCCTCCACGTTCATGCTCAGCTCCGACAAGTACACGCTGGCCGTCGGCCTGCAGAGCTTCGTCAGCGAGCACGACGCCCAGTGGAACCTGATGGCCGCCACCGCAGTGCTGATCGCCATCCCGTCCGCGGCCTTCTTCTACCTGGTGCAGCGCCACCTGGTCACCGGTCTGACCGCCGGTGCCTCCAAGTCCTGACGCCGCGCGCCGGCCCGGCGCTCCGCACGTCCCAGCGCTTCCCGATGACCAAGCGCTCCCGCTCCTCTAGTCCCCAAGGGATACCGTCCATGACCCAGAACCTGGCCGACACCTCCCGGCCTGCCGCCGAGACCGCTCACGAGGCGAACGCGGGCGTGTCCAGAGGCTGGTGGCGGGACGCGGTCATCTACCAGGTGTACCCGCGCAGTTTCGCCGACTCCAACGGGGACGGCATGGGCGACCTGCCCGGCATCCGCAGTCGCCTGCCGTACCTGCGGGACCTCGGCGTGGACGCCGTCTGGCTCTCCCCGTTCTACGCCTCGCCGCAGGCCGACGCCGGCTACGACGTCGCCGACTACCGCGCGGTGGACCCGATGTTCGGCACCCTGCTGGACGCCGACGCGCTGATCCGCGACGCCCACCAGCTGGGGCTGCGGATCATCGTCGACCTCGTCCCCAACCACTCCTCGGACCAGCACGAGTGGTTCCAGCGCGCCCTGCGCGAAGGGCCGGGCTCCCCGCTGCGCGAGCGTTACCACTTCCGCCCCGGCAAGGGCGAGAACGGTGAACTGCCGCCCAACGACTGGGAGTCCATCTTCGGCGGCCCGGCCTGGACCCGCACCGAGAATCCGGACGGCACCCCCGGCGACTGGTACCTGCACCTGTTCGCCCCGGAGCAGCCCGACTTCAACTGGGAGAACCAGGCCGTCGCCGACGAGTTCCGCTCGATCCTGCGCTTCTGGCTGGACATGGGCGTGGACGGCTTCCGCATCGACGTCGCCCACGGCCTGGTCAAGGCCCCCGGCCTGCCCGACCTCGGCGGCGCCGACCAGCTCAAGCTGCTCGGCAACGACGTCATGCCGTTCTTCGACCAGGACGGCGTGCACGAGATCTACCGCAGCTGGCGCAAGATCCTCGACGAGTACCCGGGGCAGCGGATCGGCGTCGCCGAGGCCTGGACCCCGACCGTCCAGCGCACCGCCAACTACGTCCGCCCGGACGAGCTGCACCAGGCCTTCAACTTCCAGTACCTGGGCACCGATTGGGACGCCACCGCGCTGCGCGAGGTGATCGACCTCTCGCTCGACTCGATGCGCCCGGTCGACGCCCCCACCACCTGGGTGCTCTCCAACCACGACGTCACCCGGCACGCCACCCGCTTCGCCAACGAGCCCGGCCTCGGCACCCAGATCCGCACCCCCGGCGACCGCGCGCTCGGTCTGCGACGGGCCCGCGCCGCCACCCTGCTGATGCTCGCGCTGCCCGGCTCCGCCTACGTCTACCAGGGCGAGGAACTCGGCCTGCCGGACGTCACCGACCTGCCCGACGAGGTCCGCCAGGACCCGTCCTTCTTCCGCCAGGCCGGCCAGGACGGCTACCGCGACGGCTGCCGCGTCCCGATCCCGTGGTCCGGCACCGAGGCCCCGTACGGCTTCGGGCCGGTCGCGGGCGGACCGTCCTGGCTGCCGCAGCCGGCCGAGTGGGCCGAGTTGAGCGTCGAGGCGCAGACCGGCGACCCGACCTCCACCCTGGAGCTCTACCGCAGCGCGCTGGCCGTCCGACGGGCCCAGCCCGACCTCGGCGCCGGCACCGAGGTCCACTGGCTGGAGGGCCCCGAGGGCACTCTCGCCTTCCGGCGCGGCTCCTTCGTCTGCACCGTGAACACCACCGGCGAACCGGTGCGCATCCCCGCACCGGGCCGGCTGCTGCTCGCCTCGGCCGAACTCGTGGTGGACGGCGGCGAGACGGTGCTCGCTCCGGACGCCACCGGCTGGTGGGCGGTCTGACGTGGTTGCAATAGGCTCTGGGACCGTGACTACGGCGCGACTCTCAGACATCGCGGCGCAGGCGGGGGTCAGCGAAGCCACCGTCTCCCGCGTACTCAACGGCAAGGCGAACGTCTCCGCCGCCACCAGGCAGACCGTCCTGGCGGCGCTCGACGTGCTCGGCTACGAGCGGCCGACCCGGCTGCGCCAGCGCAGCGCCGGGCTGATCGGGCTGATCACACCGGAGTTGAGCAACCCGATCTTCCCCGCGCTGGCGCAGGTGATCGAGCAGGTGCTCAGCCGGCACGGGTACACGCCGGTGCTGTGCACCCAGACCCCCGGCGGCTCCACCGAGGACGAACTGGTCGACATGCTGGTGGACCGGGGCGTAGCGGGCATCGTGTTCGTCTCCGGACTGCACGCCGACTCCACGGCCGACCACGACCGCTACGCCCGGTTGTCCGGGCGCGGGGTGCCGTTCGTGCTGATCAACGGCTACAGCGAGAAGATCGACGCGCCGTTCATCTCGCCGGACGACCGCTCCGCGATGTGGATGGCCGTCCAGCACCTGGCCGAACTCGGGCACGAGCGGATCGGCCTGGCGGTCGGGCAGCGGCGGTACGTGCCGGTGCTCCGCAAGATCGAGGGCTTCACGGCGGCGATGCGCGAGGTGCTCGGGCACAGCGAGGAGCAGGCCGAGGGCCTCGTCCACCACACGCTCTTCAGCGTGGAGGGCGGGCACGCGGCGGCCGGCGCGCTGCTGGACAAGGGCTGCACGGCGATCGTCTGCGGGAGCGACATGATGGCGCTCGGGGCGATCCGGGCGGTGCGGCAGCGGGGGCTGTCGGTGCCGCAGGACGTGTCGGTGGTCGGCTTCGACGACTCGCCGCTGATCGCCTTCACCGAACCGCCGTTGACGACGATCCGGCAGCCGGTCGAGGCGATGGCGACGGCCGCGGTGGACGCCCTACTGGAGGAGGTGGGCGGGAACGCCGCCCAGCGTGGGGAGTTCATGTTCCAGCCGGAGCTGGTGATGCGGGGTTCCACGGGAGCCTGTGCGCGCTGAGGCCGGCGGGTGCCGTCCAACTGACGGGCCCCGGAGGGCGGTTGCTCTCCGGGGCCCGTCGGCGTGCGCGCGGGGTGGGCCGGCTGCTCAACCCTCCTGGGCGGCCGGGCGGTCGGTGCTGACCCGGTGGCCGTCGGTCGCGTCGCCGGTCCGGGTCTCGGTGCGGCGGCCGCGGGCCAGGTAGTCGCGCAGGACCAGTTCGACGGCGTCCTGGGGGTTCTTGGTGCCGGAGAGCAGCATCGCGTCGATCGCGAGGTTCGCGTCGAGCGTGACGGTGACCTGGGCCATGGTGACTCCTCCTCGGGTGCGGAGCAGCAGCATGCCCCGCGGACCGGGGTTTGACCATGCGGCGGTCGGCACGTGGGTACGCCGAAGCCCGGGGGGAGCGACCAGACTCTCCCCGGGGCTGTCGGGCGACGGCGGCTGACAGCTGACAGATGATGAAATCTGTTATCCGTCAGCTGTCATTCGTCAGCCGTGCGGTGCGCATGGTGCGCGTGGTGTGCGCGGTGTCCTCAGACCCGGCCGGCGAAGTCCGGAGCCCAGTTGGCGATGGTCTGGAGGCGGACGCCCGAGCTCGGGTTGGCGGCCTCGACGTACTGGCCGTTGCCGATGTAGATGGCGACGTGGTAGACGCCGGAGTCCTGGCCGTTGTTCGACCAGAACAGCAGGTCGCCCGGCTGCAGGCTGTCCAGCGAGACGTGGGTGCTGGCGGCGGCCTGGTCGGCGGCGACGCGCGGGATGTTGATGCCCGCGGCGCGCAGCGCGGCCTGGGTCAGGCCGGAGCAGTCCCAGCCGCCGTTGCCGGTGCCGCCGTAGACGTACGCCTGACCGATCTTCGACTGGGCGAAGGAGACGGCCGCGGCCATGCTGCCGGTGGCGGTCTGGGCCGGGGCCGGGGTCTGCGCCTGGGCGGTCGGCTTCGAGGCGGGCTTGGAAGCCGGCTTCGAGGCGGTGGACGTGCCCTGGTCGATCGGCTTGGCGTTCACGGCACCGCCGTTCGCGGCCTGGCCGGACTTCTTCGAGCGGTCGAACCAGGCGAAGTCCGAGCCGGACGTGGTGGCGGTGGAGGACTGGTCGGCCTGGGCCGAGCCGCCGTCACCGAAGGTCAGCTGCTGGCCCGGGTAGATGGTGTCCGGGCCGTCGGTCAGGGTGCTGCGGTTGAGGTCGTACAGCCGCTGCCAGCCGCCCTGGACGTTGTGCTTGGTGGCGATCGAGGACAGCCAGTCGCCGTCGACGACGGTGTAGCTGCCGCCCTGGGCCTGCGCCTGACGCTTCTGCGCCCAGCTGCTGTTGGCGGAGGAGTCGGCGGACGAGGCGGAGTCACCCGAGGTCTGCGCCTGGTCCTGGGCGGGCGCGGCCGGCTTGGCGGGCGTCGCCGCCCGGGTCGGTGCCTGGGCGGGCTTGGTGGCCGGCTTGGCGGCGGTGGAGCCGGCCGAGGTGTCGACCGCGGCGGCGGCGCCGCCCTTGGTCAGCCCGGCCTGCACCGAGCAGACCGGCCAGGCGCCGGGGCCCTGCGAGGCGAGGACCTTCTCGGCGACGGCGATCTGCTGGTCCTTGGTGGCCTGGTTGGCCTGCGGGGCGTACGCGGTACCGCCGAAGGCGGCCCAGGTGCTGGAGGTGAACTGCAGGCCGCCGAAGAAGCCGTTGCCGGTGTTGATGCTCCAGTTGCCGCTGCTCTCGCACTGGGCGACCTTGTCCCAGGTGGCGACGGAGGCGGCGTTGGCGGTGCCGGTGGTCAGGCAGGGGACGGTGAGGCCGACGCCGGCGACGCCGAGGGCGGCGATCACGCGACGGGTGCGGCTGGACAGGCGGTTGCCGTTGGAAGGCAGCATGAAGACGCGGTCCTCTCCCACGCCTGCGAGGTGAGCTGTCGGATTCGGGCTGGAGTTGCCCGGCCGCGCTGTGGGCGCGGCTTCACCCCTAGCCCTGGACCGTTCCGGAAAACGGTCTAGGGCGACTTACCTGTGGTTCCCCCGCTCCTGCCGTGATGCGTTTTCGCGCTGCCAGGACATCCGACGGCAGGACTCGGCGTCGCGGATGAACTGGGTCCGTGTGGTCACGAACGGGGAGCACGTTATGCAGACGTAAGTTAAAACTGCAAATACCTGTGACGCACATCACGGTTTAGCGGGAAACGCCAAAAGGCTCGAAATTCATGATCGTAAATGATCGTTTTCTTGCAAATTAGCAGTGGATCGCGATAACTGGCTGCGTCTCAGGAATGAAGTGACGGAGCGTTGGAGCGTGACGGGGGCGCTCCCGCGCGCCGGGGGAGCGACGGCGAATCGAGTGCTGGACGGCGCGCCGACAATTCATCGACAAATGGCACCAGAACGGACATTGCGTCGTATTGCCCGCTTAACTCTCCTGTAGGGCGATCCGAACACGTCGAAAGGGCCCGGAACGCAGTCGTTCCGGGCCCTTCGGTGGTGCGAGTGCCGCGACGGGCGGTCGCGGGCTCTGCGGCGGGCGTTCCGCCGGGTCGTACGGGGAGGTGTCCGTCAGCCTTCCAGGGGCCCTTCGGCGGCCGCATGGGCGCGGCGGGAGCCCTCACCGGCCGCGGCGGTGGCGGCGGCTTCCGCCTCGGCCTCGGCCAGCTCCTCCGCCGTCGGCGTGGGCAGCGCGGCCAGGTAGGTGGAGGCGATCAGCTGGCCGACCGTCGGGTACGCGCCCAGCGGCGCCGCCGACGGGCAGCCGGTCTCCTCGGCGGCCGTGGCGAGCAGCTCGGAGTCCGCCTCCGGGCCGATCACGAGCGGGGCCAGCGCGGGGCGCTGGGAACCGGTCTCCTTGAGGTGGTTGACGGCGGCGGCGACCGAGCCGGGCACGTCGAGCGCCGCGGGGACGACCGGGACGGCCAGTCGGGCGGCCAGCAGCACGCCGGTGATCCCGGCCGCGGCGGCCGCTTCCTCGCCGCCGACGGTGGTCAGGACCACGCCGTCCGCGGCGGTCGCGATGGCGAACAGCCGGGCCCGGTCGGCCCGGGCCAGCCCGGCCTCGGACAGTCGCACGTGGACGGCCTCGGCCAGCAGCGGGTGCGGGCCCAGGGCGTCGGTGACGGTCGCGCCGTACTCGGTCGCGAGGGCCTGAAGCCCGGTCAGGAAGCCGTGCGGGCCGGGCACCAGCGGCACCACGACGGGCGTCGGCAGTCCGGCCTCGGCGGCCGCTGCCAGCAGCTCCGCGACGGTGCGCTCCTCGGCGCCCCCGGTGGTGGCGCCGTCGGTCGGGAGGTAGCCGACCGCGGCCTGGACGCCGGTGTGCTCACTGCGGACGATCGAGAGCAGTTCCTCGACGACCGAGCGGGACTCGGGCCCCGGGGTCGCGGGTACGGCGAGCACCAGGGCCGGCGAGCCGGTGCGGATCTCGGGGCGCTCGGGGCGGCGGTGGCGCCCCCGCGCACGGGAGCCTGGAGTGCGGACGGGCAGTGGCGCGCCCGGGATGGCTGCGGTGCTCATGCCGGAGATCGTAGGACATCTGCCCGTCAGGCCTGCAGTCGGCTGCCGTACGGGTTTCGGGTGGTCGTGGTGCGGAGGCCGTGTCCCTGCCGCGCCGGTCCGGGCCGTTTGCCTACAATCCGGACATTCCTCACCCAACCCCCGTTCGGACTCGCACGGTTGCCCGGACGTGCGCCGCGGGGCGTCGCGTTGCACGAGGGGTGCGTGAGATGTCTCACAGCCGGAGGATGGACTGACGGAGGGTCACGAAAGTGCGACTCCCGGCATTCGAAGATCAACATTCAGCGGGGGGCCGCTCACGGCCGGTTATGGACAACCCGTCGATTCCATCGGCTATGTCCGTTTACGTACCGTCAGGAGAAGGGCCCGTGAAGAGTTCGCGGCGACCGGTAAAAGGCCTCGTGCACCTGCAATGTCCCGTGCTGATGCACGTGCACTGCAGCTATCATCGCGTCAAGTGAGGCGTTGTGCCGGACCGGTACGGGGCCGGTCCGTTCGGCGGGTGCCGGGGCGCCGCGCTGGACGACAACTCCGGAGCTCTTCGGGAGACTTCTATGCACGACTCGCAGGTAACGCACGGCTCGAACCACACCTACAACGGGATGGCCGCCGCAGACCTCAAGGGGGTGGTCTGGCAGAAGAGCCTGCACAGCAACTCCCAGGGCAACTGCGTCGAGTTCGCGGCCCTGCCGGGCGGCGACGTGGCGATGCGCAACTCGCGCTTCCCGGACGGTCCGGCGCTCATCTACACCCGGGCCGAGATCGCGGCGCTGCTGCTGGGCGCCAAGGACGGGGAGTTCGACCACCTGGCGGTCTGACCGGCCGCCGGGCCACCATCGGGGGGCCGTCGTGGGTGCTGACACCACGACGGCCTTTGTCTTTGTCCGGCGGCCCTGCCCGCGTCCGGGCGGTCCCGCGGCGGGATGTGCCGGCCGTACGGGATGTGCCGGCGGTAGGGAACGTGCCGGCCGTACGGGATGTGCCGGCCGTACCGGACCGGGGCCTGGCTGAAGGGCCCGGGGTGTGGTCCTCCCGGGTCGCCCCTCGGTCGGCCGTGCGCCGTGCGGCGCTAGGCCGAGCGCCGGTGCCGTCCACCGACGTCGACTCGTCCGTCGAGCGCGTGACCGTCGAATCCGGCGCCGTCGAGCCGACTGCCGCCCAGGCCGCCGCAGTCGAGTCCGCTGCCGCCGGCCGGCCCCGCCTCGAACATGGCCCAGACCACCTTGCCGCTGCCCAGCGGGTGCCAGCCCCAGGAGTGGCTGAACGACTCCACCAGGTGTAGCCCGCGCCCGGATTCGGCGACGAAGTCCGCCTCCCGCGCCACCGGGCCGGTGCTGCTCGGATCGCTCACCGCGCAGACCACCTGGGGTGCGCGGTGCACCAGGCTTATTCGGATCGGCAGTCGCCCCTCCGGGGTCGGCCGTGTGGGAGAGTCGTACTCGCCCAGGGCGCCGCCCGACGGGTCGGGCCGTGCGCCGATCGCATGCCGGAGCGCGTTGGTGACGAGTTCCGAGGCCACCAGTGCGACGTCGTCGAACAGCTCCATCAGGCCCCAGCGCTGGAGAGCGGTCCGGGCGAAGTCGCGAGCGGATCTCACGGCTTCGAAGCGAGGAGCGAGCGTACAGGTGACCACGTGTGGGTCAACTGCCAAAGCCGTACCGGTGCTCATGAAGAGCTCCTCCCATAAGGGGGCGGACACGGCTGGACCCGCCGGGGTCATGCCGGTCACCTCCGACTCGCTCGGCCGCTCGGCCGCCCCTTCGACCAGACGCGCGCGCACTCGAACGCCCGATGGCGCGGGGGACGCCGCCGGGTCGGTGCACGGAGTCGCGCGTGGGGTCGACGCGGAGCCCGCGGGATTGCCAGGGATGTGCAGGTGCACGTGCACCATGGTGGTGTGCGCTCACTGCAGATGCAAGAGTCGATTCACGTGCAGTCGCACTATTGGCATATGCAAGCGCCGGATGCACGTGCATCCTGGTGTGCGGAGTGTGGAACTGATAGGAACATCCGTCAGTATCGGCACCGTGAGCGCTCAACTGATGGCAGACTGTGCGCTGTTTGCCCTAGGTGGAGGTTTCGACCGCATGACCACAGTTCAGCCGGGCGGCGGCTCGATGGTCCGCCGGATCCTCCTCGGCTCGCAGCTGCGTCGCCTGCGTGAGGCGCGCGGCATCACCCGTGAGGACGCGGGCTACGCGATCCGCGCGTCCGAGTCCAAGATCAGTCGTATGGAGCTCGGCCGGGTCAGCTTCAAGGAGCGCGACGTCGCCGACCTGCTCAGTCTCTACGGCGTCGACGACGGCCTGGAGCGGGAGGCCCTGCTCGGGCTGGTCCGCGAGGCCAACAAGTCCGGCTGGTGGCACAGCTTCAACGACGTGCTGCCGGGGTGGTTCCAGACCTATGTCGGACTGGAGGAGGCCGCCCAGCTGATCCGCACCTACGAGGTGCAGTTCATCCCCGGGCTGCTGCAGTCCGAGGAGTACGCACGGGCGGTTTTCGGCCAGAGTCGGCCGGTCATCAGCGAGGAGGAGGTCGAGCGGCGGGTCAGCCTCCGCCTGCGCCGCCAGAAGCTGCTGACCGAGGGGGCCAGCCCGCGCCTGTGGGCGGTCATCGACGAGGCGGCCCTGCGCCGGCCGGTCGGCGGGCCCAAGGTGATGCGGGGTCAGGTGCAGTACCTGATCGACGTCGCCGAACAGGCCAACGTGGTCATCCAGGTCATGCCGTTCCGCTTCGGCGCGCACGCGGGCGAGTCCGGGGCGTTCTCGATCCTGCGCTTCCCGGAGCAGGACCTCGCGGACGTGGTCTACCTGGAGCAGCTCACCAGCGCGCTGTACCTGGACAAGCGGGACGACGTCGACGCGTACATCCAGGTCATGGAGCGGCTCTGCGTGGACAGCCTCACGCCGGAGCGCACGATAGACCTGCTGTCCTCGATCCTGAAGGAGCGCTGAGCAACTCCCTGTCGGGGCGGGGGAGATCGTCCCTCGGGCCGCTCCGGGAATCGCTCCGCCGGTCGTGAACCCGCTCGGCCGCCGCCCGTCAACCGCGGGTCGGCGGCCGTTCGCGTTCCGGCGGCAGCGGCTGCGGCGGGCGGCCCAACTCCCAGGGCAGGTCGTAGCGGCGGAACAGGTCGGCCCGGATCGGCGCCAACGGGATCTCGGCGCCCGGCAGCAGCACCCCGATGCAGCCACCCATCAACGCGCTGCGCAGCAGCGCGTGTTCGGCGACCGGGTCCGGTGCACCCCAGTCCTCGAGCAGGTTCTGCAGGATCGCGCCGAGTTGCTGCTGCTCAGGGTCCTGGACGAAGGCGCCGGTGTCGGGGTCGAGGATCAGGGCGAGGTGCGAGCGCATCACCCGGGGGTGGTCCATGGCCAGGCCGAGGACGGCGTCGATCGCGCGGGCCAGGCGGGCCCGGGGGGAGGCGTCCGGCGGCAGTTCGGCGAGTGCGCCGGACAGTGCCTGGTGCATCATCCGGTGCGTCGCGGCCTGCATCAGCAGTCGTTTGCCGTCGAAGTAGTAGGAGAGCAAACCGCGGGCGAGTCCGGCCCGTTCGGCGATGTCGGTCAGCGTGGTGCCCGCGTAACCGTGCTGGTCAACCAGCTCGACCGTGGCCCGCATGATGCGTCGGCGGGAGCGCTGCCGCATCTCCTCATTGACCGAATCCCCGCGAGGTGCCATCGTGTCTGCTCCGAACGTTCGTTGACTCCGGGCCAATATACTTGCGAAGCCAGTAGCCGCATCGTGGAACCGTGTCCCGACGGGCACCGGCCCGGCGGCCGGTACAAAACCGGTACAAAAGACGGCCGGCTCCACCAACACGGGGGTTTGGTGGAGCCGGCACCAGGGCCCGGCGGTCGGGTCGGCCGTGGGCGGGGCCCGGTGGGTCAGCGCTCGGTCAGGACTTCGGCCCGGGCCACGGACGGTCCGGCAGACGGGTAATCATAATCCGGCACTGAAACGGGAGTGACGTTTCGGCGGCGGTCCACCACTGCTCCCACCGTCGCCACCACCAGTCCGACCACTGCGACCGCCGTGACCAGGACCAGCGCCGGCCGGTAGCCGTCCAGCTGGGCCTGGGCGCTGTCGCCGCCCGCGCTCCCGGCCGTGATCATCGCGGTCGCGCCGGCCAGCACCACGGCGGTGCCGACCTGGATCGCCGTGTTCACCAGTCCCGAGGCCAGTCCCTGCTCATCGTCGGCCACCCCGTCGGTGGCCGCGATGTTCACCGAGGGGAAGGCCAGCGCGAAGCCCACGCCGAGCAGCAGCATCGAGGGCAGCACCAGCGCCAGGTACGAGCTGCGCTCGTCCAGGCGCAGGAAGAGGGCGAAGGCGCCGACCAGGGCCAGCAGGCCGATCGGCAGCAGTCGGCCGGTGCCGAAGCGGTCCACGATCGGGCCCATGAACGGCGCCGAGAGGGCGATGAAGGCGCCGGCCGGCAGCAGTCCCAGGGCCATCTGGAGGGCCGACCAGCCGAGCAGGTGCTGGAGGTAGAGGGTGACGACGAACTGGAAGCCGCCGTACGCGCCGGCCATAGCGAAGGCGACCACGTTGGCGCGGGCCACCGACCCGTTGCGGAAGATGCCGAGCCGGACCAGCGGGTGGGCGGCACGGCTCTCGATCAGCAGGAAGGCCGCCGCCAGTGCGGCGACCACCACCAGCGAGCCGAGGGTGCGCAGGCTCAGCCACCCGGCGCCCTGGGCCTCGGTCACCGTGAACACCAGCAGCAGCACGGTCGAGGTGCCGGTGATCGCGCCGAGCACGTCGTAGCCGCCCTTGGCGGGCTCCTCGACCGGGCGGGGGAGCAGGCGGACGGCGAAGAGCAGGGCGAGCAGTGCGACCGGGACGGGCATCAGGAAGGTCCAGCGCCAGCCGACCGAGGTGAACAACCCGCTCAGTACCAGGCCGAGCGAGAAGCCGCTGGCGCCGCAGGTGGTGTAGATCGACAGCGCCCGGTTGCGGGCGGGGCCCTCCGCGAAGGTCGTGGTGATGATCGACAGGCCGGCCGGGGCGGTGAAGGCGGCGCTGACGCCCTTGAGGAAGCGGGCGGCGATCAGCAGGCCGCCGTCGTCGACCAGGCCGCCGACCAGCGAGGCGGCGGCGAAGACGCCCAGCGCGACCAGGAAGACCCGGCGGCGGCCGAGCAGGTCGGCGGCCCGCCCGCCGAGCAGCAGCAGGCCGCCGTAGCCGAGTACGTAGCCGGAGACCACCCACTGCAGGGTGGAGGTCGAGAGGTGCAGTTCGGAGCCGATGGACGGGAGGGCGACGCCCACCATCGAGACGTCCAGGGCGTCCAGGAACATGGCGGCGCAGAGCACGATCAGGGTGCCCCAGAGGCGGGGTGTCCAGTTCAGCCCGCTGGTTGACGGAGCGTCGGTTGGCGTGACGGTCGCGGTGGTCATGGGGAGGACATTACATGCGCGTGCATTCAATGCAAATGAATAAGATGTGAACGCATAAATTTACGCTGCACCTGCTAGGGTGGCGGGGTGGCTGAACTCGACCCCTTTGAAGCCTCGGCGGAGGCCGGTCTCATCGCGGAATGGCGTGAGCTGCTGGCCCGCCACGCCGTTGCCGTCTGTACGCTCGACCGCGAGCTCGGCGAGAAGCACGGGCTGGGCATGAGCGAGTTCGAGGTGCTGGAACGCCTGGTGGAGGGGTGCGAGGCCGACGGTCGGGCCGCCCTGCGGGCGAGCGAACTGGGGCCCACCGTCCATCTGAGCCAGAGCGCGCTGTCCCGGCTGATCGCCCGCCTGGAGAAGGGCGGACTGGTGACCAGGGCGATGTGTCCGAGCGACCGGCGGGGCATCATGATCGCCCTCACCCCGGCCGGGCGGGAGCGGTACGACCAGGCCCGGGCGTTGCACCGCGAGGTGCTCGGGCAGACTCTGGGTGGCCGGTTCGCGCCGCTCTGCGGAGAGTCCGACCTCGACTGACCCTGCGTCAACGCCCTGGCGGGGATTGCTTCTCGGGCTCTCAGAGCAGTGAGTGGAGCCCTGGTGCGACGGCCAGCAGAACGGCCGCGGCGGGCGCCGCCAGGGCGACGGCGGTCAGCCGCAGCCGGTGCGGGACGGACAGTCGGGGGCGCCCCGCGAGCAGCCGGTCCACCCGCTTCGGGGACTGCGCCAGACCGGGCGGGCAGGAGCCGAACACCCCGCGGTCCAGGTTGAGTTCGGCCAACGCCAGGGCAGTGGTGTGCCGGCCGTGCCGGCGCGCGGCCCGGTCGTCGGCGGCCAGCTCGACCAACTCCGCCACCTGGTCGCGGAAGGCCCGGAACACGCCGATGCCGGGGAAGCCGGAGGCGAGCGCCTGGGCGAACTGCTGGAGCCAGTGGTGCCGGGCCCGGACGTGCCCGCGCTCATGGCTCAGCACGGCCGCCAACTCCCGGTCGGTGAGCTGCTGGAGTGCGCCGGTGGTGACCACCAGACGGGAGTTCGGGCCGGGCAGCGACCAGGCCTCGGGGCGGACGTTCTCCAGCACCACCAGCCGCTCCTTGCGGTTCCGGGCGGCCTCGATGGCATCAGGCAACTCCGGTGCACGGGTCGCCAGTTGGGCGTGGCGCCGGTTGCGCAGGGCCTTGGCCGTACGGACCTCGCGGGTGAGCGCCAGCACCGTCTGCAGCGCGCCCGCGGCCAGTACGGCGGCGCACAGCCGGCCCCAGCCCTCGGCGTCCTGCAGACCGTACGCGGCCTCCACGCCGTACGGGGCGCCGGCGAACACCCAGTCGCGCAGCGCGGGCTCGGCGGCGGACGCGGCGAGCACCAGGCCCAGGGCGCAGCACAGCAGGACGGCCACCACGATGCACTGCCACACCAGCAGCGCCAGCACCGGTTCGCGCTCCACCCAGCGGGCCCGGGCCAGCAGCCGGGGCACCACGGTGGACAGCAGCAGGCCGAGCAGCAGCAGGCCGATCAGGGCAGTCATCGCATGGGCTCCCCGAGTACGCACGGAACGCGACAACGCGCTCCCCGCCAACCTATGCGCTGTCGACGCCCGGTGGAACGGCTTTCGGCCGGCCAGTGACCAACGCCACCCGCCGGTGCGGGCCTTGGGGCCGTCCTCGAACTGCCGTCCGCGGGGCGCGTCACATGGCCAGGAGCATGGCGAACATGCCGATCCCCATGGTCAGCCGACAGGCCCGGGGCAGTCCGGTGGTGCCGAGGGCGAGGGTGCCGGCGGGGGTGTGCAGCAGCCGGGCGCCGGCCCAGAGGGAGTAGCCGCCGAAGTAGAGCAGCAGGGCGCCGGTCAGCAGCGGGGTGCCGAGCGCGGCGGCGTGGTGGTGGCCGCCGGGGGAGGCGGTCATCGCGAGGGCCATGTACGTCATGGCGAGCGCGCCGACGGCGTGGTGCAACCGGTGCGCCCGGCCGGCCGGGGCGCACAGGGCGGCGAGCAGGAAGGCGGCGGCGGGCAGGCCGAACAGGCCGGCCCAGACGGCGGCCGGGACGGTCGCGCCGGTGACGGCCATCGCCGCCATGCCGAGCCCCATCAGGGCTTCGGCGGCGTCGGACTCCCGGGTGAGCGAGGGGTGGGCGCGGCGTGCGCCCGGCGTCGTGGTGGCGCAGGGGGAGTGTCGCAGGCGGGTCAGGCAGGAGGCGCCGGCGGTGGCGGTGAGAAGGGCGAGGAGCCAGTTGACCAGGGTGGGTCCGTGCAACGGCGGCCTCCCAGGGGGCGGACGACGGGCGACGATCGTCCCGTCCACGATCACCGCTCCGCCCCGGCGCCACCAGGGCGCGCACAGGGGCGCACAGTGGTGACCGCCGCGGTGCGGTCCACCCCGGCAGGCCCACACCCCCGACCGCCGGCTCAGCCCTGGAGCCGCCCCGAGGCGACGACCCGACTGAGGAACTCCCGGGTCCGCTCCTCCCGGGGATCGCCGAGCACCTGCTCCGGCGGCCCCTGTTCGAGCACCACCCCGCCGTCCAGGAAGCAGACCTGGTCGGCGACCTCGCGGGCGAAGCCCATCTCATGGGTGGAGAGGACCATCGTCATCCCCTGCTCCTTGAGGTCCCGCACCACCGACAGCACCTCCCCGACCAGCACCGGGTCGAGCGCCGCGGTGATCTCGTCGAGCAGCAGCAGCCGGGGCCCGGCCGCCAGCGCCCGCACGATGGCGACCCGCTGCTGCTGCCCGCCGGACAGCCGGTCCGGGTACTCCCCGGCCTTGGCCGCCAGCCCGAGCCGGTCCAGCAGCGCCAGCGCCTTCTCCTCGGCCTCCGCCCGTCCCACCCGGTGCACCCGGCGCGGCGCGAGCGTGACGTTCTCCAGCACCGTCATGTGCGGGAACAGGTTGTACGACTGGAACACCACCCCGATCCGGCGCCGCACGGCGTCCTCGTCCGCACGCGGGTCGGTGATCTCCTCGCCGTCCAGGAAGATCGCCCCGTCGTCGATCCCCTCCAGCAGGTTGACGCACCGCATCAGCGTGGACTTCCCGGAGCCGGAGGCCCCGATCAGCGCCGTCACCGAGTGCTCGGGCACGGCGAGGCCCACGTCGCGCAGCACCACCTGACCGCCGAAGGTCTTGCGCACGGACTCCAGCCGGAGCACGTCCGTCCCGCTCACACCGCACCTCCCTGCAACTGCCGACGGTTCGTCCGCGTGGTCAGCCAGTCGGCGAACCTGGTCAGCGGAACGGTCAGCACGATGAACACCAGCCCCGCCACCAGGTACGGCGTGAAGTTGAAGGAGCGCGCCGCGATGATCTTCGCCGCGTACACCGCGTCGATCGCACCGCCGATCGAGACCAGCCCGGTGTCCTTCTGCAGGCTGACGAGATTGTTGAGCAGCGGCGGCACCACCCGCCGCACCGCCTGCGGCAGCACCACGTACCGCATCGCCTGCGCGTTGGTCAGCCCCAGCGACCGCGCCGCCGCCCGCTGGCTCGGGTGCACCGACTCGATGCCCGAGCGGAACACCTCCGACACGTACGCCGAGTACGTCAGCACCAGCGCGGCCCCGCCGAGGAGCAGCGGATCGGTGGTCACCCCGGTGAGCCGCAGCGCCGGCACCCCGGTGATCATCACCAGCAGGCAGATGATCATCGGCAGCCCGAGGAAGAAGTCCACGTACGCGGTGGCCAGCAGCCGCACCGGCAGGAAGACCGGCCCGCGCAGCGTCCGCAGCACCGCGAGCAGCAGCCCGAACACCAGGATCAGCACCCCGCAGCCGAGCATCAGCTCCAGGTTCAGCCGCAGCCCCCGCAGTACCTCGGGCAGGGCCTGGCGCGCGTAGTCCAGGTTGAAGAAGGTCCGCCGAGTGACCTCCCAGCCGGGGGAGTTGACGATCAGCAGGTAGAGCACGACGGCCGTCGCCGCGGTGGAGGCGGTGGCGATCAGCGCCGAGCGGCGGGCGCGGGCCCGTCGGTACGCCTCGTGCGCCAGCCGCCGATCGGAGGGGCGGTACCCGGCGTCCGCCGCCGTCCGGTCCTTCGGTTCCCCCGGCGCCGCCGGGCCCTCCGCGGTGCCGGCCGGCCCGGCCGTGCCGGTGCCCCCGCTCACTTCAGCACCGATGCGGAGACGGCGTCCGACAGCCACTGCTTCTCCAGCTTGGCCAGCGTCCCGTCCGCGCGCAGCGCGTCCACCGCCTGCGAGACGCACGGCGTCAGCCCGGAGCCCTTGTCCAGCACCAGGCCGAACTGCTCACCCTTCGAGGCGGATTCGAACTGCCCGACCACCTGGGCCTCCGGCACCTCGGCCCCGGTGATGTAGAAGGCCGTCGGCAGGTCGACCACCAGCGCCTCGACCTGACCGTTCTTCAACGCGGCCTTCGCCAGGTCGTTGGAGTCGAACACGGCCGGCTGGCCGCTGGGCTTGATGGTGTTGGTGATGGTGTCCAGGCTGGTGGTGCCGACCTGCGCGCCCAGCTTGGCGCCCTTGAGGTCGGCGATGCTCCTGGCGCCCGCCGCCTTGGAGCCCTTGAGCGCGATGACGGCCTGGCGCACGTCGTAGTAGCCGGAGGAGAAGTCCACCGCCTGCTTGCGCTCGTCGCTGATGGACACCTGGTTGACGTCGAAGTCGAAGTCCTTGGCGCCCGGCGCGGTCGCCTTGCCGAACGGCGCGACCACCCAGCCGACCTTGTCCTTGGGGTAGCCCAGCTTCTCCGCCACCGCGTACGCCACCGCCGACTCGAAGCCCTTGCCGTTCTCCGGCTTGTCCTCGGAGAACCACGGGTCGTACGCCGGCTTGTCGGTGCCGACGGTCAGCTTTCCGGCGGTCCGCGTCGCCAGCGCCCCGGGCGCGCAACCCGCCGTGGCCCCGGCCGTACTGGCGGCCCCGTCGGACTTGGCGTCCTGCGGCGCGCACCCGGTGAGCACGGCGGTGGCGACCACCAGCGCGGCGAGGGGCAGGACGGCGGACGGCTTGCGGAGGCTCATGGCAGGGCTCCAGGGGGAGGGACCGGGCGGGAGAGCGCGGTACGGGCAGGGCGGGGAGGAACGAGACGGGGCGGGCACGGGCGCTGCGCGGGCCGGGCCGGGCGGGCCGCTTCCCGGCGGGTCACTTCCCCCGGTGGCGGCGCCGGAACACACACGGCATGGTCGGCGTACGGGCCCGCGTCCGCGGCGCCCCGGGCCGGATCAGCGGCAGCCGGCCGGTCGCGGCCGGCCCGACCACCGCGGCCGGGTCAGCGACGACAGCGGCGGCGACAGCAGTGCGCGCGGCAGCGGCGGCGACAACAGGCCTGCTGACGGGCGGGCAACCGGCACGGGCCGTCGTGGCGCTCGGTCACCGTGATCACCTCCGGGAACATGCGGGGAGGTTCGCATCAGGACGGCTCGTCTGTCCAGGACATCCAGGACACCGTCCACATGTCGGACACAGGCCCGAAGGCGTGCGCCCGGCGCAGGTTTTGGGGTCGGAGCGGCGGTGCACGAGAGTTTTGTCGGTCCAGGCCCCCTTGAACGGGAGAACCTTTCGTACTTATGGTGTCCTCGTTGAAATAACTCCTGTCGAAGTGAGTCCACGATGCAGAATCTTTCGCCAAGGCTCGCTGCGGCGGCCGACGCCCCGGTCTCGACCCTCGCCACCCACCCGGCGTGGCTGCGCCTGAAGGAGGCCGTCGAGACGCTGCGCCCGCTGCAGTCCAAGGACGGCTCGATCGACCTGTCCGTGGTCCAGCGGCACACCGTCGACCCGCTGGTCGCCACCGTCCGGGCCGCCGTCGCGGAGCTCGCCCCGAACTTCCCGCACGACGCCGCCTACCTGGCCGCCGTCGACGTCGACCTGGCGAAGTGGGCCGACACCGGGTACCGCGAGCCCGACTTCCTGGACTCGCTGCTCGCCTTCCAGCCCGCCGACCAGCGCGAGGACGGCCTCGAGCACCTGGTCCTCTTCCCCATGTACACCCAGAACGGCAACCCGGACCGCAATCTGGAAGCCGTCCTGCTGCGCGTGGTGTGGCCCGAGTGGCTGGACGAGCTGGAGCGCACCCGCTTCGACAACCCGATGTTCGTCCCGATCACCTTCACGGACTTCACGGCCGGGTACGACACCAACTCCGCCGTCCTCTTCCCCGAGACGGTCTCCGTGCGCAAGGCGCCGGAACGTTTCACCTGGGGTGGCATCTTCTGCGACCGCGAGGCCGCCCGCTTCCGCGCCGTCTCTACCAGCGCCGTCCAGCAGCTCGGCCTGGAGATCCCGGCCGACGCCGAGGGCCTGCTCCAGGACCAGCAGCGCGCGCAGGAGACCTTCGTCCTGTGGGACCTCGTCCACGACCGCACCCACAGCCACGGCGACCTGCCGTTCGACCCCTTCATGATCAAGCAGCGCAGCCCGTTCTGGATGTACGGCCTGGAGGAGCTCCGCTGCGACCTCACCACCTTCAAGGAGGCGGTGAAGCTCGAGGCCGAGGGCAACCCGCACGCCCGCGACGTCCAGTACGCGATCCTCTTCGACCGCATGTTCCGCTTCCCGGTCAGCGGCGACCGCGTCCGCAACTACGACGGCCTCGGCGGCCAGCTGCTCTTCGCGTACCTGCACAAGCACGGCGCGCTGCGCTGGCGCGACAACCGCCTCACCATCGACTGGGACCTCGCCCCGCAGGTCACCAACGCGCTGTGCGGCGACATCGAGACCCTCTACCGCGACGGCATCGACCGGCCCAAGCCGGCCCACTGGCTCGCCGCGTACGAGCTGGTCTCCCGCTACCTCACCCCGCACCCGGCCTCCACCTGGGCGAAGGGCCCCGAGGCCCTCCCGCTCGACATCACCGACGGCAAGGCCCTGAACAAGGCGCTGTGCGACGCCGTGCTCCCCGACGAGTTCCCGCTGAGCATGTTCTACGAGGCCCTGTCCAAGAAGCTCCGCGGCGTCATCGCCGCCACCGCCGGCATCACCGGCGCCGGTATCCAGGGAGTCGCCGCGTGACCACCACCCCCTCCACCAAGCTGGCCGGCAAGGTCATCGCCGTCGCCGGGGCCAGCGGTCCGGCCGGGCAGGCAGTGCTGCGCCGCCTCGCGGCCGACGGCGCCACCGTGATCGGGGCCGACATCGACCCCCAGCGCCTGGAGTCCGCCCTGGACGCCACCCGCGTCGCGGTGCGCGGGGCGAAGGTGAGCGGCCAGGTGATCGACCTGCTCGACCCGCAGGAGGTCCACGACTGGGCCGACCACCTGGAGGCCGAGCACGGCCACGTCGACGGCCTGTTCCACCTGGTCGGCGGCTGGCGCGGCAGCAAGACCTTCTTCGACAGCCGCCTGGACGACTGGGACTTCCTGCACGACACCGTCGTGCGCACCCTCCAGCACACCTCGCTGGCCTTCCAGCCCGCGCTGGTCCGCAGCCCGGCCGGCCGCTACGCGATGGTCTCCGCCGCGGCGGCGCACAAGCCGACCGCCGGCGGCGCCGCCTACGCGGCCGCCAAGGCCGCCACCGAGGCCTGGACCCTCGCCATGGCCGACTCCTTCAAGAAGGAGACCACCTCCCCGGACGGCGAGCCCACCGCGGCGGCTGCGATCCTGGTCATCAAGGCGCTGGTCAGCCCCGAGATGCGGGCCGAGAAGCCGGAGGCGAAGTTCGCCGGCTTCACCGACACCGCCGACCTCGCCGGACACCTGGCGGACCTCTGGGACCGCCCCGCAGCAGAACTGAACGGACAGCACCTGTGGCTGACAGCCCGATGACCGACCTCACCCGTACGGACGCGGTACGGCGGCACGACCCCGCCGTCCGCGGCTTCGCCAGCGACAACTACGCCGGCGTGCACCCCGAGGTCCTCGCCGCGATCGCCCTCGCCAACGGCGGCCACCAGGTCGCCTACGGCGAGGACGACTACACGGCCCACCTCCAGGACGTCTTCCGTCGCCACTTCGGCGACAAGGCCGAGGCCTACCCCGTCTTCAACGGCACCGGCGCCAACGTGGTCGCCCTCCAGGCACTGCTGCCGCGCTGGGGCGCCGTGGTCTGCGCCGACACCGCCCACATCCACGTGGACGAGGGCGGCGCCCCGGAGAAGATGGGCGGCATCAAGCTGCACACCGTCCCGACCCCGGACGGCAAGCTCACCCCCGAGCTGCTCGACCGGCAGGCCTGGGGCTTCGGCGACGAGCACCGTGCCCAGCCGCTCGCGGTCTCCATCACCCAGAGCACCGAGCTCGGCACCCTCTACACGGTCGACGAGATCCGCGCGATCACCGAGCACGCCCACCAGCTCGGCATGCTCGTCCACATGGACGGCTCCCGGCTGGCCAACGCCGCGGCGGCGCTCGGCCGGCCGATGCGGGAGTTCACCACCGACGCCGGCGTCGACGTGCTGTCCTACGGCGGTACGAAGAACGGTCTGCTGCTCGGTGAGGTCGTGGTGGTGCTCAACCCGGAGCGGGTGCGCAACATCAAGTACCTGCGCAAGACCTCGATGCAGCTCGCCTCGAAGATGCGCTTCGTCTCCGTCCAGTTCGAGGCGCTGCTCTCGGGCGACCTCTACCTGCGCAACGCCGGCCACGCCAATGCGATGGCCAGCCGGCTGGAGGCGGCGGTCCGGAAGATCGACGGCATCGAGGTCGTCCGTCCGGTCCAGGCGAACGCGGTGTTCGCGATCCTCCCGCGTGAGGTGAGCGAGCGACTGCAGAAGCGTTACCGCTTCTACTTCTGGAACGAGCACACCGGCGAGGTGCGCTGGATGTGCGCCTTCGACACCACGGAGGCCGACATCGACGCCTTCGCGGCGGCCATCGCCGAGGAGATGGGCCGCGTCTGACAGCGCCCCTGACAGCTGATCGCCTCCGCCCGGAGCGCCGGGCGGAGGCGATTTGCATGTGGCGGGTCGGTCCCCGTACAGTTCCGGAGTCGCCGCGGGAGACCGGGGCGACAAAGCGGAAAGCGAATCCGATGAATGAAACTCCGGAAAACGGAGCGGAAAACATCTGATAAGCTGGAAACACGAAAGAACGAAGCGCCCGGAGGGTCCGCTGGAAGGCGGTCCAAAGGAAGTGTCCGTTCCTTGAGAACTCAACAGCGTGCCAAAAGTCAACGCCAGATATGTTGACATCCCCGGCCTCGATCGCTTGATCGGGGTTGG